>CAVFQD010000011.1:0-14599 GCA_963624605.1 Eshraghiella crossota | reverse complement strand
AGTTTATATGTTTCAGTTATATTTATTGTGCGAGGTAATTGGGTTGTCTGATAATGCTAATCGTTTTTCCGATGAAGAGCTTTTGCAGCTTGTTGCTTCGGCACAACGGGGGGATAAGGACGCACTTTCCCGTCTGGTTGAGTTTTCCGAGCCGGTCGTACAGGGTCAGGCGAAGAGCTTTTCCGGAAACGGTTTCGAGTTTGCCGATCTGTGCCAGGAGGGCATGATAGGTATGCTGTGTGCAGTCGGTACATATAAGGCGGACTGCGGCGCAGGCTTTAAGACTTATCTCAATGTATGCATCAAAAACAGACTTCTTTCCGTTACGCGCAAGCGCTCGGGGAAAAGCGTGTTTTTTGACAGGGCGGTTTCACTTTCCGCCGACGATGCGGACATTGTCTGCCGCCGGTCTCCGGAGGAGCAGCTTATAGGCGAGGACGGATACAAGCGGATATTTGAGTTTATCGACTCCGAGCTGTCCGAAAAAGAGCGTGAAGCGCTGCTTCTGTTTCTGAACGGCTTGACATATGAGGAAATAGCGAAAAAAACCGGCGCCACCGTCAAATCCGTTGACGGCACATTACAGAGAGCAAGAAAAAAACTTAAATTTTTCAAATAATAAGCCCTTCTCGAAGGAGAGCATTTTGATTTATGTGACGGTGCAAGTCCGTTGGGGGTAAAAATATTTTTTATTTTAGCGAGGTTACTGAAATGTACGAAGACAAGACCCTTATTTGCAAAGATTGCGGCAACGAGTTCGTTTTCACGGCGGGAGAGCAGGAGTTCTATGCTGAAAAAGGCTTTGTAAACGAACCGCAGAGATGTAAGGCATGCCGTGACGCAAGAAAGAACGCTGCAAAAGGCGAAAGACAGATGTTCACTGCAACATGCGCAAAATGCGGCGGCGAAGCAAAGGTTCCTTTCCAGCCCAGAGATGACAGACCTGTTTATTGCAGCGAGTGCTTTGCGAAGATGAAGGAAGAAAACGCGTAAGCATAAGCGAGTTAATATTATGCGGACAAGGCTTTGCGTCGGACGGTTATTCCGGTGCGGAGCCTTTTGTTTGTAAAACCTCCCCGTCCATACCTGTGTATGGGCGGGGAGGCGTATGTAATGCTGTGCTTAATGAGCTTTGAAAAAATCAAGCATAGCGTTATTTGCTTTTTTTGAAGGCGCGGAGAACGGGTCAACTATATTGAAAACATGCTGATATTTTTTGTCGGGCGTATAATTCAGTTCGCACTCGACGCCGCATTTTTTAAGGTCGTTATATGCCCTGTAGGTTTGCGCTTTAGCGGGCATATCTCCGCCGCAGGTAATTAAATATGTCGGCGGCATACGGCTCAGCTTTACAGCTTCGTCAAGGTTTACAAAGTCGCAGTATGCGGTCTCTCTGAATTCATTGCCGAGTATCTGCTTCATATAAAGCCCCTGCACTGACTTGTCGAGCATATAGCACACGGGACAGGTAAGACCGACGGCACGGATATCAAGGCTCGGCGATACCGTGTCAAAGGCTCTTCGCAATTCGTCCGAATTGTTGAGAAGCGCGCTGTAAGCTGCCAAAAATCCGCCTGCCGAGTCGCCGGTTATGTAAAGACGGGAAAGGTCGCCGCCGTAGCTTTCGGCATTTTTCTTCATCCATTTAAGCGCGTGCATACAGTCCTGAAGCTGACCGTCAATTTCACATTCGGGCACAAGACGGTAGTTTATGCTGAAAACGGCGTACCCGTGCTGTGCGAGGGTCATATTATAATATTCGTTAATGCGCTTTGTGCCGTACATCCAACCGCCGCCGTGAATATCCACGATAACGGGCAATTTTCCGTCTGCGGCTTCGGGACGGTAAACATCGAGACGGTGCTGCCAGGTTCCGTCGTTGATGTACAGAATGTCGGAAAATGTCCGCACTCCCGTAGGCGGAGCTTGCGAGGCGATTCGCTTTTCATCGTTTCCGTTGACGCTCAAATCCCAATATTTTAAGAGCAGGGGTCTCAAATTCAACACACTAATCACTTCCTACTACGATTATATATGAACGTGCAAGGGTTGTAAAGCATTACTGTTTACTTTGCCGTGAAAATGCGGTAAAATATCTTCGGTGATTTTATGAAACAGCTTTTGAGCCTTACGAGGGCGGCGGTTGACAAATACAATATGATAGACGAGGGCGACAGAATAGCCGTCGGCGTTTCGGGCGGCAAGGACTCGCTTGCGCTTTTATATGCACTTGCAAGGCTTCGCACATTTTATCCGAAAAAATTTGAGGTCGTGGCGATAACGCTTGACTACCGCTTTAATTTCGAGGACGGCAATTTTGAAAAGGTGCAGGCGCTCTGTGATGAGCTGGGCGTTGAGTACATAGTTAAAAAGACCGACCTTTACAAGGTAATATTCGTTGACAGAAAGGAAAAAAATCCCTGCTCGCTTTGCGCCAAGATGCGCAGGGGAATACTGCACGACACCGCAAAGGAGGCGGGCTGCAACAAAATTGCGCTCGGTCATCATCTTGACGACGCGGCACAGACTGTTATAATGAACCTGTTCAACGGCGGAACGATAGGCTGTTTTTCGCCTGTGTCATATCTGTCAAATAAGGATTTGTATCTTATCAGACCGCTTATATTCTGCTATGAAAAGGATGTGGAAAAGGCGGCGAAGCGGCTTGAATTGCCGATAGTTAAAAGCAAATGCCCCGCCGATAAGGTAACGCAGAGGCAGACGGTAAAGGAGCTTTTATTTTCGCTTGAAAAGGATTATCCGCAATTAAGGAAAAAGATAGTCGGCGCACTGCAAAGAGGAGAGGTTGACGGCTGGTAATCAACTGTTGAAATCTTTTGCCGAATGATATATAATTTATTTATTAACTATAACTTTACGAACGGAGAAAAACTATGAGTGATATGAACATCGTATGCCTTGATATGGAGGGCGTATTGGTACCCGAAATATGGATTGCTTTCGCAGAGGAAAGCGGTATCCCCGAGCTTAAAAAGACAACGAGGGACGAGCCCGATTACGACAAGCTTATGAAGTACCGCCTCAATATTCTCAAACAGCACGGACTCGGACTTAAAGAGGTTCAGGAAACCATCGCAAAGATTGACCCGATGCCCGGTGCAAAGGAATTTCTTGACGAGCTCCGCTCTCTTACACAGGTTATCATTTTAAGCGATACCTTTACGCAGTTTGCGGGTCCGCTTATGAAAAAGCTCGGAATGCCCACAATTTTCTGCAACACGCTTGAGGTTGCTCCCGACGGCGAGATAACGGGCTTCAGAATGAGAGTTGAAAACTCCAAGCTTTCAACCGTAAAGGCTCTTCAGTCGATAGGCTTTGAGACCATTGCGAGCGGCGACAGCTATAACGACCTCGGAATGATTAAAGCGAGCAAGGCAGGCTTCCTTTTCAAGAGCACCGATAAGATTAAGGCTGACCACCCCGAGCTTCCCGCATATGAGACATATGACGAGCTTTTGGCTGCTATCAAGGCTAATTTATAAGGCATACTTATTAAATATTTATTATGAGGTAAAGAAAATGGGACTTATACCCGATTGTTCAATCGATACAAAATGCGTGCAGGCAGGCTGGCAGCCCAAGAGCGGCGAGCCGAGAGTTCTGCCGATATACGAGAGCACGACTTATAAATACGACACTTCGGCTGATATGGCAAAGCTTTTTGACCTTCAGCCGGGCTATATGTACACAAGGCTTGCAAACCCGACAAACGACGCCGTGGCTTCAAAAATTGCGGCGCTTGAGGGCGGCGTTGCGGCAGTGCTGACCTCATCGGGTCAGGCGGCGAACTTCTTTGCGCTTATCAACATTTTGGGCGCAGGCGACCATGTTGTAAGCTCCGTCACCATCTACGGCGGTACATTTAACCTCCTCAATGTCACAATGAGGAAAATAGGCGTTGATGTAACCT
Source organism: Eshraghiella crossota (assembly GCA_963624605.1). Lineage (GTDB taxonomy): Bacteria > Bacillota > Clostridia > Oscillospirales > Acutalibacteraceae > Fimenecus. The sequence continues at coordinate 10,668 of CAVFQD010000011.1, read as the reverse complement.
TTGTTGACCCGACGGCTTCAGAGGAGGAAATTGAAAAGGCGTTCAAGCCCAACACAAAGGCTGTTTTCGGCGAGACTGTCGCAAATCCGTCGCTTGATGTCCTTGATATTGAAAAATTCGCGCGAATAGCGCATAAGCACGGTGTTCCGCTTGTTGTCGACAACACCTTCCCGACGCCCATAAACTGCCGTCCGTTCGAATGGGGCGCGGACATCGTTACCCATTCGACCACAAAGTATATGGAGGGTCACGCCTCCACAATAGGCGGCTGCGTTGTTGACAGCGGCAGCTTCGACTGGTATCAGAACGACAAGTTCCCCTGTATGACCGAGCCGGACGAGAGCTATCACGGCGCTACCTACGCAAAGGATTTCGGCAAGGCGGGTTATATAACCAAAATTGTCGCTCAGCTTTTGAGAGACTACGGCTCAACCCCGTCGCCGTTTAACTCGTTTTTGCTCAATGTAGGTCTTGAAAGCCTTGCGGTGCGCGTCGAAAGACATTGCGAAAACGCACAGAAGGTTGCTGAGTACCTTGAAAATAACGACAAAATAGCGTGGGTCAATTATCCCGGACTTAAATCGAGCAAGGACTATGAGCTTGCAAAGAAATATATGCCCAACGGCACCTGCGGCGTAATTTCATTCGGAGTCAAGGGCGGAAGAAAAAAAGCAGAGGCGTTTATGAACAATCTTCGCCTTGCGGCAATCGTAACCCATGTAGCGGACGCACGCACCTGCGTTTTGCACCCCGCGTCTTCAACCCACCGTCAGCTGTCCGACAAGGAGCTTATCGAGTGCGGAGTAACTCCCGACCTTGTAAGGTTCTCTGTGGGAATTGAGAATGTCAGGGACATCATTGCGGACATTGAACAGGCTTTGGCTAAAATCTGATTTGTAAGGATATAAATTTTCGGCAAGGGCGAATTTTTTGTATCGTCCTTGCCGATTTTTTACAAAAATTAACAAAATTTTAACTAATTCAGTGATAAAATGATGTATAATTAAATAAATGATTTATACCCGAAAGGAGCAAAGACATGGATTTGACAAGACAGGATATAGAAAATTACAATAAAATTCATGCCCAAATGTGTCGCGATAACGGTTATATAGATGTCGGTCTCTATGACGAGTACGGCGTAAAAAGAGGACTTCGGGATAAAAACGGTAAGGGTGTGCTTGCGGGGCTTACCACAATTTCCGAAATCACAGCCTTTAAGGAGGTTGACGGCGAAAGAATACCTTGCGCGGGTCAGCTCTCTTACAGAGGAATAAATGTTATAGACCTTATCAACGGCAGAGGAAACAACCGTTTCGGCTTTGAGGAGGCTACATATCTTCTCCTTTTCGGAAAGCTTCCGACCAAGGCACAGCTTGACGAGTTTACCGGGGTTCTCTCGTGCCTGCGTTCGCTGCCGACCAACTTTACAAGAGATGTAATTATGAAAGCGCCCACGAAGGATATAATGAACAGCCTTACACGAAGCGTTCTTACCCTTGCGGCGTATGACGACAACGCTTCGGATATAAGCATTGAAAATGTTCTCACACAGTGTCTGAGGCTTATAAGCTGCTTCCCGATGCTTTCGGTCTATGCTTATCAGGCATACAATCACTATGAATGTAACGACAGCCTTTATATTCACCGCCCCGACCCCGATATGTCAATATCGGAAAATATACTTCGTATGCTTCGTCCCGACAAGGAGTTTACGGAGCTTGAGGCGAGGGTGCTCGACACGGCTTTGATTTTGCATATGGAGCACGGCGGCGGCAACAACTCATCGTTTACAACCCATGTTGTCACATCGTCCGGCTCGGATACTTATTCAACCATGGCGGCGGCTCTTTCCTCACTTAAAGGACCCAAGCACGGCGGCGCAAACATAAAGGTTGTTCAGATGATGAACGATTTGAAAGAAAATGTTGCCGACACCAAGGATGAGGAGCAGGTTAGAGCCTACCTTGAAAAGCTTGTCGATAAGCAGGCGTTTGACAATAAAGGTCTTATTTACGGTATGGGACACGCTATCTATTCCGTTTCCGACCCGAGAGCGCAGGTGTTCAAGGAGTTCGTAAAGGCTCTTGCAGTCGAAAAGGGCAGGGAGGACGATTACGCACTCTACAATGCTGTTGAAAAGCTCGGCAAGGAGGTCATCGGCGCAAAGCGCAAGATATACAAGGGCGTCAGCGTGAATGTCGATTTTTACAGCGGCTTTGTTTACAGTATGCTCGGTATTCCCGTTGAGCTGTTTACACCGATTTTTGCAATAGCGAGAGTTGTCGGCTGGTCGGCTCACAGGATAGAGGAGCTTATCAATACGGATAAGATTATCCGCCCTGCATACAAGAGCGTCGGAAAGAATCAAACCTATGTTCCCTTGGATGAGAGATAATAAAAAAAGCCCGTGAGCTTTGCGACTCACGGGTAATTTTTTGCCTTGTTTACTGTTTTTTGTCAGCACCGTCGGTGTTTTCGGCTTTTGTTTTCTTATCTTTCTTTTTACCGGAAAAGATGTAGTTCAAAAGGTAAGTAAGTGCGATTATAATTCCGATCACAACGAATATGCCGAGCATACCGTATAACATATAATAGAGATTATCTATAAAAGCGTGCGGATTAAAGCTTAAAAACATTTTATTTTCCCCCTTTTATTTCATAAAGAAATTAAGAATAAGACCGCCTGCGATTACGGAAGCAATCTGTCCCGATACGTTTACGCCGATAGAATGCATAAGAAGGAAGTTCTGCTTGTCCTCCGCAAGTCCCATCTTGTTTACGATTCTTCCCGACATCGGGAAAGCGGAAATGCCTGCCGCGCCTATCATCGGGTTTATCTTTTCTTTGAGGAAAATGTTCAGGAATTTGGCGAAGAGAACGCCGCCTGCGGTATCAAAGATGAACGCTATAAGACCTAAACCGAGAATCATAAGTGTTTCCTTTTTAAGGAAGTTTTCAGCCTTCATCTGTGAAGCGACTGTAATTCCGAGGAAAATGGTTATAAGGTTTGCGAGTACGTTCTGAGCCGTGTCCGAAAGCGAGTCGAGAACTCCGCATTCACGGATAAGGTTGCCGAACATCAAAAATCCGATAAGCGCAACCGAGGACGGTGCAATAAGACCTGCGATTATCGTGATTATAATCGGGAAAAGAATTCTCGTTGTCTTTGAAACGGAAGCCTGCTTGTAAGGCATACGGATGAGTCTTTCCTTTTTGGTGGTAAGAAGCTTGATTACCGGCGGCTGGATAATCGGAACAAGCGCCATATACGAATATGCCGCAACCATTATAGCGCCGAGATACTTAGAGCCGAGCTTCATTGCAACTACAATTGAGGTCGGGCCGTCCGCCGCACCGATAATTGAGATAGCCGCCGCATCCTTGAGATCAAAGAACATTGAAGCCATACAGAGTGTGAAGAAGATACCGAACTGTGCCGCCGCACCGAAAATCATAAGCTTGGGGTTTGAAAGCACCGGTCCGAAGTCTATCATCGCGCCTATACCTATAAAGAGTATGAGCGGAAACAGCTCGTTTGCGATACCGGCGTCATAAAGAGTGCTCAGAGGACCCGATTCAAGCACGCCGTCAATCGTTTGCGCAACTGCGCCCGAAAACGGGAGGTTGACCATAATGGCACCGAAGCCGATCGGCAAAAGGAGAGTCGGCTCCATTTGCTTTTTAATGGCAAGATAAATAAGCACGCCGCCTATGAGCCACATGACAATTTGCTGCCATTGGATTTCGAGAAGATTACCGAACAAAAATTCCATTGCATTGCTCCTGATAAATTATTTTTAACGAATGCCGCAATACGGCAAAAAAGCAGCGAGTCTATAACAAAGCTCAAACTGCCGATTATTTATGGTATCATAAAATATCAATAAATGTCAATAATCCATAACGACAAATTAAACAGAGTAAATTTATAATAAATGCACAAAAGGGAAGTTTTTTGAAAAATAATAAAAGAGCAAACATTATAAAAACAAGAGAAAAACGAAGAAAACGAGAGATAATACTACTGCTCGTTAAAAAATATCAAAAAATGGGTTGACTTAATCGCTTTTAGGTGGTATCATATCCGAGCAATAAAGAAAATATTATTCGGAGGAAAAAGTTATGTCAACTTATATGCCTAAAGCAGGCGACATCACCCGTAGCTGGTATGTACTTGACGCCGAAGGCAGAACACTCGGCAGCATTGCTGCTGAAGCTGCTCATCTTCTTCGCGGTAAGCACAAGCCCACATTTGCACCTCATGCAGACTGCGGTGATTTCGTAATCGTTGTAAACGTTGAAAAAATGGTTCTTACAGGCAACAAGCTTGAGAAGAAGATGTATTACCACCACACAGGTTATATCGGTAATATGAAGAAGATTCAGTACAAGACTCTTATGGCTGAAAAGCCCGAGTTCGTACTTAAAAAGGCAGTTAAGGGAATGCTTCCCGCAAACACAATCGGAGCAAAATCTCTTACAAGACTTCACATCTATCAGGGCGCTGAGCATCCTCATGCAGCACAGCAGCCGACTGTAAGAGAATTTTAAGAAAGGGAGGCAAAAATAAATGTACGATTCAACACCTTATTTTTACGGTACAGGCAGAAGAAAGAAATCGGTAGCGCGTGTTCGCGTCTATGCAGGTACAGGTAAAATCACAATCAACAACAGAGACATCGATGATTATTTCGGTCTTGAAACATTGAAGCTCGTTGTTCGTCAGCCTCTCGCACTTACAGGCTTGACAGAAAAATTCGACATCGTTTGCACAGTTGCAGGCGGCGGCGTTACAGGACAGGCAGGCGCAATCCGCCACGGTCTTTCAAGAGCTCTTCTTCAGTATGACGAAAATCTTCGTCCCGCACTCAAGAAGGCAGGCTTCCTCACTCGTGACCCGAGAATGAAGGAAAGAAAGAAGTACGGACTCAAGGGCGCTCGTCGTGCACCCCAGTTCTCAAAGAGATAATTGTTTTATCTTTTCAAGGCATTCCTTACGGAGTGCCTTTTTCTTTTGCACGGCGTCGTCGTTTGCTCCGTATCGTTCGCAACAGCCTTTGGCTATTTCTCACTCACTATGCAACTCCTCCTTTTCCGCAAAAATCTCGCTCGGCTCGCCTGCTCGGTTGTAAACGCCCTCACGACGGCTTGCTGTCGCTACCGACTTTTGCGGATTGACGGACAGCCGCAAGCTCTGTCTCTACGGGATATAATAAACACCCCAAAAGCGATTGCTTTTGGGGTGCTGTTATGTGTTTTTGTATACTGTTTATGTGTTGTTTTCCGATTACATCGGAGGCATACCGCCGTTCTGCGCCATACTCTCGTTCATCATCTGTGAGAACATACCGGGCTTCTTTTCCTTTTTGGGCTTGTATGCGGGCGGATTTTTAAGCTTTTCCTTTGCTCTCTTGCCCTTTGAAGTAGCAAAGTATTTGTTTATAAGAAGAACGGGTTCTTTCATATCCTCGCACATGTATTCCGCCGCTCTCTCACAAAGGGTCGGATCGTTGTTCATCTCGCCGAGGATTGTTACTGCGATAAGACCCTGCACATCGGAACTGCCGTTTTCGTAAATATCGTTGAGAATTTTGAAAAGGCGCTTGATTTCCGAAGCGTTGCCCGATTTGATTGTGTCGATTACGGGCTTTGCGCCGTAGTTTACGAAAAACTCCTCGGGGAGGAACTCGTCGTACTGCTCAAAATTCGCTCTGTACGGCTCTTTAAGCTCGGGATAAATTGCGGAAAGCCTGTTTGCAAGCGTGTTTCCGTCATAAGCCTGAGCACCGTTCTTTGCCGCTGTCTTTGAAACGGGAGTCGGCATCTTTTTAGACTTTGCCGAGGAAGCCGCAGCCGTGCCGAACTTTGCGTCAATCGTTTCATTGAGCTCGTTGCAAAGAGATTTGATATCCCTTTGGTCAAATTCCTCAAGATTAAAATAGTTTGCCGAAGCTTTGACAAGATCCTCGTCCGTTGCTTCATCGCCCTTGACATCGGTATAGAAGAGCAATGCCTGATTTCCGAAGATTTCAAAGCGGATTTTGCCCTTGTCGCCGACAAAATCGATATAGGTATGCTCGCCGTCCACGATAACGGGAACGCCGTCTGTTTTTTCTTTGGGCTCAACGACTGTAAAGCCGTTTGTCTTTACAGAAGAATCAATGCCCGAAAGTACGGCATTGAGGGCTTCATTCAATTCCATCATATGCTGAAACCACCTTAAAAATTTTTACACTCGATATTGTACCATATAAAAAGCGATTTGTCATTAAAATTTTTTATTAAATAATTGATAATAAACCGTTAATATGGTATTATATATATCTGTATGTATGAAATTCCCGAGGTGATTCAAGTGAAAAAAGCACTTATTATTTTCGGCGGAGCGTCGAGCGAGCATTATGTTTCGTGCGTTTCCGCTTCATATGTTATCTCGCATATCCCGACCGACAAATACGATGTGGTAACCGTCGGCATCACAAAGGACGGCGAGTGGTATCTTTACGAGGGCGATGTATCCCTTTTGCCCGAGGATAAATGGCTTACAAGCGGTAAATGCACAAAAGCCGTTCTTTCCCCCGACAGAAAGGATAAGAGCCTCATTGTATTCAGAGACGGTTCGGTTGAGAGGATAAAAATCGATGTCGCATTCCCCGTGCTTCACGGTAAGAACGGCGAGGACGGCACAATGCAGGGGCTTTTCGAGCTTGCGGGTATTCCGTATGTCGGCTGCGACTACTGCTCGTCAGCCTGCTGTATGGATAAGGCTATCACAAACACCCTTGCGGACTCGGCTGATATAGTTCAGGCAAAATGGCTCTCCTGCATAAAGGAAGAGTACGAAAGCGTTAAAGACGGATTTTTGAAGAAAGCCGAGGATTATCTCGGTTATCCGATATTCGTAAAGCCCGCAAACGCAGGCTCCTCCGTCGGCGTATCAAAGGCGGTTGACAGAGCGTCTCTCGAAAAGGCTATGGAAACAGCTTTTAACGAGGACAGAAAGGTAGTTTTGGAGGAGTTTATCGACGGCTACGAGGTCGAGTGCGCCGTTCTCGGCAATACCGACGCACAGGCTATGACGGTCGGTCAGATTAAGCCTGCAAACGAGTTTTACGATTACGAGGCTAAGTACGAAAACGACAGCAGTGAGCTTTACATACCGGCACATATTCCCGATGAAACAATCGAAGAGGTTCGCAAGGCGGCTGTCAGGGCATATACGATACTCGGCTGTTCGGGACTTTCAAGGGTTGATTTCTTTGTTACAAAGAAAGACAGTAAGGTTGTTTTCAACGAGATAAACACCATTCCCGGCTTTACGCCGATAAGTATGTACCCGAAGCTTTGCGAGCACAGCGGTATAGGCTATTCGGAGCTTATCGACAGGCTCTTTGCTCTTGCAGAGGAGAGAATGTATGGTTGAAAACAACGCCGTAATCCTCATAAAGGGCGAGCAGGTGATTGACGGTGAGCACGATGCTACGGAAATTGATGTAACGGGAATTCTGCACGAAACAGAGGACGGCTTAAAGCTTGAATTCTGGGAATATCTTGATGAAAACGAAAAGGTGCACACCGAAATCACGGTTTCGGAAAGCAAGGTTTCAATGACAAAGCAGGGCTCGGTTGCGACCGAGATGATTTTTGAAAAGGGCGTTCGCCACAACGGCGAATATTCAACGCCCATAGGCGCATTGAGCGTTGGCGTCAGCACCAACGACGTTAAGGTTGACATTGAGGACGGCTCGGGGAAAATTCTGCTTGAATACGACCTTGATTTCAACACGGGCTTTATTGCGCAGAACAGGCTTGAAATTATATTAAACCCCAAGGAATAACAAAAGATTAAGGAGAAAACAGATGTCCGTATTGGTTAAAAAGACACAGGATGAATTGAGAACCCTGATAATCGAAGCGGTCGGCAAGGCGGTTGCGGACGGTAAGCTTCCGGCTGAACCCTTACCCGATTTTATCATCGAGGTGCCGCAGGACAGGGCTAACGGAGATTATTCGACAAATGTAGCTTTTGCAGGCGCAAGAGCTTTTCACAATGCACCGAGAAGGATTGCGGATACCATAGCCGAATATATCGACCTTTCGGGAACATATTTTTCTGAGTGCTCAGTTGCGGGAGCAGGCTTTATAAATTTCAGACTTCACAACAGCTTTTACGCAGATATTCTGCTTGATATCAAGTCTTGCGGAAAGGAATACGGCAGAAGCGATTACGGCAAGGGCAAAAAATACAATGTCGAGTTCGTTTCGGCAAATCCCACGGGTCCCATGCATATGGGCAACGCAAGGGGCGGCGCATTGGGCGACTGTCTTGCGAGCGTGCTTGAAATGGCAGGCTATGAGGTTGAAAGGGAATTCTATGTAAACGACGCGGGAAACCAGATTGAAAAATTCGGGCTTTCACTCGACATCCGTTATCAGCAGCTCATAAACGGCGAAAATTCCGTTGAGCTTCCCGAGGACAGCTACCACGGCGAGGATATTATCGAGAGGGCTAAGCAGTTCCGTGAAAAGTACGGCGACGAATATATCAATAAGCCCGAGCAGGAGCGCAGAAAGGCTCTTGTCGAGTTTGCTCTTCCGCTCAATATCGAAAAAATGCGTGAAAATATGGCAAAGTACCGCATTAACTATGACACCTGGTTTATGGAGAGCACGCTCCACAAAAGCGGTGATGTTAAGGACTGTATAGATTATCTCACAAATAAGGGACTTACCTATGAAAAGGACGGCGCACTCTGGTACAAAAACATTGAAGTGCAGACCGAAATGCTCAAAGAGCAGGGCAAGTCTCAGGATGAGATTGACAAGCTTGAATTAAAGGACGATGTGCTTATCCGTAAAAACGGCAATCCGACCTATTTTGCGGCAGATATTGCATACCACAGGAACAAGCTTGTAACAAGGGGCTTTGATAAGGCGATTGATGTCTGGGGCGCAGACCATCACGGCCATGTCGCAAGAATGAAGGGCGTTTTGAGAGCACTTGATTTAGACGAAAACAGGCTTGATGTCGTTCTTATGCAGCTTGTGAACCTCACAAGGAACGGCGAGGTTGTCAGGATGTCAAAGAGGACGGGCAAGGCGATAACGCTTACGGATTTGCTTGATGAGATACCCGTTGACGCAGTAAGATTTTTGTTCAATATGCGTGAACCGGGCTCGACAATGGAATTTGACCTTGATTTGGCTGTCGAGGAGTCGTCGCAGAACCCCGTTTACTACTGTCAGTATGCAAATGCGAGAATTTGCAGTATTCTCCGCAAGCTTAAAGAGGACGGCATTACTCCGAGACCCTGCACGAGGGAAGAGCTCGAAAGACTGACCGAGCCCGAGGAAAAGGAGCTTATCCGCCATCTTGCGTCGCTCACGGACGAAATTATCCTTGCGGCAAAGAATTACGACCCTGCAAGGATTACAAGATACGCCGTAACCCTCGCAACGCTTTTCCACAAGTATTATAATGCTTGCAGGATAGGTGTTGACGATGAAGCGCTTATGCAGGCGAGAGTTTGTCTTTGCGAGTGCGTAAGGAGCGTTATGGTAAATATTCTTTCGGCGTTCAGCATTGAAACTCCCGACAGAATGTAATAAAAATATCGTATAAAACGGTGCGAAAAGCCGAAATTCGGTCAATTCGCACCGCTTTTTTTGCGTATTCGGTTGTAAAACGGCAAAAACGAAGGTGAATTGTTAATAAATTTTTAATTTTATTAGAAAATGTTGCATTATCCATACAAAAGTCTATAATCTATATTGCAGATGAAAATATGTCAGAAGGTGGATATTATGGTAGAAACGAAAAAAGCTGAAACTAAAAAGGATGAAGCGAAGGACGAGCTTACCGTAGAAAAAGTCGTTATGATTTTCCTTGTGGCATGTCTTGTCGGATACGGCGTGGAGGAAATCTGGTGCCTTATCCGAAACGGCTATTTTGAATCGAGACATTCTCTTATTTACGGACCGTTGTCGGTGCTGTACGGTATGGGTGCGGTGTTGCTTACGCTCTCGCTTTACAAAATCAAGGACAAAAAGTGGTACACAATTTTTCTCACCTCGTTCGTTGTCTGCTCGGTTGCGGAGTACATAGCCTCGCTCGGGCAGGAAATATGCTTCGGCTCGGTAGCGTGGGATTACAGCAATGTACCGCTTAATATCAACGGCAGAGTTTGCCTGCTGTATTCGCTGTTCTGGGGCGTTCTCGGTCTTGCTTGGATAAAGGGCATTTATCCGCATTTGAGCCATATGATAGATATGATACCCGGTGACGTCGCAAAATATGTCTGCATAGGCTTTACCGTTTTCTTTATCTTTGACTGTGTGATTTCGGCTTCGGCGGCGGCAAGAATGGATCAGCGTAAAAACAATGTTCCCGCAAGGAACAAAATCGAGGTTTTCCTTGATGAGCATTATACGGACGAGAGAATGCGTCAAATTTACGCAAACTCAAAGGATGTCTGATGCTTCAAAAATATAAAGGATAGGAACAAGACTGAATGTTCCTGTCCTTTTTTGTATCCGATGCGTATGATCGTACAGCGTCGTCGTTTGCTTCGTATCGTTCGCAACAGCCTTTGGCTATTTCTCACTCGCTTCGCAACTCCTCCTTTTCCGCAAAAATCACGCTCGGCTCGCCTGCTCGGTTGTAAA
>CAVFQD010000010.1:0-41936 GCA_963624605.1 Eshraghiella crossota | reverse complement strand
TGGTTTTCAAAATCTGACACCACTGGTGTCGGATTTTCTTTGCGAGGTCTGCCTGCCTTACGCTTCATCGCATCCAAGCGCATTTTGTACGCAAAGGCTTTTTCGCTCGGAAGTATAACCGACCGTTGCAGATTGCTTTCTACCATTAAAATCGTGGCTTCGTCACGGTCGAGTTCTACGACCTCACAGCGCAGCATATCTAATCCGGCAAGTTCGCTTGCCCGTTTTCGCCTGTGTCCCGAAATAAGCTCATATCTGCCGTTCTCTTTTTGGCGAACCGTTGCAGGGGTGATAACCCCTCGTTCCTTAATACTTTCCACAAGCTGCATCATATTCTCGTCATCTCGCACTTTGTACGGGTGGTCGGGGAAATCATCAATCAGGTCAATGGGAATATCTCGGATTTTAGCAAGTTTCGCTTCATCCCGTATCTCCTGTGTGGAAAACAAATCATCGAGCGTCGGCAGAGTGAAGTCGCTCTTTCTTCCTGCCATCGGCTAACACCTCCTTTGCAAGCTCGGCATAAGCCTTCGCCGCAGGGCTGTTCGGTTCATATTTATAAATGCTGACACCCTTTGAAGCAACCTCTGCGGCTTTTACCGCCATCGGAATTGACGAGCGGTATATTTTGATAACGCTGCCGTAATTCTGACGGAGTGCGTCTGCCGTGCTTTTAGCAAGGTTTGTCCGATTGTCTACGATATTTAATAGGATACTGTCGATTTTCAGGTTCGGATTGATATGCTGTTTGACCTTGCCGATTGTCTGCATAAGATGCGTCATACCCTTTGCCGGAAGATACTGCGCCTGCACGGGAATGATTACGCTGTCCGCCGCCGCTAATGCGTTCAGAGTTACCATTCCGAGCGAGGGCATACAATCAATCAGTACATAGTCGTAATTGTCTTTTACCTTGCTCAAATAGTTTCTCATAACCGTTTCACGGCTCATTGTCGTTACAAGCATCATTTCCATAGCGGACAATTCAAGGTTTGCGGGAAGCAGGTCTACATTTTCTTCGTGGTGCAGAATACCGCTTTGTGGGTTTGTGTTTTCCTCACGCATTATCTCGGATAATTTGTCGGTAATGGTGGTGGTAAGACCGTCATTATCTCTCCATCCAAGACAGGTCGTGAGGTCGCCCTGCGGGTCAGCATCCACAAGAAGCACTTTCTTGCCGAGCCTTGCAAGCCCTATCCCTAAATTGACCGTTGTGGTCGTTTTGCCTGTGCCACCTTTCTGATTGCAGACAGCAATGGTTTTACAGTTTGGCATTTTGGCTTTTCCTCCTTTCGTAAATTTGGATTTCTCAACCCACTTAAACGCCAAAGAAAACTTTTGCGTTTAAGTCGTTGCATTTAACTCGATCTCATCCCCCAAATGCACAAAAGGAAATCAACAAGCGTTCAGTTGCTAACCGAACTCATAGGACTCTCACCTCTGCCGGGTTCTCCGCCAGCCCCATAGGGAAGTATCATTGTCCCTGAATCGTTTCATCGCCTTATCCGTAGCAAGCGGACATTTCAGAATGGTTCGGAATCGCTACCCACCTTACTTTCCGTAATAACCCATAAGGGCAGATGGTTCTTGGCGCACCTTCATTCGGCTGAGCTTTCTACTCCGTTCAGGAATGTACTTGTTGAATGTGTATTCAGTTGTCAAGGTGCTTGGACAAACTGAACATTTCAACTTGCCCTCAAGGAGTAGCCAGCGAGAAGGGCAAAAAATCCGACTTTTTTGAAAAATTTTTAAAAAAATAAAAAATCCCATTCGTTCAGAATGGGATAAAAATAAAAAAAGGCTCTAACCCCTACGATTTGTAAGGATTAGAGCCAAAAAAACGCCCACACTACCTTTCGATAATGTGGGCGTATGCTATTTACTTGTTGCGATCTTCGCTAACTTCTGATTAGCGCTTTTCGTTAATAGCTGCCTGAGCAGCAGCGAGACGTGCAATCGGAACACGGAACGGTGAGCATGAAACATAGTCAAGACCGATCTTGTGGCAGAACTCAACAGATGACGGGTCGCCGCCGTGCTCACCGCAAATGCCGCAGTGAAGCGAAGGACGGGTTGCCTTACCGTTCTTAACTGCCATTTCCATAAGCTGGCCAACGCCTGTCTGGTCGAGCTTAGCAAACGGATCGTTCTCAAAGATCTTGTTGTCGTAATAAGCATTGAGGAACTTACCTGCGTCATCACGGCTGAAGCCGTAAGTCATCTGGGTAAGGTCGTTGGTGCCGAAGCAGAAGAACTCAGCTTCCTTAGCGATGTCGCCTGCCGTAAGAGCAGCTCTCGGGATCTCAATCATAGTACCTACTTCGTACTTCATCGAAGAACCAGCGGCAGCGATTTCAGCGTCAGCCGTAGCAACTACTATATCCTTAACGAACTTGAGTTCCTTAGCGTCGCATGAAAGCGGAATCATAATCTCGGGGCATACTGTCCAATCGGGATGAGCCTTCTGAACATTAACAGCCGCACGGATAACAGCCTTTGTCTGCATCTTAGCGATTTCCGGATAAGTAACTGCAAGACGAAGTCCGCGGTGACCCATCATCGGGTTAAACTCGTGAAGAGAAGCGATGATAGCCTTAATCTGCTCAACAGTCTTACCCTGAGCGTCTGCAAGCTTCTTGATGTCGTCTTCCTCGGTGGGAACGAACTCATGAAGAGGCGGATCAAGGAAACGGATTGTTACGGGGCAGCCCTCAAGAGCTTCATAGAGCTTCTCGAAGTCTGACTGCTGATAGGGAAGAATCTTCTCAAGAGCAGCTTCTCTCTCCTCAACGGTATCCGAGCAAATCATCTCACGGAAAGCAGCGATTCTGTCAGCCTCGAAGAACATATGCTCTGTACGGCAAAGACCGATGCCCTCTGCGCCGAGCTCTCTTGCCTTCTTAGCGTCTGCGGGAGTATCAGCGTTTGTACGAACCTTGAGCTTTCTGTACTTATCAGCCCAGCCCATAATTCTTCCGAATTCACCTGCGATCTGAGCGTCAACGGTCGGGATAACTCCGTCATAGATATTACCTGTTGAGCCGTCGATTGAAATATAGTCTCCCTCGTGGAATTCCTTACCGCCGAGAGTGAACTTCTTGTTTTCTTCATCCATAACGATGTCGCCGCAGCCTGAAACGCAGCAAGTACCCATACCGCGGGCAACAACTGCAGCGTGTGAGGTCATACCGCCGCGAACTGTAAGGATACCCTGAGCAGCCTTCATACCCGTGATGTCCTCAGGAGAGGTTTCAAGACGGACAAGAACAACCTTTTCGCCCTTAGCATTCCAAGCTTCTGCGTCGTCAGCCGTGAATACAACCTTACCGCAAGCAGCACCGGGAGATGCGCCGAGACCTTTACCCATGGGAGTAGCAGCCTTCAAAGCAGCAGCGTCGAACTGCGGGTGAAGAAGTGTGTCGAGGTTACGGGGATCGATCATTGCAACAGCCTCAGCCTCTGTCTTGTGTCCCTCGTCAACGAGGTCGCAAGCAATCTTGAGAGCAGCCTGTGCGGTTCTCTTACCGTTACGGCACTGGAGCATATAGAGCTTCTTGTTTTCAACAGTAAACTCCATATCCTGCATATCATGATAATGGTTTTCGAGTGTTTCGCAAACCTTGAGGAATTCTGCGTATGCTTCGGGGAATTCTTCTTCCATCTGAGCAATCGGCATGGGAGTACGAACGCCTGCAACAACGTCCTCGCCCTGTGCGTTGATAAGGAACTCGCCCATAAGCTTGTTCTCGCCTGTAGCGGGGTCACGGGTAAATGCAACGCCTGTGCCCGATTCATTGTTAAGGTTACCGAATACCATGGGCATTACGTTTACGGCAGTACCCCATGAGTACGGAATGTCGTTATCACGACGGTATACATTTGCACGGGGGTTGTCCCATGAACGGAAAACAGCCTCGATAGCAAGCTTCAACTGAACAACCGGATCTGACGGGAAGTCTTCGCCGAGCTGCTTCTTGTATTCAGCCTTAAACTGCTCTGCAAGTTCTTTAAGGTCAGCAGCGGTAAGCTCAATATCGAACTTAACACCCTTCTTTTCCTTCATAGCGTCGATAAGCTGTTCAAAATACTTCTTGCCGACTTCCATAACAACGTCGGAGAACATCTGAATAAATCTTCTGTATGAGTCGTAAACGAATCTCTCAAACTTGGGATCGGGGTTGCCTGCGATCATAGCCGCAACAACCTCGTCGTTAAGACCGAGGTTAAGGATTGTGTCCATCATACCGGGCATCGAAGCGCGAGCACCCGAACGAACCGATACAAGAAGCGGATTTGTAAGATCGCCGAACTTTTTGCCGTTGATCTCTTCCATCTTCTTAACGCCTTCCATAGCCTGAGCCATGATTTCGTCGTTTATTTTTCTGCCGTCTTCGTAGTACTGTGTGCAAGCTTCTGTTGTAATTGTGAAGCCCTGAGGAACAGGAAGACCTATAGCAGTCATCTCAGCAAGGTTGGCACCTTTACCGCCGAGAAGGTTACGCATGGTCATGTCGCCTTCGCTGAACATGTAAACCCATTTGTTTGCCATTTTACATACCTCCAAAAATTTTTAACTAATTAAAAATGGTTGTCAAAAGGGCATAAAATACCCATTGACAGAATTAACCGTTGATATTATAACAGAAAAAAATATATAATGCTACTGTTTTTTCAATTTTTTTACACTCAAAGGCAATTATTATAAAAAATTACGGACATCCCGCAAAGGAATGTCCGTTAAAGCCGCTCAAAAGCTGATTTTCACATCAGTCCTGAGTCATTTTTTTGATATAACGCTTAAAGAATGTGAGCGCACCCTCTACAGCGGTGAGCGGAAGTCTCTCGTTTGTTCCGTGCGTGCAGAGCAAAAGCTTTGTATCCGAAACGAACGGTGAAAATCTGTAAATATTCTCGCAAACACATTCATAATTGTAAGAGTCCGTACCGCCCATTACAAGGAACGGCGCAACAAGATTCTTACTGTCCGCGCTCTCACAAAGCTCCTTAATGGTCTTAAACGCCTTGGAGTCGGTGGGCGAAACCTGCGATGCCTCTTTTCCGACAAGGAATTTGATGTCAATATCCTTGTTGCGTACAGACTTTCTGATATGCTCTTCAACATCGCTCATCGTACAGCCGGGCATTGTTCGGAAGTTTACGGTAATTGTCGCCTTTTGAGGCAAAACGTTGAACTGCGGGCTGCCCGAAGCCATCGTAACCGCCGTGCAGGTGCGAACAAGCGAAGCTGCGGGAGGAATTTTAGTCATTATTTTAAGAACTAACGGCTTTAGTATTTTAAGGTTGCATGCAACAAGCCTTACGGGATAAGTGCAACGCTTTCCTATCTGAGTGAACAGGTCGTAGACAAACTGCGGCATAGTTGCCTTGAACTGATGCCCCTCTATATCCTTTATAACATCGGCAAGATGTCCGATAGCCGTGTGCTCCGGCGGCTGCGACGAATGTCCGCCCTTTGCGTTTACACTGATTTCATAATTTACGCTGCCTTTTTCGGCAATACCGACGCCTGCAAGGTTGCAGTCAAGCACGCCCTTGACATTTACGGGAAGAATTGCGCCGCCCTCGTCTACAACCGCTTCGAGATGAACTCCCTGCTCCTTGAGATACTGAGCTATCTGCTTTGCTCCGTTGTCGGGTGCCGCAACGACCTCCTCATTGTGTCCGAGGCAGATATATACCGTACGCTTCGGCACATAGCCGTCGGCAATAAGCTGTTCAACGCTCTCCATAACCGCTATAAGGTGGTTTTTCATATCAAGAGCGCCTCTGCCCCAGATGAACTCGCCGTCGTTATAGCCCTCAAACGGGTCGTGATTCCAATCGTCCCATGTTCCCTCGTTTATCGGCACGACATCCTGATGCGCCAAAAGGGCAATACCGTCAAGAGACGGATCCGTGCCCTCCCATTTGAACACAAGGCTTGCGTCTGCAATCTTCGTCTTTGTCATGGTTTTGTGGATAAGCGGATACCTCTCCTCAAGGAACTTATGGAACTTATCAAACTCGTTCCAATCCACAAGCTCCCTGTCATAGTTCGAGATAGTCTTGATTTTGATAGCGTCGCTCAAATTCCTGCAATAACGGTCAAAATCGACATTCTCGGGCTCCTGCTTTTCGGCGGCTTCAACGGGCTTTGCTTTCCAGAACGCCGCTTTTATGAGCGTAAACACAATAAGCGCCGCTATAACGCCGAGGATTATCCATAATACTGTCATAATAATCACCATAGCCTTTCAGGCAACAAATAGTCTGTTAAAATCACCCGTTTAGCCTGCGTTGCCTGAACAGGCGTAAATGGTGATTTCTGCCATCTCAAAATTATGCCAAGGGCAAATTTTGAGGGCAATATAAGTTGAATAGTGTGATTTTCACACTATATCCCTTTCCTTTCGGAATTTAATATTTCGTCTTTGTATCAACAATATATATGTTCGGATTTTTTGCGTGATAATATACTGCGAGCGATTTGTTTTTGACGGACTTTGCATATTTTTTGTTGACCGCTCCGCTCAAAAACGGCTTGCCCTTTCTTGCGGGGACAGCCGAGCTGTCGCAGACAAGGATTTTACCCGTAAACCATGACTCTCTTGTCTCTTTGACACGGCAATATACCTTGAGATTTTCCTTGTAGAGAACCTCACGCTTTTTAAGAGGTAAATAAGCGATTGCCTCCGCCGCCGCAAGCCCTATTCCGAGGTAAAGAAGCACATACCATACGGTTGCCGTCTTTATATAGATTTCTTCGGGATTTTCTTTGCTGAAATACATCGACACAGTCTCGCCGATATATGTGTATTCGTCTCCGTAGCCGTATTCGGCATAATGCTGTCCGTCATCTGCATAATACAGAACAGTATATTTCTTTTTGCCGTTGTCCTGTTTTTCTGCTTGGGAAATATATCCTACCGTTTTTTGTGCGTTCTTTACAAACACCTTATCGGAAATTATAAATACGCTCCCCAAAATGATAAGCACAAGATCAATTGCCATAAGAGTTACAAACGCCTTGTCGAGATATTTTACAAGTTTTTCTCTCATATAAAATCAGCCTTTCAAAAGCAAAATTATCAAAACAATGACAGCTGCGAGGATTCGGGCAGGTCGCCGAAAGCGCCGCACTCTTTGAGCAATTCTATCGTTGATTTGCCCGCCTTTGCTCTCAATGCAAAGTCCTCGATAGACACGAACTCGCCTTTTCCGTCGTCTCTTGCCGCCGCAAGCGGGATTGCCGCACTGTCGCCGACGCCCGAAAGGGCGCCGAACGGCATACGGATTTTTCCGTCCTCAATCATATAATCCTTTGCCTTGGACTTGTATATATCAACGGGAAGGAGCTCAACATTTCTTGCCATCATCTCGTTTACGACCTGTAAGGCGGTATACTGGTCCTTATCCTTGGCGGACGCTGTTTTCTCCCTGACCTTTTGGTCGATTTCCTTCATTTTATCACAGACAGCCGTCCTGCCTTTGATAACGGTAGAGGCGTCAAGGTCTCCGCCTCGTACGGTCAGGAACGCCGTGTAATATTCAAGCGGTCTGTATATCTTGTACCAGCCGAGTCTCAACGCCGCAATTACATACGCCGCCGCATGAGCCTTAGGGAACATATATTTTATCTTACGGCAGGAGTCCATATACCACTGGGGAACATTACAAGCCTTCATCGCTTCCTCCGCACCCTCGGGAAAGCCCATTTTTGCGACAATTCCCTTTCTTGTCTTCTCCATAATGTTGAACGCCATACTCGGTTCAAGCCCTGCGTGGAGAAGATATGTCATAATACCGTCACGGCAGCCGATAACCTCTGAAATGGTGCAGGTACCGTTGTGTATAAGCTCCTGCGCGTTGCCGTTCCAAACATCCGTACCGTGGGAAAGTCCCGAAATCTGAAGCAGGTCGGAGAAGGTCTTGGGCTGTGCCTCAATAAGCATTTGACAGACGAACGAGGTTCCCATTTCGGGGATTGAAAGCGTTCCCGTCGGCCAGCTTATATCCTCCGCAGTAACGCCGAGTGCCTCGGGCGAGGTGCAGAGGCTTACTATCTTCGGGTCGCAGACATCGACATCCATTACGGGTATTCCCGTCAAATCCTCAAGATGCTTATAGAGCGTGGGAACATCGTGTCCGAGAATATCAAGCTTAAGAATTGTATCGTGGAGCGAATGGAAATCAAAATGCGTTGTTTCCATATCGCTGGAGGTGTCATCGGCAGGATACTGCACGGGCGTGAAATCGTAAACATCATAGGCGTTGGGAACAACGACCATTCCTCCGGGGTGCTGACCCGTAGTCCTCTTGACTCCGGTACAGCCGACAGCAAGCCTGTCCTCTTCGGCTCTCGAAACGGTTCTTCCCTTGCTTTCAAGATATTTTTTTACAAATCCGAACGCCGTTTTCTCGGCAACGGAAGCGGTTGTACCCGCCTTAAAGACATGGCTTGAGCCGAACAGCTCCTCTGTGTATCTGTGCGCCTTGCCCTGATATTCGCCCGAGAAGTTAAGGTCTATATCGGGCGCCTTGTCGCCGTGGAAGCCGAGGAAGGTTTCAAACGGAATTTCGTGACCGTCGCGGATAAGTGGCTCGCCGCATTCGGGGCAGTTCTTTTTAGGCATATCAAAGCCCGAGCCGTACTCGCCGTGAGTAAAGAATTCGGAATATTTACACTTCGGACATCTGTAATGCGGCGCAAGGGGGTTGACCTCGGAAATACCCGCCATCGTCGCAACGAACGACGAACCTACCGAACCTCTCGAACCGACATGATAGCCGTGAGCCTCGGAGTCCCATACAAGCTTTTGTGCGATTATGTAAAGGACGGCAAATCCGTTCTCGATAATGGAGTCAAGCTCCCTGTTGAGTCGGTTTGAAACAATTTCCGGAATAACCCCGTCCTTTTCATACCATTCCTTAGCCTTTGTCCAGCATATTTCACGAAGCTGCTCCTCACTTCCCTCAATGGACGGCTGATATGTGCCGTTCGGGAACGGGATAAGCGTTTCAATCATATCCGCAATTTTATTCGGGTTTGTTACGACCGCTTCCTTTGCGGTCTCCTCGCCGAGGTAAGCAAGATCGGAGAGCATTTCCTCCGTGGTCTTGAAATAGAGCGGAGCCTGCTTGTCCGCATCCTCAAAGCCCTGACCTGCCATAAGTATAGCCCTGTACTGAGCGTCAACGGGGTCAAGAAAATGCACGTCTCCCGTCGCAACCACGGGCTTTCCGAGAGCGTCCGCAACGGACACAAGCCGCCTGTTGATGTTTTCAATATCCTCAACGCAGGTTATTTTATCGTATCTCTTGTTTCTCTCGGGATTTTTTGCGTTCGGGTCTGAATGAGCCTCCAGCATAAACCTGTTGTTTCCCGTGGGCTGAATTTCAATATAATCGTAGAACGAGGCAATTTCGACAATTTCCTCCTCGGGAAGCTCATCGAGTATCGCCCTGTAAAGATTGCCCGCCTCGCACGCCGAGCCTATGATAAGTCCCTCTCTGTGCTTTATGATTTCGGACTTGGGCATTCTCGGTTTCTTGTAAAAATAGTTTATGTTTGACATCGAGACAAGCTTGTAAAGATTTTTCAGACCCACCGAGTTCTTAACAAGGATTATCATATGATATGTCGGCAAGTCCTTAATTGCAATCTCGGGGTCTTTCATATCGTCCACAAAATAAGCCTCAACGCCGTAGATGATTTTTATCTTGCCCTTTGCGGCATTTGCGGCGTCGGGGAAGCCCTGAACGCAGCCGTGGTCGGTTATGGCAATAGCCTTATGACCCCAGCTTATCGCCCTTTTAACAAGCTTGTCGGGCGGCGTCATACCGTCCATTGCCGACATATTGGTATGCAGGTGGAGCTCAACTCTCTTTTCGGGAGCGTTGTCCTGCTTTTCAATCGGCGTAACAAGGCAAATGCTTCTCGGGTTAATAACATTTTCGCCCCTGTATTTGTCAAACGACATTGAGCCCGACATAACGATATATTTCCCGTCGGAAATATAGTTGAGCAAGTCGTCACAGTAATCCTTTTTTTCAAAAATGACAGCCGAATACGAATATGTGTCGTCCGTGATGTTAAACGAGATTATGTACTTGTCTCCGTTTTTGGTAAGTCGCGAGTCAAAGCCGAAAATACGCCCCCATACGGTTACGCGGTCATCGGTGGAGGTAATGTCCTCCATTCTCATCGGAGCGCCCTTTATCTTGTTGCCGTAAATAACCTTCAGACTGTCGGTGTAGTAGGGATACCCCTCTTCGACGACCTCGGCTTTCACAGGCTCGTCTTTTTTGACAGGCTTCGCGTTTATTTGCTTTTCACGCATTTGCTCGTCAATTTTCTGCTGCTTCCGTATAAGAGCCTGTGCGGAATCCGTACTTTCCTCTTCCTGCTCAATAAACACCTTCAAATCGGCGTCAAAGCGCTCCTTGAGAAGTCTTTCCACAGCCTTGTCGCAGCCTGCCGTACAAAGGACGTCTCTGCCGCCGTGCGCGAGCTTTATATGTAATTCGCCGTTCGGCTCGTATGAAAAAACGCAGTCCTCCAAAAATCCGTTTGCGACAACAACTCTGCGTTTTATAATCTCACGCAGCTCGCCGTCGTATTTATTTGTCAAAAGCGCGCCGTCAAACACGGGTTCAATTGAAAATTCGGAAATTCCAAGACCGTCTGCAATAATTTTACCTATTGCGTTCACTGTTCTCTCGGACATGAGTATGGGGAAAAAGACAACCGCCGTAATGCTGTCGCTCGCCTCATCACTGCTTTTAAGCAGCCTCAAAACCCTTGCCGCTTTAAGAGCTCTGTCATATTTCGAAAGTCTGTCCGCAAACTCCGCGAACAAATCGTAAAAACCGTTCATATATGTAAATCCTTGTTAGTTATAAATTGTCTATTTCCTTTAACAGCTCTTCAACAATCTTGTCTTCGGGAACCTTTTTAAGTATTTCTCCGTGCTTGAAAATGAGTCCGAAGCCATCTCCGCCGGCAACGCCTATGTCCGCTCCCTTCGCCTCGCCCGGTCCGTTTACCGCACAGCCCATAACTGCAACCTTTATCGGCTTATGAACCTTCGCAAGCTCCTCTTCAATCTTTTCGGCAAGTGAAATCAGATCAATTTTCGTTCTTCCGCAGGTCGGGCACGAAACTATCTGCGGACAGTCCTTTTTAATGCCGACCGCTTTAAGGATATCAAAGCCTGCCGCAATCTCCGCAACGGGATCAGCTGTGAGCGAAACCCTTATGGTATCTCCTATGCCGTCAAGCAAAAGCGAGCCTATTCCTGCGGCGGATTTGAGCATACCCATATGCTTTGTTCCCGCTTCGGTAACACCGAGATGAAGCGGATAATCGCACTGCTCTGCCACAAGCCTGTAAGCCGCAACCATAGTCGGCACATCGGAGGACTTTATGGAAATTACAATATCGGTAAAGTCAAACTTTTCAAGCAGCGAGGCATGGCGCAGAGCACTCTCGCAAAGAGCCTCGGGCGTTACGCGGCCGTATTTTTTAAGCAAATCCTTTTCAAGCGAGCCCGAATTTACGCCTATCCTTATCGGAATGTTCTTCTGCCTGCAAGCGTCGGCAACAGCCTTTATCCTGTCATCCGAGCCGATATTTCCGGGATTTATTCTTATCTTGTCAACGCCTGCCGCAACGCTTTCAAGCGCACATTTATAGTCAAAATGAATATCCGCAACAACGGGTATTTTAACTGCGTTCTTTACGGCATAAAGCGTTTTTACCGCCTCAAGGTCGGGCACCGTAAGGCGGACTATTTCACAGCCTGCCTTTTCAAGTTCAAGAGTCTGTGCGACATTTCCGTCTATATTGTGGGCGGGAACATTGAGCATCGACTGAACGGTAATTTTATTCCCCGAGCCGATTTTAACATTTCCTGCCGTAACGGTTTTCGTAATTCTGCGTTCCATATCTACACCTCGTTTTATGAGTGAATAATTCTTACAATATCGTTATAGGTTACAAACACCATTAAGAGCATCAGAAGCGCCAAGCCCGCCGCATGAACATAGCCCTCGTATTTCGGATTTACCGGCTTTCTTCTTATCGCCTCGATTATAAGGAAGAAAAGTCTGCCGCCGTCAAGCGCAGGCAAAGGCAATAGATTTGCCACGCCGAGGTTTATCGTGATAAGTGCCATAATAAACAGCAGATTATCAAGGTTTTTCTCCGTCGCCGCCGTTTCCGTAACTTCGGCTATAATATCGACCGTTCCGACAGGACCAGCAAGCTCCGATGCGCCGTATCTTCCCGTTACGATGTCAAAGAGGCTCAGCCATACAAGCCTTGCTATGGAAGCCGACTGCGTAAAGGAATTGGTTATGACATTTTTGAAGGTGGGCTTTTCGCCGACGATAATAAAATCGTAGGTTATAAGCGTAACGCCGTTTTGTTCCTCGGTTTGGAACTTAACGCCGTTCAAATCCACCTTTTCGCCGTTTCGTTCAACGGTAAAATCGATAACGCCGTCTCGGCTTCTGCCCATAAGGAAGCTTAAATCCCTTTCGGAAAACACCCTGTGTCCGTCGATTTTAACTATTTTATCGCCCGCCTGCAAGCCGTAATTCACGCTTGTGGCTCCGTCATAGAAACTGTGGATTGTATTTGTACCGATAAGTCCCTTTGTGGTGGAAAGCAATATCGCCATAATAATTACGCCGAGTATAAGGTTCATTATTGCGCCTGCGGCAACAATGAGCATTCGCTGTATAAGAGGCTTGTTGTTGAACGCCCGCTCGTCGGTGCTGTTTTCGTCCTCACCCTCCATACTGACATAGCCGCCGATCGGCAGCCAGCGCAGGGCATAGGTAGTCTCACCCTTTTTCTTTTTGAAAATTGCGGGACCCATACCGATTGAGAATTCATTTACCTTCACCTTAAAAAGCTTAGCGCAGGTAAAGTGTCCGAATTCGTGAATCATAATTATAATGCCGAAAAAAATCAGCGCAACCGCAACAGTCCACACCTTTGACCAAACACCCAAAGCCGTAATATCAAGCAATATTTTAACCACCTATTTCTCTTGCAAATTTGTCAATTTCGAGTATATCCCCGAAAGTATAATCGTCATAATGCGGAGTTCTGTCAAGCACCCTTTCGACCCTGTCCGCAATGTCGAGGAATCCGATTTTTCCCTGACGGAACATAAGGTTTGCCTGCTCGTTTGCGGAGTTTACCGCCGCAGGGTAAAGTCCGCCCATATTTATCGCACGCCTGCAAAGATTTATGCAGCGGAAGGTCTCGTAATCGGGCTTATAGAATGTGAGCTTGCCTATATCCGCAAGGCTCAGCTCTCCGACGGGCGACTCAAAGCGCTCGGGATATGTCAAGGCATACTGAATCGGTATCCTCATATCGGGAAGCCCGAGTTGAGCGATAACCGAATTGTCGTCATACTCGACAGCCGAGTGAACAATGCTTTCCCTGTGGACTACAATATCAACATCGTCGGGCGCAACCGAGAAAAGCCATACCGCTTCAATAAGCTCCAAGCCCTTATTCATCATCGTTGCGGAGTCTATTGTTATTTTTGCGCCCATTGACCAGTTCGGATGCTCTAACGCTCTCTCAACAGTCACATCACGCAATTCGTCGGCGGTTTTTCCGAAAAACGGACCGCCCGACGCGGTGAGTATTATTTTTTTAAGCGCCTTATTTGTAGGTTTGCCCTGTAAGCACTGAAATATTGCCGAATGCTCCGAATCAACGGGCAAAATTTCCGCACCGTACTTTTCAGCCTCGCTCATTACAAGCTGACCGCCCGCAACAAGCGTTTCCTTGTTGGCGAGCGCAATCTTTTTCCTTGCGTGAATTGCCGTAAGCGTGGGCTTGAGACCTGCCATACCCACCACGGAATTGAGCACCGTGTCGGCACTCGGAAGCTGCGCGCATTCGCACACGCCGTCCATTCCGCCGAGCACCTTTATATCGGTATCTGCGAGCTTGATTTTAAGGTCGCGCGCCGCATTTTCATCTACAAGCGCAACCATTTCCGGTTTGAATTCGCGGGCTTGCTTTTCGATTATATCCACACTCGAAAAAGCAGTTAAAGCCTTGACGCCGTAACCGCATTTGCGGCAGACATCAAGACTCTGTTTACCTATTGAACCCGTTGAGCCTAAAATTGATAAATTTTCAGTCATCAGCATACGACTCCATATAAAGTGATAAATGCGTAGAGCATTGTAAGAACAAACAAAGCGGAATCAAATCTGTCCATAACTCCTCCGTGTCCCGGGAAGAGATTGCCGAAGTCCTTAACTCCGAAATTCCTCTTGATAACGGAAGCGGTAAGGTCGCCGCAAATTCCGATAACGGCAAGCACAGCCGAAACGGCAATTACCCAACCGTAGCCTATCGTATGTACGGTAAAGTAGCATCTGTCGAACACGGTAAACAGTACGACATTGCTTATAACGGCACCTATAACGCCGCCTATTGCGCCCTCTATCGTCTTTTTCGGGCTTATATTCGGGCACATCTTGTGCTTGCCGAAAAATCTTCCCGTAAAATACGCAAACGAGTCGGCAAGCCATGCGGCAAACAAGGCGAACAGTATAAAAAACAAATCATAGTGAAAATCGAACTTGTCGGGATAGGTTTCGCTCATATCGTTAAAGAAGATAAGAGTCGAAAAGCTCCACGGCACAAATGTTGTTGAGACAATCACCGAAGCCACCTCTTCAAACTTTGTATGCTCGAAGTCCGTGAGCATAAGCATAAACAGCACAACGCAGTAAATAACCACAACAGCCGTAACCGGTATGTTGATACCTGCGCATACAAGCTCGCTCCTATACTCGTAAAACAACGGAACAGCTCCCGAAAAAACAAGGCTTATATAGTATATTGCCTTATTCCTGATTCCTATTACCTTTTCTATTTCTCTTGCGGCAATAACCGCAAAAATCGCCACAACAACCGAAAGCGCAGGCGTATCCCTCAACGCAAGAATACCTACCGCAAACAATGTTGCCACAACACCGGTTATCGTTCTTTTAAGCATAAAAGTCCCCTCAATCACTCATGTATTATATTCCGCCGAACCTGCGGTTTCTTTTTTCAAAATTTCGAAGAGCCTCGACAAGGTTCTCCTCTGTAAAATCGGGCCACAGCACATCCGATGACCAAAACTCCGCATAAGCCGCCTGCCAGAGCAAGAAGTTCGAGAGCCTCTTTTCACCGCTCGGACGGATTATCAGGTCGGGGTCGGGCATACCCGCCGTATAAAGGTTGTCGGAAATCATATCCTCGGTTATGTCGTCGGGCTTAAGCTTACCCTTTTTGACCTGCTTTGCAAGCTCCCTTACCGAATGGACGATTTCCTGGCGACCGCCGTAGTTTATCGCAATGTTAAGGTAAACCTTTGTCTTATCCTTGGTTATCCTCTCGCTGTACTTCATCATTGCAAGTATATCCTTGGGAAGCCCTGTCTTGTCGCCGATAAAGTTCACCTGAATTCCCTTTTCCTCGTTCTCCGCCTTGCGCTCGTCAAGCTCCTTGAGATATTCCCTGAAAAGGTCCATTATAGCTGCTACCTCTTCCTTGGGGCGCTTCCAGTTTTCGGTTGAAAACGCATAAAAGGTAAGATATTTAATTCCGAGGTCGCCTGCAAACTCGCCGATTTTTCTAAAGGTTTTTGCTCCCTCGATATGTCCCTTATAACGGGGCAGACCTCTTTCCTTTGCCCATCTTCCGTTGCCGTCCATAATAAAGCCGATATGCTGCGGCAACACTTCAAAGGTCGGTAAATTATTTAAGTCCATAACAACTGCCTTTCATAAAAACCGATAATCGCACAACACCCCTCATAAGAGGGGCTTGTGTATGATTATATTTCCATGATGTCTTTTTCTTTTTTGGAAGCAAGCTCGTCAGCTTCCTTGACAAACTTATCTGTGATTTTCTGGATTTTCTCCTCTCCGTTGCGGAGGTCATCCTCTGTAATGACGCTGTCCTTCTTCATCTTTTTGAGCTTTTCGATAGCGTCTCTTCTGATTGAGCGGATAGCAACCTTGCACTCCTCTGCATACTTGCTTACATCCTTGCAGAGAAGCTTTCTCTTCTCCTCGGTAAGCGGCGGGAAAGCAAGTCTGATAACCCTGCCGTCATTTGTGGGATTGATTCCCAAATCCGAGGTCTGAATAGCCTTCTCTATGGGCTTGAGCGTCGAAATATCCCACGGCTGAATGATAAGGTTTGTGCCCTCCTGAACCGATACCGCTGCCATCTGCTGAATCGGCGTGGGCACGCCGTAATAGTCAACCATTATTTTATCAAGGACGGCAGCCGAAGCCCTGCCCACTCTCATTGATACAAATTCATTATGAAGAGCCTTGATAGACTTTTCCATTTTTTCCGTTGCAAAATCAAATATTTCCTGCATAATTATACCCTCCTGAAATTATTACTTTACCAATGTTCCGATATTTTTACCGCTTACTGCCCTGAGAATATTCTCCGGGTCCTCAAGGTTGAAAACAAGAATCGGAATATTGTTGTCCCTGCAAAGCGAAGCCGCCGTGCTGTCCATAACAGCAAGTCCCTTGTTGAGCACCTCGGAATGCGAAAGCGTGTCATACTTGACTGCGTCCGCATACTTGTTGGGATCCTTGTCATAAACGCCGTCAACATTTGTCGCTTTAAGGATTACATCTGCGCCTATCTCGGCAGCTCTCAAAGCGGCTGTTGTGTCGGTCGAGAAGAACGGACTGCCCGTTCCGCAGCCGAAGATTACAACCTTGCCGTCTTCGAGATGTCTTACAGCCTCATCCCTTACAAACGGTTCTGCGATACGACGCATATCGATAGCCGTCATAACACGGGTCGGCACTCCCTTTTGTTCAAGCGTGTCGGCAAGTGCAAGCGAATTCATTACCGTTGCGAGCATACCGATATGGTCGGCTCTTGTTCTGTCCATACTGCCGCTCGAACGGCCTCTCCAAAAGTTTCCGCCTCCGACAACAAGACCTATCTGCACACCCGTATCGGCGCATTTTTTAACCCAGTCGCAGACTGAATTTATAACATCGAAATCAAAGCCGTGTCCCTGCTCTCCGGCAAGGACCTCGCCGCTCAGTTTCAACAGTATTCTTTTATAAACCGGTTCCATTAAAATTCCTCCGAATTTCCGCAGTGCGACAAAACGCAGTACGGTTTACATAAATTTACACATATATTTTACAGTAAATCTCTGCCTTTGTAAACAACTATTTTGTTAACAAATTTATCTCCCGTCCGCTCACCTGCGATTGATTATACTTTGTTGACTTCCGATAAAAAAGATAATATAATTGTGATGTTACTATACTATTGGGGAAGGTAAATCTATGGAAACTCCTTTTGATACAGAGTTTATTTCGGACGCCTTTAATCTTACCGACAGATATGTCGGCTACAAGGTCAAGAATGACGGGCATATCAACTCTACATATGTCATTGAATTTGAAGACACGAACGGCTGTTCTAAAAAGTACACTCTTCAAAAAATAAACACCTATGTTTTCAAAAATCCCGACACACTTATGTCAAACATTGTCGGAGTTACCTCGCACATCAAGAAAAAGCTTAACAATAACGGCAAAACCACAGAGCGCAACACGCTGACATTTTTGCCGGCTAAAGACGGCAGATACTATGTTAAAGATAAAAAAGGTAACTGCTGGAGATGCTATAACTACATTGACAATGTATACACCTGCAATATCATCGACTCTTCAAAGGTTTTCTATAACGCAGGCAAGTCGTTCGGCAATTTTCAGAACTTGCTTTCGGACTATCCTATCGACGGGCTTTTCGAGACTATCCCGAAATTCCACGATACCTATTCAAGGTTCAATGATTTTTTAGAGTCGGTAAAAAAGGACGCCTCGGGCAGAGCAGCATCCGCAAAGGACGAAATTCAGTTTGTCCTCGACAGAGAGGCTGACACAAAGGTACTGCTTGCAGAGCTTGAGAAAAACGAGTTGCCGCTTCGCGTTACGCATAACGACACAAAGCTCAACAACATTCTGTTTGACAATGATACGAACGAGGGCATCTGTATTATAGACCTTGATACCGTAATGCCCGGTCTTTCGCTCTACGATTTCGGTGACAGCATACGCTTCGGTGCAAACACCGCAAGCGAGGATGAAAAGGATCTTTCCAAGGTGTCGTTAAGCCTTGAGCTGTACGAGGCATACACAAAGGGCTATCTTTCCGCAGCCAAGCAGAGCCTTACGGAAAAAGAGATGTTCTATCTCCCGTTCTCCGCCAAGCTTATGACATTTGAATGCGGAATGAGATTTTTAGCAGACTATCTTGACGGTGATGTTTATTTCAAAACCGACTATCCCGAGCATAACCTTGTGCGTTGCAGGGATCAGTTCAAGCTTGTTGCCGACATTGAAAAGAAGTACGAACAGATGCAGGAAATAACCCGCAAAGCGATAAATGAGGATTAAATATGCTTGAAATAAAAGACAAGAAGTTCTATATGGACTCAAAGCCGTTCGACATTTACTCGGGCGCAATGCACTACTTCCGCACCGTTCCCGAATATTGGGAGGACAGACTGACAAAACTCAAAGCGGCAGGCTTCAACACGGTTGAAACCTATGTCTGCTGGAACCTTCACGAGAAGAAGCCCGGAGAATTCGACTTTTCGGGAATACTCGACATCGAAAAATATCTTGAAATCGCGCAGAAGGTCGGACTTTACGCAATAGTTCGTCCCGGACCCTATATCTGTGCCGAGTGGGATTTCGGCGGACTGCCCGCCTGGCTTCTCAAGGATAAGAATATGCAGATTCGCTGTATGTATCCCGATTATCTCAAATGCATAGACCGCTTCTATAAGGAGCTTTTGCCGAGGCTTGTGCCCCATCTTCAGTCAAACGGCGGTAATATTATCGCCATGCAGGTTGAAAACGAATACGGCTCATACGGCAACGACAAGGAGTATCTCCGCTATGTCGAAAAGCTCACACGGGACTGCGGCATTGACTGTATGCTCTTTACCTCGGACGGAAACGACAACAATATGATTTCGGGCGGCTCTCTGCCCGATGTTTTCAAAGTCTTAAACTTCGGTTCCCGTTCAAGAACCGCTTTCAATGTTATGAAAAACTTTGAAAACGACGGACCTAATATGTGCGGCGAGTTTTGGTGCGGCTGGTTCGACCACTGGAGAGACTCGCACCACACAAGAAACTCGCTTGAAATCGTAAATGAAATAAAGGGCTTTATCGACAACGGCGCAAGCTTTAATATGTATATGTTCCACGGCGGAACAAATTTCGGCTTCAATGCAGGCGCAAACCAAAATCCGGGTCACGGCTACGAGCCCACGGTTACAAGCTATGATTACTGCGCCCTGCTTACAGAATGGGGAGATTACACCCCTGCATATCACGCCGTAAGGAAGCTCCTGTGCGAGAAGCAGGGAATCGAGCTCACGGCTCTCCCCGAAAGCCCGAAGCTTCAGAGTATCGGCGAGGTAAAGCTTACCGAAGCCGCTTCGTTGTTTGAAAACCTTGACAATATCGGCGAAAAGCACCACGCTCCCGTCCCCGAGGGAATGGAGTATTTCGGTCAGAATTTCGGACTTATATACTACGAGACGACATTAAAGGGCAGGTACAATCCCACGCCTATGTATGTTAAAAATGTCCACGATTTCGCCGAGGTCTATTTTGACGGTGAGAAGAAAACGAGCATTGACCGTACGCTTTATACTCTTGAACAAAAGCCGACTCTTAAAGACCTTTTCTTCAAGAAAAAGAAAGGCGAGAGCGCACCGTTCCTTATGCCCGCTCTTTCGGGCGAGAGGAAAATCGGCGTACTTGTCGATACAATGGGCAGAGTAAACTACGGCGAGAATATGCTTGACCGCAAGGGTATTTCAGATATATATGTCGGCATTCAGCGCCTTATGAATTACGATATTTGGACGCTCCCGTTTGATAACCTTGAAAAGCTCAAATACGGCTCAAATGTCAAAAAAGACGAGCCCGTATTCCTTAAAGGAACATTCAAGACGAATTCAAAAGCCGATTGCTTCGTTCATCTTGACGGCTTTAACAGGGGCTGCGTGTTCGTAAACGGCTTTAACCTCGGACGCTTCTGGAAGGTCGGTCCGCAAAAGTCGCTTTACATCCCCGGCACGCTCTTAAAGGAAGAAAACGAAATCATTGTTTTCAATATCGGCGGCTACTCAAAGCCCTCGGTAGAAATAACAGACAAGCACAATTTAGGGTAACATACAAAAAAGGCACCGAGCACATTTTTAGTGTTCGGTGCCTTTTATTATGCCTTCAAATATTACATAAGCGAGAGATACAACTGCTTTATCTCCTCAACGCTTGTGTCTCTCGGGTTACCGGGACGGCAAGCGTCGTCATATGCCGACTGCGCAAGGAAGTCAACATCCTCAGGCTTTACAATGTCTTTCAGGTCTTTCGGAATACCGACATCCTGCGAAAGCTGCTTGACTGCGTCAACCGCCGCCTTGCGTGCTTCGTCAAGAGTCATTTCGTCAACGCCCTTTACGCCCATTGCCTTTGCAATATCCCTGTACTTCTCGCCTGTTGCGGGAGCGTTATATTCCATAACCGTCGGAAGAATAATTGCGTTTGCAACTCCGTGAGGTGTGTCATAGACAGCGCCGAGCGGATGAGCCATTGAGTGAACAATGCCCAAGCCGACATTTGAGAAGCCCATACCTGCGATATACTGACCGAGAGCCATACCCTCTCTGCCCTCAGGAGTGTTTTCAACCGCGCCGCGCAGAGATTTTGAGATAATCTCGATAGCTTTAAGATGGAACATATCCGAAAGCTCCCAAGCCGCCTTTGTGATATAGCCCTCAATAGCGTGGGTCAAAGCGTCCATACCTGTCGCCGCTGTAAGTCCCTTGGGCATTGACGACATCATATCGGGGTCAACGACTGCGATAACGGGAATGTCTTTCGGGTCAACGCAAACCATCTTTCTGTTCTTTTCAACATCCGTGATTACATAGTTAATTGTAACCTCTGCCGCTGTGCCTGCCGTTGTGGGAACAGCAATAATCGGAACGCACTTGTTTTTTGTCGGAGCAACGCCCTCAAGCGATACAACATCCTCAAACTCGGGGTTTTCAATGATGATGCCGATAGCCTTTGCGGTGTCCATTGAAGAACCGCCGCCGATTGCGATTATACAGTCGGCACCCGAAGCCTTGAACGCCTTGACGCCCGTCTGAACATTTTCAACGGTGGGATTGGGTTTTATCTGCGAATATATTTCATAATCTATCGACGCATTGTCCAAAACATCCGTAACCTTTTTGGTAACGCCGAATTTCAAAAGGTCGGGGTCGGAGCAAACGAAGCATTTTTTGAAGCCTCTGCCCTTTACCTCGGTTGCAATCTCGTTGATTGCGCCTTTTCCGTGATAGCTTGTTTCATTGAGTACAAATCTGTTAGCCATAATTACTGACTCCTTTTACAACTTGATTTTATGTTTGCGAGAATTTCTCCTCTCAACATTTTAATTATAAATCCGTCAAAGCCTTTATGTCAACATTTTAACAAAGTCAATACGCAAAGTTTACAGACTGTTAAAAATGCCTCTTCACAATACCTATTATTACCAAATGAAGCGGATAGTATATATAGAAAAACCATTTCATAAGCTTATTGATTTTCGGGTTGCTTCCCCTCTTGCCGTTATACATTGACAGCAGCGGGATTGACAGTAGCGTGCAAAGCTGCAATATACCGTAAGCTGCGTCTATCGCAAAGAAATACACGATTACATAAAGGTTTACACAAAACATCATCCACATCATCTGCTTTTTGAAATTGCCCCTGCTTGTGCCTATCGCCGTTATGCACAGTGCGGCAATACAGCTCCAGTCGCTCGGCAGGGTCAAAATACATATCAGAATAACCGCCGCCACCTTAACGGGCATTTTCAGCTTATCGGAATTTACCGCACGCAGCATAACAAGCCCCCATGCAAGCGACCACATAACGCTTGTCTGGCTAAGAAAATCACCGTAATAAAACGGAATAAACGATTTTGCATCAACAAAGCCCTCCGAAGCGTAAATATACGCAAAGTGCGAAACAACGGAAAACGCAAAAAGCCTTGCGGTGTATTTGTTTATGTTCCTTGTGTAATGATAGCCCTCGGCAATGAAATAGCACATTATCGGGCAGGTAAGCCTACCTATAATATGCATAATAAGCGGCAAAGCCTCCACGGGATACCCCGGGAATACCGCCCACGCTATATGGTCAACCGTCATTGCAAGTATCGCTATTATTTTTAGTTGATTTGAATTAAGAATTTTTCGCTTTTCCATACAAAATCCCTTGAATATGTTGTATAATTATTTTATCATATAACGATTTACGGGACAACGAAAAAATTTTATAAAAGCTCCGACACTTTTCGCTTTTCGTGCGTCTTAATATGTGAAATGCGTTTCAAAAAGCAAAAGGAGAAAACATTATGTTCAAAAAAACCTATAAAAACATACCGATACTCGACCTGTGCGGGCACACCGCCGAAAGTCTGAAAAAAATACGCCGCATTAAAAATGTTGCGCTTCTTATTATCCCTAAGGAACGGAATGACGAGTGGACGGAGGCTTATGCCGACATCGGCACAGAAAACATAGCGCAGATAATCGAGCTCGGCAGAGGGCAGAAATACCGCACAATAAACGGTGCGGTAACCCTTACCGACGCAGATGTAGCCGACGGCGAGTTCTTTATTGTAAACGGCTTGTGTATTCTTGAAACAAAAGAAAAAGCTCCCGAGCTGTATATAAACGGAACGCTTATAAAAAGAAAGAATGCCCCCTGCAAGCTTGCCTCGTTAAACGGTCGGCCGGCTGAAATCGACGATGACGCAGTCCTGAAACTTTATCCCGTTGAGGCGGTTATAGATAAGGACACGGTTAAAAATCTTCCCGAAAAGACCGCAATAGCCGCAGGCGTGGAGATAAAGCTTAAAAACGATATTACCGAGGAAGAGCTTTCGGCGAAAAAGATTAAATTCTACGCGGGTGTGGACATTGAGTGCCCGAAAAGCATATACGGCTATGTAAACGCAAACTCGCAGACGGGTGTGGATATTCAGGTAACAGATGAATAATATCGAATGCTTTAAGAGGATATACGAAAAATACTATAAAAGCGTTGTCGCTTATTTTGCAAAGCGTTTTGATAAAAATGAGGCGGAGGATTTGGCTCAAACCGTCTTTATGAAGCTTTGGGCGTACCTCCCCTCCCTTGAACATATCAAAAGCGAGAAATCGTTGGTTTTCAAAATCGCAAAAAATGTGCTCAATGACAGACTGCGGAAATTACAGCTTCAAAAATTGCTTGAAGAACAGAATTTCAAAGAAAACACCGAGGCTTTTGACGACATAACCTCGGTTGAAATGCAGGAGTTGCTCTCAACCCTCGGCGAAACGGACAGGGAGGCAATAACGCTTAAAGCCTACGGCTGGTCGAGCAGGGAGATTGCGAAAATACAGGGCGTTTCTCCGTCCACAGTGCGTACAAGGCTGTCGGAACTTAAAAAGAAGCTCAAACCTCAGCTTTAGCGCAAGGTTGACATCTTCGGGTTCTTAAATTATAATGTACATATACCCCTAACGGTAGAATTTTGACACAAAGACTTACAGTCGTAAAGATTATGGTGATAGTATGAAACAATGTATGGATTCGGACAACCTGCACCGCAGGCTTAAAAAGATTATAGGTCAGGTTCAGGCGATTGACCGTATGATTGACGAGGATGTTCCGTGTGAGGAAATTCTCTCACAGATAAATGCCGCAAAGTCCGCACTCAACGGTTGCGGAAAGGTCGTGCTTGAGGGGCACATCAAGCACTGCGTCAAGGACGGAATTGAGCACGGCGACGCCGACAAGACCATTGAGAGCTTTACAAAGGCGGTTGAACGCTTCGCCAATATGCAATAACGAAATACCATATGAGCCGTTTTCACTTTGTTGAGAACGGCTTTTTTATTTTATGTGTTGACAACCTATACCCCTATATGTATAATATACATATACCCCCTACTGTATAAAAGTGAGCGTGCATTAACATTGAAAGGAGTATTTATATATGAAAAAAGCCATGAAGAAACTTGAAAAGCTGCTTGAAATCGGCGGCACAAAAAAGGACATAGTCCTGCTTGCAATATCGGGAATTGCCCTGCTTTTAAGCATTTTCAAGCCGTTCCCCCTGCCTTTTGACGCCTCGTGGATTGCCGTAATCCTGTGCGGAGTACCGATTGTGCTCGAAGCGGTAATAGGTCTCGTAACGGAATTTGACATCAAAGCCGATGTGCTTGTGTCAATCGCTTTGATTGCGTCAATATGTATCGGAGAGGACTTTGCGGCAGGCGAGGTTGCCTTTATTATGCAGTTGGGCGGCCTTTTGGAGGAACTGACCGTTGCAAAAGCAAGAGCGGGCATTGAAAAGCTTGTAAGTCTCACTCCGCAGACCGCAAGAGTTATCAAAAACACAGCAGAAACCGTAATTCCCGCCGAGCAGGTAAAAGTAGGCGATGTATTAAGAGTCCTCCCCGGAGAAACCATACCTGTTGACGGAGTAATTATATCTGGTCAGACCTCTGTCAACCAAGCCGTTATGACGGGAGAGTCGCTCCCCGTTGACAAGAGCGAGGGCGACGGCGTGTCCTCGGGCACGGTAAATCAATTCGGCGCATTTGAAATGAAAGCGACCAAGGTCGGCGAGGACAGCTCCGTTCAGCGAATGATAAAGCTTGTCCGCTCGGCAGACGCAGGCAAGGCAAAAATAGTCGGCGTTGCCGACAGGTGGGCTACATGGATTGTTGTTATTGCGCTCACAGCCGCCGCAATTACCTGGGCGGTAAGCGGCGAAATTATAAGAGCGGTAACCGTACTCGTTGTGTTCTGTCCCTGTGCGCTTGTGCTTGCAACCCCCACGGCTATAATGGCGGCAATCGGGAACGCCACAAAGCACGGATTTCTTGTCCGTGAGGGCGATGCCCTGGAGAGGCTTGCGGCGGTCAAAAAAATCACATTTGACAAAACAGGCACACTGACCTGCGGCAATCCCGAAGTAATCGCAGTTGAAAGCTTTTCGCCGAATACAGACTGCGATGAAGTTTACCGCCTTTGTGCCTGTGCGGAACAGCTGTCGGAGCACCCGCTCGGGAAAGCCGTTGTGCAGTGTTATAAAAAGGACCGCAAAAGTTCCGTAATTGAAAGTTCCGACTTTGAAATGCTGCCGGGTAGAGGCGTTTCGGCAACAGTCGGAAACCGTCGGGTGCTTGCTGGCAATGCGGAAATGATGTGCGAAAACGGAATTGGCCTGTCAAAAGAGGTCAAAAGCAGTACCGAAAAACACCTCGACAACGCCTGCACTGTTATTTATGTTGCGGCGGACGGAGCTTTGTGCGGTTTAATTGCGCTTTCGGATACGCTGCGGCGTGAAAGCAAAAATACAATCGCCGCAGTAAAAGAACTCGGTGTTATTCCCGTCCTTTTGACGGGCGACAACGACAACGCCGCCAAAGCCATTGCCGACAAGCTCGGTATAAATGAGGTCTGTGCAAATTGCTGTCCCGAAGATAAGCTTTCAAAAATAAAGGAGCTGCAAAGCAACGGCAATGCGGTTTGTATGATAGGCGACGGAATAAACGACGCACCTGCGCTCAAAACAGCCGATGTCGGAATTGCCATGGGCGGTATAGGAAGTGATATTGCGGTAGATGCGGCTGACATTGCGCTTGTTGACGATGAAATCAAGGAGCTTCCCCATCTTCTCGCCCTGTCCAAGCGAATGATGACCGCCATAAAGCTCAATATGACCTTTTCGATGACGCTCAATTTTATAGCGATAACGCTTGCAATTATCGGCACTCTCAATCCCGTTGTCGGCGCCTTGGTACACAACGCAGGCTCGGTATTGGTAATTATAAACTCGGCATTACTGCTGAAATGGAGAAGAAAGAAATGATTGTTAAAATTTTAGGAGCCGTAATCGGCTTGCTCGTACTTGTTGCGGGGGTCTATTATCTTGTAAAAGAGAAAAACGATAAGGACTCAAAAAAGATATACTCGATTATAAGCATTATCGGCGCAGTCCTGCTGATAATTTCAACCGTTCTTTTAATAAAAGGATAAAAAATTCCCGACGGCTTTCAGTAGTCGTCGGGATATTTTATGCTTTAGTTTTTATTTAACTTTTGCACCTTCATCTTCATCATCCCTGCGCTTTTTACGCCAAAGGATGAAGAACAAAATGAACAAGCCGTCAAGGGCAATTACAATTGCCGCTACCGTATTCTCTCTTATAAGCTCGCCTGTTTTTGAAATAACGGGGCTGTTCTTGATAATATTGCCGATATCCTTATTGCCCTTATCCGGCTCCGGAGTCGGTATAGGTTCATCGTCCGTTCTTGTCGGAACAATATCGATGCTTCCATCGGCATTTACGATAAAATCAAGATACAGCTCTGAAGAGTTCTTCGGCACGGTTACAAGTCTTGTTCCGTCGTCAAGCTTTACAACGGTTACCTCGGTTGCGGTGTCGCTCACTTCAATTACAAAGCTCTGCTCGCCGGCAAGCTCGCCGTTCTTGTCGTAAATCGAAACTGTATGTCTGCCGTCCTTTATTTCGTCGAGCTTATATGCTCCGTCCTTGTCTGCGGTTGCCTCAAGCTCTCCGAAATCAAACTGAAGCTTAGCCTCGGGCATTTTATCCTCGCCCATATAAACATTACCGCTGAGTTTCATTCTCACGCACGGGTCTTCGTCGATTGACGGATCGTCACATTCGCAGAACACAAAATTTACATCAATATCCGTCGAAACATTTTCCAATGTAAGACTTCCGTATTT
Organism: Eshraghiella crossota; assembly: GCA_963624605.1. Lineage (GTDB taxonomy): Bacteria > Bacillota > Clostridia > Oscillospirales > Acutalibacteraceae > Fimenecus. Next base: position 15,023 of record CAVFQD010000010.1, on the reverse strand, counting down.
CATCTGCGATGTTGCGTCCTCGCCGTTTATATAGACCGCTTCAAGGTGAGAATCGGATTTTGCAATAATATCAAGCGTTATGCCGTCAAAACGGTTGACGATTATTTTGTCTCCGCTTTCCAGCTGTCTTCCCGAATAGAGAACATATCCGCCGTCATTAAAGGTTACGGTAATTTCATGCGAATCGGGTACTACGGTTTTAAGGTTCATGTCTTCGGCAAACGATGCAAGCTGCATGGTCAAAACCAATATAAGACACATTATTACACTGCAAGCCTTTTTCATGAAACCACCTCCTTATAATACCAAATTGCAATTAAGCATGTACATATTCAACCGTATAAGTCATTGTGCCAACATACTCTGCAATCGGTACGCCGGAGAAATCAGCGATTGTAACAGTAGTTCCGGAAGCTGTTGCGCCGTCGTTTACCTCATTATAAACAGCCTCATCGCCGCCTGCAACGGTAAATGTAAGGGTAGAAGTTGTGCCGCTTGCAGTCATAGCGCCTGCGTCGTTAGCCTCAGCCTTTACCTTAAGAGTATCGCCGAGTATAAGCTGTGATTTAACATAATACGATGCGTCCTGAGCCGCCGTATCGCCCCATGCAACATCAACAGAAGCCGGAATTGTTACCGTGTATGTATATGCATCGGATCCGTCATCTTTTGTAAGCTTTGTTTTTACATCAGCATTGGCAGTCTGTGCCGCCGAGTCCTTGGTAATGTCTGTTGCAAATACCGGTACACATATGCTTGCAAGCATCATTACCGCAAGAATAACTGAAATTACTTTTTTCATTGTAAGCTCTCCTTATCAATTAAGCGTCAACAACCTGTGCGGTAAATGTAAGAGTATCGCTGTACTCGTCAATAGCCGCATTTGCCCATGCCGTTCCCGCAACATTTACGGTAACGGTCTTTTCAAATGCACCTGCCAAAACTACGGGAGCCGTCGTCTTAACTGCTGTAATGTCGCCCGAAATTGTGTAAGCAAGTGTTTCGCCGCTTGCCGCGCTCATTACAAGATTGTTCTGAGCCACATCTATCTGAATAACCTTGCCTGTTTTAAGCTGGCTTTCTACCGAATATGTGAAATTCGTTGCGCTGTCTGTGTTTGCCGTGTTCCACGGAATTGGCATTTCTGCGGGGATAGTAACCGTGAAATTACCGTCGTCCGTAATTGCCGAAATATCTGTTTTAACCTGTGCCGTGCCTTTGCCGTCAACTGTGGTTTTATCGATTGTAGCCGCAAAGCAAGGTACGCAAACGGCAGCAATCATTAAAACTGCCAAAGCAATTGAAAGAATCCTTTTCATTTTAAGCACCTCTCATCAAATTAAACTTCTGTAACTGCAACCGTAAATGTAAGTGTGTCCTGATATTCGCCTATAACCGCTGTTTTCCAAGCTGTATCCGCTACATTTACGTTGATTGTCTGGTCTGCTGCAGGATAAACAACGGGACCTGCCGCAAGATATGATGTTGTGCCGCCTAAGGTGTAAGCAAGCGTCATAACATCCGAATCAACCGTGTAAGTCATTTTATCCGAGCCCGAAACCGCAACGCTGAGTTTCTTGCCGTAACCGAGGTGTGATTCAACACTGTAAGTCAAGTCCTGTGAAGCCTTGCCCCACGGAATTTCCGTTGTTGCGGGAATAATAACCGTAAATTTTGCCGCATCATCGCCGCTCTCATCAACCGTTTTTGTCTTTACGATTGAAGTCGAGCTGCCGTCAGTTGTTATTGTCGCCGCAAAAGAGGGAATACAAATGCTTGCGAGCATCAATACCGCAATGATAACCGAAATTACTTTTTTCATTTCAATTTGCTCTCCCTTCAAAAATTATATAGCTTCTACGGAAACGGTGTATGTGAGTGTATCGGAATACTCCTCAACTACTGCCTTTTTCCAGTCTGTGCTGCTGATTTTAACCTTGAGCTCCTGTGAAACGCCCGAATCTGTTGCTGCATCGTAAACAACGGGTGAAGTCGCAAGATACTCTGTTGCGCCGTCAAGAGTGTAGGCAAGCGAATAAACCGCATCGGTTGTTTTCATCGTGCCTGTGCCTGTAACAACTACCTTAACGCCCTTATTTCTTGCGAGATGGGACTCTACAATGTAGCTGACATCAGTTGCCTCTGTTCCCCACGGAATAACCGTGTCTGCGGGAATGGTAACAGCAAATTCCTCCGCGCTTGTGTCGTCCTCTTTTGTCGTCTTTGTTTTAACTATAACATCTGATGCGCTTTCGCTTGTAACGCTTGCCGCAAAGCTCGGAACGCAAACCATAACGAGCATCAATACCGCAAGAGCTACCGATAATGCTTTTTTCATTTCAATATCTCCTTTCAAAATTAAGCGTTTGTATATTCAGCCGTAAAGGTGAGAATATCCGTGTGCTCACCAGAAGCAGCCTTTTGCCACTGTGCGTCTGCTATCGAAACGGAAAGCGGGAAGCTTTTGCCGTAATCGCCGGGAAGAAATGCAATAGCATCTGCGCCCGTGAGCGTATAGGCAATTTTGCTTGAAGCCGAAGCCGTGTTTACAAGGTTATATCCGTTAGCCGAAGCAACCGTAACCTTTACCGTCTTGCCGGGCGACAAACGCATAACCGTTGCTGTAACCGAGCCTACATCACATGAAGCTGTCTCCCACGGAATTTCCGTGTCTGCCGGATAGCTGAGCTGATAAGCGTCAGTTACTCCGTCGCCGGTTGAAATCGTCATTGTGTCGGCAAACGCAGGCAGAGCGCTCAGGCTTACCAAAAGCAATGCGAAGAAAACCGATAAGAATTTTTTCATACTTATTTACTCCCTTCTTTATTACGGTGCTGCGTTGTAGGTAACCGTATAAGTCAATGTCGTTTTATATTCGCCTACAGGAACATCGTCCCAGCCGCTTACCGTAAGATAAGGCGTGGTATTGAGTCCGCTGTTGGTGTTGACGCCTGTAAATGTACTCGGGTCAAAGCCCTTATAAGTGTAATTGAGGTTATACGCCGGATTTGACGAGGTAAGCTTACCGGTTCCCGTGTATATCTCATCAGCACCGCTGGGGCTTATGTCCGCTGTGCCGTCGCAGGTTACCGCAACCTCAAGGCTTGAGCCCGTTTTGAGTGAAGTCGAAACCGTACAGCCGACATCCTGATCGGAGGTATCGCTCCACGAAACATCAAACTCTGCCGGAATCGTCACCGTATATGCATCCTCAGGCGTATATACAACTTCAACCGTCTTTGAAAGCTCATTACCGTCTGCGTCTTGAAGAATATTGTCTAAGCCGTCGGTATATGCAAAGGTCAACTTATCCGATACGGGGTTCGAAACCGTAAGTTCCGTCGGCACCGAGACCTCAATGTTCACCGTAAGCGGTGTGCCGGGGGTGTATGTATTGTTGTCAACATCCGAAAGCCTAATGCCCGAGGTGAGATCCGACGGACTGTAAGTCGCCGAGCTGCCGTTTACGGTTATCTTTATCTTATAATCCTTACTCTCGCTCAAAGCGTTTGTAAGCGCTCCGTTTTTGGAGGTAAGCTTAATCATTGTGTTCTGGAGCTCTCCCCACGGAAGCTGCTCCGAATAGGTAACGGTATAGCTTTCTGTTGCGCTCAAAGCGTCCTTCGAAAGATAAACGGTTGAGTCGGTTGAATCAGCGTTGTATCTCGCAAACAGTCTGGTCATATCCTTAATACCGTAGGATGTCTCACCGTCCTCGGTCGAGCCGACTGTCATACCGTCATAAAGCTCTTTAATATTGTAGTACGCATTGATAAAGCTGTTATACTCATCTGCCGTTTCCTTCATTTTATTAAGCTGAGCATCGGTAAACAGAGTCTGCGTATCAAGCGTAGTCTTTATCTCGTTGAACAGAGCCGTATATGCCTTTGAAAGCTTGACGATGCCGCCGTCTACCGTGCTGTTTGTTCCGAGAACGCCCGTAAAGGTGCTGCCGTTTCTCAAAATCTTGTCTACGGCCTTTGCCGAGTTCGCAAACTGAACATATGAAGCCGGCATTGACGAATCACCCATAAGGATTTTCGCATAATAAGCTATTGCGTCATAATCCTCTCTTGCTGTTTCAAGCTTAGCCAAGCCGTCGGCATCTATTGACAGAAGTGAAATGCTCGTTCCGTCTACGCTGTACTTTGTGAATATATTTACGATTTCGCTCTGATAGTTGTTAAGCTGGGTGAGATAATTCTCAAGCGTCTTACAACGGTATGCCGCATAGTACGCGTTTTCGAGCTTTTCGGCAGGCGTAAGTGCGTCTGTCGAGGAAGTCTTAACATCAAGCAACGCTTTTTTGGTCTTGCCGAAGCGTTCGTAAGATTCCTCGTAAATCGAGATTATCTCATCGACCTGCTCCTTTGTGATACCGTAAGCCGCATAGTTTACCGCCACATTGCCGCTGTCATCCGTAACGAAGCCGGGATAGGGAAGGTCGTTCTGACCGTTGGGATATTTTTCAACAGGACCCGTAATCGTACTTCCGACCGATGTTCCCACAGCCGCTGCCGGCAAAGCTTCAATCGCCGCAAGCGTCTCGCTTACGGTTGATACGCCGTTATCAAGCACAGGCTGAGGCTTCAGTGTCGGGTCTGCGTTCCACTGCTCATATTTCTGCAAAAGCTCATACGCATTTTGTACGGATTTCAATGTTTTCTGGTAATCGCTCAATGCCGTGTACAACGTATTCGCATTGGTAATTGCCGTTGCAAAATCATCCTCGTACGGGTCAATCGCCGCTACAGCCGCCTCAAAATCAGCAGAGGACAGAGCCTTTGTTCCGAACATTTCATCGAAGCTCTTGTCGTCAATGCCTCTTGTTGCCGCAACATCGGAATAATATGTGCGGTCGTATGAGAAACCGATATTGTCAATCGTAAAGCTCTTTCCGTCCATTGCCTTTGACGCATCTGCGCTCACGGGAGCAATACCGATGCTGATTCGGAAAATAGAGTTCAGTGACTGTGCCGTCTCGTCAAGCTTCCAACTCGTGGTCGGATTGACGCCCTGAACGCCTCTCTTGAAGTGGAAGAGCGGTATCATAATGTAACCCTTGTAATTGTTGAGGAACAAATCCTTTGTGCCGTCTCCGTCGGAGTCTGCGCCGAAAGAGGAAAGATAGTTGTAAATTCGCGGGTCGTTCTCGTTTGTAGCCTTTACCCACTCACCCGTGGTCGGACTCAAAAGGTAGAAATAGCTGTTCGCCGCACTGGAGCCGAGGTCAATTGTGTAGTCATCCGCCTGATTTTCTGTCCAGGTGCTTATAGTAATTGCAAGGCTGTAATCCTTTATTTGTGAGAAGTCTGCATAGAATACGAGCGAAAGCGGAACATCGCTGTCAGTGCCGCCGAAGTTCTTTGCGAGCGAGCCGAGCTTTGTATCGTCGGTGCCCATATTGTTGGCACGGAGTTCCTCATATGTAGAACCGTCCTTGCAGTCCTTTGAAACGCTTACAACATTATACCAGCCCTTTCCGGACTCCTGCCAACGGTTGTCGATTGTGAGCGTAGCGCCGTTGGTTCCCTGCGCGCCGTTCTCTGTAATATCAATCCAACCGCCGTATTGCTTAATATCGCTTGTTGACATACCGTTTCTTTGCTGATCGGTTGCAATAGCGCCGGTCGGGATAAGCGTAGGCGTTGCCGTATCAGCTGAATGTCCGCTGATTGTTGTAAAGTTACCTGTCCAGTTGAGGAAGCCCTTTGTATATAAATAGTCTGAGCCGTATGTTCCTGCACTCAATGAGTTTTCAAACTGGTAAGCCCTCGTTCCCTCCGCAAGATTTTCGAAGGTGTTGAACGGGATAAACGGGTTATCGGTAAGCTTTTGACCTACCGTTACGGAATTTGTTTCGATCGTATCCTCAAGGAATTTAAAGTAGTCAAGAAGCTTTTGTTCTTCTTCCTTACCGAGATTACGCAACTGACCGAGATTAAGTCTGCTGTAAATCTTGTAAATACGGATAATCTCATTTTTTACATCATCGGTTATCGAAACCGAATCCGTAATTTCGGGGATTTTGTCAATATCTCTTGCAAGCTGCCATACGAGATCGTCTGCGCATGAGTTCGCCGAGTCGTATGTACCCGCCGACTTACACTCGTTTCTCGCCGTAAGGAAATTGTTCCACGAGTCACTCATACCGAGCTCTGCCGCAATCGTTGCAAGCTGTGATTCTTCAAGGAAGTCAAGACTTATCGATGTTGCCGTATGTTCGCTGTTGAAGGTCTTTATTGCGGTTTTGTATCCCTCGATAAGCTCCTCGATGTATTTAACCGCACGGTAATCGCCCCAGTCGGGGTCGCTGATATATTTGTCACAAGCTTCGAATATAGCCTTCGGAATTTCCGTTGACTGATCGTAATATTTACTTGCCTTGTCGCCCGTGTTTACCGTACTGTTAAGCGTGTTTTCGCTGTATGCCTGATTGTCGGTACGGTAGAACATTACATTGTCAAAGAAGAACGACTTGTTAAGGCTGTCGTCGCTGCAGCCGGTAAACGAAAAGCCTGCCGCATAAAGGTCTTCAATCGCCTTATAGCCGTTTTCACGGTTCACTATCGGGTCCTCGCCCGTGCCGATTTTAGATGTATCAATTGTAGCCTTCTTGCTGTTGGTGTCGTCCGAAATCTCGGAGCCTTCAAGACCCGAAGCCAGCATTGTGCCGACATTAAGAGTGTAAAAATTGTTGACAAGCGAAAGATTCATTCTGAATTGACGCTTTTGAATAAGCAGTGCGTCGCTTACAGAGGTGCCCGCCGGGTCAACCGTTACCGCAGAGGAAAGCTTCAATGTGCCGTTGACATAGCTGTCAACATTTGCTTTTCTTGTATCATTGCTGGTGTACCACTGACCATAGAGATCGCTCTTATCCACACCGAACGCAGTGTTTATCGCGTCAACGGTTGTATCGGTTTCCGAGCACATAAACTGAAGCGGAACTCTGATATAGCCTTTGAAGTTTGCAAGGTCTATCGTTCCGTTTGTGAGCATCACCTTGTCCCAGCCGCCGTCATCACGGGAAACATATACATAAGGCGCCTCGCCCGTATATCCCGCCTTGGTCGTGCCGATTGTGGAATAAATCGTGTCGCCGTACAGGCTCTTTATTTCACCCTGTTCGCTTGTAGTCCACTGATAGTTCGTGCCGCCATCGCTGTAATTGCCTCGGTCGGTTCCGCGTATCTGCTTTTCATTTGCACGAAGTCTGAACGAAAGACCCTGAATGCTGACCTGCGTAAAGTCAAACCAGTACCATACCTCCTCGGCACCGCTGAAGTCCCAAGTCTGACGGCTCCAGAGTATGTCGAAGGTGTTGGTCGTTTCCGTAGGAAGCGTTTTGAAGTAAAAACGCTGCGCCTTTGTATCGGTTCCCGTTGTAACATCCTTAGCGCCCGTCTGCTCGGTTGCTCCCGTATTGTCAAGGCAGCTTGCGACCTTGATGTAGTCGTCAGTTCCGAGACCGTATGAGTTGCCCGAGTCGGAGCTTGATGAGCTTTCAAAGGTAAGCATCTCGCGCATTGCATGCTCGTCTGCAACAAGAGGGGTATAAATGTCGTAATCGTATTCAAAGGTGGGAACATCCGAAACAATGGCGTTGAGCTCCTCGGACATCCAGCCCTCGCTGTCTATCGCAACAACGGTAACATTGTACCTGTGCGTCTCAAGCAAACCGTCTGCAAGAACCGTTGCTATTTCGTCCTTGGTAAACTCAGACTCGTAAGGAGCTGAGCCCGTAGGCGCAACCGTTTTGCGAAGTAAAACCGTATCGGTGTGAGCCTCAGTTAAGAGCCCTAAGTCCACAAGCTCGAGCATATAGCCAGTAACGGTTTTGGCTTTCCTCGAAGTGTTAGCCGTCGCCTGCGGATAAACCACAGTTATTCCTCCGTCATCATTTGTATATGCTGAAACATCCCGCTCCTCCTCGTTCGAAGAAAATGTCGGAATTGGATCGTATGCACCCGCCGAGAGCGCAAATGGAACGGAAGTCAGCACAAGCACGGCGCAAAGCACCAAAGCGGTTACGCTTTTTATTACTCTGCTTTTCGTTCTCTTTTGCATAAACCGTACCCCTTTCATAAGAGTGTCAACTATATATAGTATAGAAGTAATCGTTCTTTAAGAAGCGACTATCGTTGTTTTTATGTCCATATTGTTAAGCTTTCTCTGCTCGCTGTCGAAGCTGTATGTCTTAACATGAACAACGGCGTTGTAGGTTCCCGCTTCAAGCGCCCTGTTCATTGTAAATGCCGAAATCGAATATCCCGGCGGCAAAAGGTTTGATGTGTAAATAACCTCTCCCGTGTCGGAAAGCTCAACCTCTATAATAAAGTAACAGGGGTTTTCCTCAGGATTGGAGAAAACAAAATTTTGTTCCTTCGTGCCCGCCGCAAGCTTCATTTCGGGAATGCCGTTGATTTTAATCTGTGCACCCTTGGTGTCTATCTTATCAGGAACGGAAATCGAGCCGTCACCGATAACTGCGTTCTGGTCGATAACGCCTATCGGACTTGTGGTTGTAACATCTTCATCGCCCGAAGGTACAAATGTCTTTATAAGGAAAGCAAGACCGACTATCACCGCCGCCGCAACAAGCATAAACAGAAGCCACATAAGTAACGCGCTCTTGACAACGGCAAGATATTTTCCGTCGCCTACCTCAATATAGCCCTTTACGCACGAGAATGCAGGCTTGCACGGCTTATAAACCGTTTCTTCCTTTTCATCAAAAACAAGCACGCCTGTTTCTTCGTTTCCCTTGCCGATTTGACCGACTACGGTGTAGCCGCCGGCGGGGTAATGGTTTTTCATCTGTTTTTTAAGAATATACTTGGTTTCAAAACCGCTTTTTCTGTTCCGAAACACCCCGTCTCCCGTGAAAGAAGACTGTGTAAATCTTAGATCAGCCAATATTCGTTCCTCCGTTCTGTTTTTGCACACATTCACGGAATATGCACGCTCAGTAGACTTATTTGTAAAACATCTACAGTTTTCCAATCTAAATTTACACACATTTTAACAAAAACTATATCATATATTGACATTTAGTAAATGTCAGTGATATTTTTTTCACAATTTTTTCGCTAAATTCAAGCAATTTTATTAAAAAATGCTCGGTCTGATAGATTATTTCAATCTATTTTACAAATTTCTATAAAAACAGGCGGCTGCAGTAAAAACCGCAGTCGCTTTTATCCATATGTCGATTTGATTTTCATCCCTGAACTTCACACCGATATCACACTGCCGTTTTTTCGTTAAGCATTCTTCCGAACAATACCGAAACAAGCTCCAGTGCCGCGGCAATCAATATTGATACGGCGAGCCTGTCCGGTGCGTTAAGACGATACATCACAATCATTATCAAGGCAACCGCAACGCAAACCGCAGCTGTATACGCTCTGAATTTCTTCTTTTCTTCCGGTGTCAGCCTTTTTTGCGGCGTATCGGCAGGCGATACCGCAATTAAAGCCGCACATTCCGCTATATAAGAAAATATAAGAGCGTCGTGCCCGATCGCAACGGAAAATTTTATTATAAGCAACGCTGCGATAAATGAGGACGCCGTAACAATTTGGCACCGTAATTCGCTGTTGGCATGGAAGCCTCCTGCAAATCTGTGGAAAGCAAAGAAAGCAACATAAAACACTATACTTTCCAAGGCGATTCCCAAAACGAAGCCCGCAAGCACGCAAAACGCCAGCAGAAGCAATTCGGAAATAACAATGAAGAACCCGTAGTGATATAAATCCCTGTTCTCTTCGTCGATAATGTTTTTTCTTATCAACATATTTGTTATTTTCAGGGAAAGTGAGTTAATCATTTCTTAATCTTCAATTCACTGTAATTTTTCGGCAATTTGGGCTGATAAGCATAGGTTGTGCTTGTGGAATTAGCGTCAACCTTAACCGAAAAGTTGATGAATTTTACGATTTTGTCAAGCATAGTCTTTTTCATGTTCCTCGCCTCCTTTCATCCGACACTTTATACTATTTTTAACATTTTTTCAATACACTTTTCCAAACTCAATACTTTTATCTGCGAAAAAACTTATTTTTCAAATGCCGTTTAATAATTTATAATTGAATTGTATTCCAAAGTTAATTCCAAAATGGTAGTATTACTCTTGGGTGATGTCATGCGTATCAGTAACAATGAAATTATAGGCAAAAGAATAACCAAATACAGAAAAAAAGGAAATCTTACGCAAGGGCAGTTAAGCGAGCTTATAAACATATCGGTTACGGAGATTTCAAATCTGGAAAGAGGAAAAAACAATCTTTCCTATTCCACACTGACCGCTTTGTGCAACACTCTCGATGTCTGCCCGTGCCAGCTGCTTTCCGGCACAAGGCGTGAAACGGTGGAGCAAAACATTATAGATATAATACACGAGCTGTCGAAAGAGGAGCAGGAAACACTGTACAGACTTCTTATCACATATTTTGACAGCAAAAATATGTAATCATTTGATTTATGTATTTTTCTTATGCTATAATTGACTCAAGGTCTGAATCTTGAGTCATTTTTTTGGGGAGAAGCTTTATATATGACATTAAATGCGCTTATATGCGATGATGAGGCATTGGCAAGAAGCTCGGTCATGGGGTATCTTGAGCAGTATTGCGAAGAGCATAACATCGAATGCAGCTACGACTGCTTTGACTCGGGCGAAAAAGCAAAGCAGTCCGACAAATTCTACAACATCGCATTTCTCGACATTGAGATGGGCAGCACCTCGGGCGTGGAGGTTGCCGAGCATCTTAAAATCGCAAACAAAAACATAATAATATTTTTCATTACCGCGTATGACAAGTACATAGACGACGCCATGAACCTTTATGCGCTCAGATTTTTAAGCAAGCCTATTGACGCTTGCAGGTTTTACAGCGGTATGGACCGTGCGGTAGAGCTTATCAACGAGGATGTTATTGAATTCTTTATGGATGACGACCAGTCAAAGATAAAAATCAACGCAAACAGCATAATGTATGTTGAGACCGTAGGTCATAAGACAAAAATAGTTTGCTCCGACAGGACATATCATACCTCAAAGCTGTTGGACGATTGGGAGCCTGTCCTCACCCACAGCAGCTTTTACAGGATTCACAAAAGCTACATAATCAATCTTGACTATATTTTGGAATACAAAAGAAATGAAATCAAGCTTATAAATAACGACATAATCCCCATTGCATACAGAAAACAAACACTGTTCCGCAAATACTTTTACGAATATCTCAGGAGGAGAAAATAATGCTGACCGCCATAAACTTCGTTCTGCAGGCAATCGAGTGCCTTGTAACCTTCTCCTTTTACGAGAGCATTACGGAATATAAAAATCATACGGTCAACAGATTTGCCATTATGTTCGGCGGATATGTTGCGATGTTTGTCGTTAATATAGCTTTCGGATATAACATCGTCATCAACTCCGCCGCCATGATTTTATTCCATTTTGCCTTTGCGAAATTCCTGTACAGCCGAAAGCTTGTTTTCTCATGCCTGTATGCGGCACTGATTACCGCACTTGTTACAATAACCGAATTCAGCGCGGCTAACCTTATTGCGCTTTGGTTCAACACAGCACCCAAGGAATTCACAAGCAGTATTCTCAATTACACGATACTGATAATATTCAGCAAATCATTTTTATACATTCTCTTGCGAATAATAAGCTCCTTAATAAACAAAATCAGAGGCAACGAACAGGTAAGCGCTATCTTTTTGACCTATCCCGTTTCGCTGCTGATAATCCTGACCATAGTCACAATCATTACCGACGGTATAGAAATAAGCAACGAAAAGAAGCTTTTCCTGTCTGCCGCAATGTTATTTCTTGCGTTTTCCATTCTCGCCACCTGCGTTTTCCAGCAGGTATCCTCCCGAAGAGACCGAGAACTGGCAGAGCTTAAAGCCGCCAAGCAAAAGCAGGAAATGGACGAAACCTATTTTGATCTGCTTGAACACCAAAACGAAGAGCTTCAATATTTTGTTCACGACACAAAAAATCATCTTCTTAACATATACAACGTGTCGGATGACCCGCAAAAGACGCAGGAGTATATAAAGACCTTAATTCATGACCTCGACGAAGCCAATCGGATAGGCAAAACATCGAGCAAAATGCTTGATTTGATTTTGAGCAAGTACGCTTTTCTGTGTGAGAAAAAGTCGATTAAATTTATCCGTGACATTCACAAGTCCGATTTGGACTTTATCAAGGATAATGACCTGACCTCTATTTTCAACAATCTGCTTGATAACGCCGTCGAAGCCGCACAGGACAGCAAGGAAAAGAGCATTTCGTTGAGCATAAACAGTATCGGAAATATGATACATGTTGATTTACGCAATTCCTGCGACGCCGCACCGGTCACGCAAAACAAACGCCTTGTCACAAGAAAGACCGATAAAGGACTTCACGGATACGGCTATAAAAGCGTTGCCCGTACCGTCAAAAAATACGGTGCCGACATCGCCTGGGATTACAGCGAGGAAAACAAAGAATTCAGTGTTTCGATTATATTTCAGAGGTAACAAAAAGCGACCCGTCACACTTCAAAACAGGTGCGGCGGGTTATATTTTTGCGGCGGGGGCTTGCTCCTGCCGCAAAAGTCAGTGCAAATTAAATGCTGTAATCGAATTAAACACCATATCATACCGTAGGGACAGCCCTTGCGGCTGTCCGCAGTGGGATATATAACAAATCAGGACAGGGGCGAGCCCTGTCCCTACGCTGTATGATATATTTTTCAAGTTGTGCTGTCCGTTTTTATTATACAACTTTCAAATTTTCATTTTTCATTCTTCATTATTCATTTTCACTCGCCCGCAAGGGCGCTACCCCACACCGCTGCTCAATATAAAATTCAATTATTCATCAACTGTTTGATTTCTTCTTTTGAGAAATGATACTTTTTATTGCAGAAGTTGCAGACAACCTCGGTTGTATCGTCCTGCGCCATTTCGGAAAGTCCTTCTCTGCCCGTGGCTATCAAGGCTTTTGTGACCCTCTCCTTTGAGCAGGTGCAACGGTATTCGACCTGTGCGTCATCAAGCTTTTCAAGCGTGAACGACGGCAAAACCGCACGGCATATGTCCTCGGGAGTCATTTTATCAAAAAGCATTGATGTTACGGGGCGTACCGATTGAATATCCTTTTCAAGCTTGTCTATCGTCTCGTCCGAAGCCGAGGGAAGAAGCTGAATTAAAAATCCGCCCGCACAGATAATTCCCTTTGTATCCGGGTCAACAAGAACTCCGAGCGCACACACGGTGGGCGTTTGCTCGCTTGTTGCGTAATACGAGGTTATATCCTCTGCGATTTCGCCCGATACAATCGGAATCTGACCGACATAAGGCTCTTTAAGCCCCATATCCTTTATTACCGTAAGCGTGCCGTCCGTGCCGACAGCTCCCCTTACATCAAGCTTGCCCTTTGCGTTGAGCGGAAGCTCGACATTTGCATCGCCTATATAGCCCCTGACATTTCCGAGTGAATCGGAAACACCGAGCACCGTTCCGCACGGACCGTTACCGTTTATTTTTACGGTAATGCTGTCGTCCGAGCCTTTGAGCATACTTCCCATAAGCGAAGTTGCCGTCAAGAGTCTGCCCAAAGCCGCCGAGCACACCTTTGAGGTGTTGTGTATGCGGTGCATTTCGGTAACTATATTTGTACTGTCAACAGCCATCATCGCAAGCTGACCGTCGTCCGACATCATTCTGATAAGGTTTTTCATCTCGGTATCCTCCTTGCAACATAAACCGTCCGCTGTGTTGTCTCGGTCGGTTCGTGCTTTGTCATTTCTTCATAGCGGTTCACAAGCTCAAAGCCTGTTTCGCAAAGTAATTTTTCCACCGTTTCGTCCGTATATGCCTTTTCCTTAAAGGACTCGGAGAACCGCTCATAGGTATCGCCCTCGGTTTGCTCAAAAAAGTCGAGGTCTATTCGCACTGTGGCGTTATCCTCGCACAAGGTGTTCTGCCACGCGCAGAACAGACCGTCATATTCATATATATAGGCGTTGTCCGCAAGAATTTTTCTGTGCTTGTACAGCGTGTTCATATCAAAAATGAATATTCCGTTATCTTCAAGAAATAAAGCAACATTGTGAAAGGCTTCCTTAAGGTCGTTTTCGTCATTAAGATGGTTAAGGCTGTCAAGCGTGCATACGGCACAGTCAACCGTTCCGTAAAGGTCGAGCGCGCGCATATCCTGACACAAAAACAGAATGCTTTCGCCTGAAGCGTACATCTTGTTCTGCGCCTGCGAGAGCATTTCCTCCGACAGGTCAACGCCCGTTACCTCAAATCCCCTTTTCGACAGCTCGACGGACATACTGCCCGTGCCGCAGGCAAGGTCAAGCAAAAGCCCCCTGTCGATTCCGTTTTCGGACAACAGAGAGCAAAGATAATCCGCCCTTTCGGAGTATTCGACATTTTCGGTAAGCAGATCGTAGACCTGAGCAAAATAAGAATAACTCATACTTTACCTTTTGACTCCTCAACGCGGTTGAAAATTTCCTCATATCCGTTACAGCCATACAGCAGCGAACGGTTTACGCGGCTGATGGTTGCGGTCGAGGCACCCGTTTCGTCCACGATTTTTTTATACACCTGATTTTCCGAAAGCATCTTTGCGACAACGATTCTCTGGGCGATTGACTGAAGCTCATTCATTGTGCAGAGGTCCTCAAAAAACTTATAGCACTCTTCTTTTGTTTTCAGCGATAAAATACAATCGAATAAAAAGTCGGTACGCTCATTACGAAGTTTTTCGTTCATAGTTGCCTCCAAAAATTTTACTGTTTAATATTTTAGCACGCTAAAGAGTGAAAGTAAACTGTTAAATATTAAAAATGGGGCTTATGCAGCTGCGACCCACAAGATGTTGTGGGGGAAGAAAAAAATAAAAAAAATTCTGACTTTTTTTTATTTTTTTGTTGACAACGAGAGATAATTGTGTTATTCTAATTCAGCCGTCAGACGAAACGGCGCATGTGGGAGC
>CAVFQD010000009.1:0-41959 GCA_963624605.1 Eshraghiella crossota | reverse complement strand
TAAAGCGTTCCTTTTCCCCCGGTAGAACCGGGGGTTTTCATCAATTGCTAGACAACGATAAAATGCGGAGAGACTGTTAATCTCTCCGCATTTTGTATATTATTTCTCAAAAGTCTGATATGCAATAATTATCTTGGCTTTTTCATCAAACCATTCATCCTTTGAAAACTGCGTCTGCCCGTTTGCAGAAATTAATGTTACTTTCCCGTCCTTTTCAAACAAGCCCTTTTTTGCCTTTTTCTGCTCTTGAAGCTCAATATTCATAAATCCGGCTTTGCTTATTTCGTCCGATACAGACATATACTCCCGTCCGAGATACGCTTTTGTAGAATCCGGTATTCTGAGCTGACCGGGATGAGCCGCAGACGCCTCTTCCGTTAATCCCGACTCGTCGTAATATTCAAGTTCAACCTTGGAGTTTTTTGAGAGCCATTCACATTCATCAAAGCCGTCATTGCCGTCAACTTTTATATTAAGCACTTGCTTATCCTTAGTCAGCAGCCCTTTTTTTGAAACTTTAGCATCAACGACATTTGAAAAACCCATATCGCAAAATACTTTATGCACCTTTTCTATATTTTCTCCGATATAAGACTTTGAATCTCGATTCATCGGTATTTCTTCTAAACTTTTTATCAAATCCGCTTCGCTTTTATCCTTGTTGTTTATATAATTTGTAATTTTATTAAAGCTGTCCGTCTTACACCATTGCGAACACTCATAAGCTCTCACGGCACTTAACGGATGATCCTTATTGGAAAGATATAAAAATTCCAATGTTTTATTCCACTTTGAGTCTTTGACCATTTCCAGATAATCAAGTGCCTGATTCACAAATTCATCAATATTTGCCTCTCCCTCAACATCCTTATCATAACCGGCAAAGCGCATACATAATTCAACCATCTTGTCGCTGTTGCCGTCGCAAACGGCGGCGACACGATCTGCGGAAAGCTCACTGCATCTCATCCAATATGCAAACGCAACCTTGAGCGGCAGTATTTCCACACCGCTTAAGCCAAGCAGTTTTAATGCCATATCTGTTCCGTTAAGTAAAAACATTCCCATTGTTGTATAAAGACAATGTCCGCAAGCAATATGTCCGCATTCGTGTGCCAACACTGTCGGAACAAGCTCTTCGGGTATAGTTTCAAGCATTCCCGAATTAATGACTATGTACGGTTTTGTATATCCGTATGTACATGCATTTGCCGTAACATCCAGCGTCAAATACAATTCCGGTACTTCGATTTCAAGTTTGTTGCATATGGGAACAAGCATATCATAATACTTGGACAATTGCTTTTCGCTTATGCGAAGATTTCCCGACATATTTTCAATACGATCCATTTTCTCATACCAAAATTTCATATATGCTTTTGTAAGCTGAGAAAATCCCGGAATTGCTTTCAATGCTTTTAATGCGGCTCTGTCCGATTTGTGCAAGTAAAAATTCGAATTCATTTTCTTTCCCTCTTTTTTATTATTATTCGATAATGAAAAAGTGCGCCAACCGAAGTCAGCGCACCGAAAAACGCAAACCCCGATTGTCGCCAAACAAATTCCAAGCATGAAGTGTAACCTTGCATAATAACTTGACGGAATTTGCACTTTTACCGAATAACAAAGTTATTATGCTTACTATGGGATATAATATCCCCTTGGAGCACTTCAATACTTATAAAAATTTGTTTGGCAATAACAGTATATCATTACAGAATATAAAATTAAAGAGATTTAACAAAAATATTTTTCAACGGCAACCCGATAAATGTTGTGAATAATTAAAAATTACCCCCTCCCGACATCACATCGGGAGGGTGTTGCATTAAATTTATTTATTTGTTGATTTTATCCGTGAGTATAAAATCGTATTGATAGGTTCTCTCAAACGGAACCGCTTCGCCGCTGTTCGGGTCTGTTACCGTGCCGCTGAATGTGATAACGGTCTTTCCGTCGGCGTTTTTATAGTCAGCATCAATCATATACGGCTTTTGAAAATCGGCAACCTCCTTGCGGAATTCGTCGAGATCCGCCTGAATCGTTTCGTACTGCTCTGCCTTTCTTTTCCTTTCGGACGATGTGTGCAAAAGCTTGTGCTCATTATATCCGAACATCACATCGGCACAATACGAACCGCCGTTTTTCGCCGCATCAATGTTGACGGGAGAGCTTACCGCCGCCGTATAGAGGGGATTAGCCTTTGAAGCGCACGCAAACGCAATAACGGCAGCCGCCAAAACAACCAAGCAGCAAATCAAAACTTTCTTTTTCATATACACACCCCTTTACAATGTCTGCTGTGCAATAATCTTTTGCGCAACCGCAAAATCAACAACTTACCTAAAAGCAGTTACTTCGCCAGAGCCTTTAATGCGTTGGTGAAAATCACATTATATGTATTCGTATCGATTGTGTAAGTCGTTCCGTTTATACTTACCGAATCTTTCCATATCAAAAGTGTTATCTCATTGTTTTCGCTGTCGTTTTTGATTACACATTTGAAATTATAATCCTCATTCGCTCTGCTTTCGATTGGCGTCTTGTCGCAGGTGTCTATCGCCGAAGTTATAGTGCTGATTACAAGATTATCCGACATCGTGCCGTTTTTTGAATATTTACCCATCGCCGCCGCATAAGTGTCCGACAGAGAAACTTCCATTTTCAGCGAATTGCTCTCGAACATAGTATTAAGCGCCGTCAGTTCGGGAACAGAATAGTTCTTCTGCTTGAGGATTTCACAGTCAACTTCTTCTTTACCCCATCCGTAACGAACCGAAACAAGCCATTGCGCTCCGCCGTTTGGATCGTTTAATGTATATTGAACCTTATTATAACCGTATTTTATATCGGTTATTTGAGGCGCTTCGGAATAATTGACAAATCCGTTTGCATAGTAAAAATCGGCTGATTTGTCCAAAACGCTCATTCTGAAATCCGTTCCTTTTTCCGACAGCTGTGCGGTCCGTGGGATAAGCGCATAGACAGATGCATTAGTACTTCCGTTAATTACGCCCATATCTTCTTTAACCCAATACAAGCCTGTCGCAGGAAATATTCCGAAAACGAAAATTATTACAGCAGCGATTATTACGGATAATGAAATGCTTACTTTTTTCATCAGACCTACCGCCCTTCTTAATAATTATCCAACCGTCAATGTAACTGCCAATTTGCAAGATGTCATACCGCCGACAGGCGTAACACCTACATCAACCTTTTCAATTCCGGTACTGCCAAGAGAATATCCTTTTGTAATTGAACAGTTCTGATTCATATATGTTTTGCCATACAAATGATTATCCTCCTCTAAATACCAATAAAAAATAACATTTAAATTATGATTTGATAAAACCGGCTTGTGATTGCTCGTTTTTAATCTAATATGCGAGGCTCCATCATCCCATGTGTGATAACCAATTCTGAAAACGCTATCCCCAAAATTAATTGTATTATTAAATATTGTCTTTACGATAACCGTGCCTCGTGCTTCTGAATTTAATGAGCAAGTAGAAACATCAACTGTGTTTCTTATCCTTTCAAGTTCGGCATTAATAATATCTTCGTCTGTAATTAAATATTTTTCAAGCGGTAACAAAACATATATCTTTTCCCCATTTGAATATATGTATTCATCTCCGTTATTATCCACATAATATTCAAGCGTTTTTCCTGATTCATTTGTGTAATAATATGGTTTTTCATATGTTTCCGCAAATATCGTTACTGGAGACCATTGTATTATTAATAAAACGCTAAACATAAAAATTATAGTTTTTTTAATTTTCATTTTCATTTTAATTCTCCTTTAATCAAACTAAAAAACACCATGGATATATGCTTATTATTCTTTTATTTATTAACCATGGCAAACCACCTCCGCTTTATAATTAAATGTATTTGTATATATAAGTTGATTATATATCACCGACAATATACGACTAGCATTTGTTAAAAAATCCAGCATATAACAATATATTTATAACTATAATTATTGTGCAGGATTTACAAGTGAATAATATCAGTGAATAATTATATTTGGTTTCGATTTCATAATACAGCATTTTTCAAATAATGTCAACATATAAAATATAATAAAAATCTTAATGCCAAATTTCAACAAATAAAGAAAAACCGATTTTATCAAGGCGAATGTCCGCCAAAATAAAATCGGTTTGTTTTCCTTTTATATATTCACTGTTTTATATAGTCTTTCAGCACTCTGTGAAGTCTTGCCATCGGAAGTCCCACGACATTGAGGTAATCTCCGTTGATTTTTTCGACAAGCAACGCACCCTTGCCCTGTATTCCGTACGCGCCCGCCTTGTCCGACGGCTCGCCCGTTGCAATATATGCCTTGATTTCGTCCTCTCCGAGAGGATAGAACTTAACCTCTGTCTTTTCGCAAAACACCGTCTTTTTTTCGCCGAGCCTCACGCACACGCCCGTAAGAACCGTATGCGTCCTGCCCGAAAGGGAAAACAGCATTGAAAATGCGTCGTTGTCATTCTTCGGCTTGCCGAGAATTTTACCGTCGAGCGCCACAACCGTATCAGCCGACACAACAAGCGTGTTTTCGTCTGTTTTTACGGCGTCTCCCTTTATTTCTGCAAGATATTTGACCGCTTCGTCAGCCGCCATTTCCCGCGGCAGGGTTTCGTCTGCGCTTGAAGTTTTCACTTCAAAATCATATCCTGCATTTTTCATTATTTCTCTGCGCCTGGGCGAACCCGAGGCAAGTATAATCTTCATTTCTGTTCTCCGTATATTTTATAGTAAACTTTCATAATGCCGACCTGTGTTTTAGAGTCCGCAATCTCATTGTTTATAACCATCTCGAACGCTTTTTTAAGCGGAATTTTCCGCACCTCAAGAAATTCGTCGCTGTCGAGGTCCTGCGAAGTGAAAGTCAAATTCTTTGCAAAATACATATGTATTATCTCTCCGCAATATCCCGGAGTGGGATATAATTTGCCCAGACTCTCATATTCCCGTGCTACGGCTCCCGTTTCCTCACGAAGCTCACGCTTTCCCGCCTCAAACGGGTCCTCGCCGTATTCAAGCTTGCCTGCGGGGAGCTCTAAAACAACCTCGGAATATGGGTATCTGAACTGCTCGACAAACAACAGCTCGTTGTTTTCCGTCAGCGCCGCAACACAGACTCCGCCCGGGTGCTCGACAACCTCTCTTTTTGCGACAGAGCCGTCGGGCAAAAGTGCGTCGTCAACACGCAGGTTTATAATTCTGCCCTTAAATATGTATTCCCGATTTACGGGCTTTTCGGTCATATCCATAATAAATTCACTTCTTTCGGAATATATCTTAATATCAAATACCACAGAAAACGAAGGTTGTTGATATTATGTGCTTTACTTATAACAACGCGGAAGAATATACCGACAAAATCAAAAACAGCTTTGACTTTGTAACTGTCGATACCCTCGGTAAAAGCTGGTGCAAACGCAACATACGCTCGCTCGGTATCGGCTACGGAAAGAACTGTGTGCTTTTTCTGTCGGACTTTTCCGACACAAGCGGTATGTCCGCCAAGATTTTGCTCACATTTTTTGAGCGGCTGTGTATCGCTTACAAAAACGACCTGAAAATTTCCGCAATTAAAATCAGGAGCATTCTCCGTGACCAAAAAATTGTCGTTGTACCGCTCACAAACCCCGACGGTTCGGAGATTTCCCGCTCTGACGGAAAAAATGCGCATTGCTACAGCGGGCTTGTTCGAAAAGCCGCCGACGGCAACTGCGAAAGCTGGGTCTCAAACGCAAGGGGAGTGGATATTTCCCTCAATTTCCCGTACAGATTTCCCGATGCCGAAAGCACCGCTGAAAAGCCGTCCGTATCGGGTTACAAGGGGCCGTCCGCGGCAAGCGAGCCCGAGACAAAGGCGGTTATCTCACTGTGCCGCACTCTAAGCCCAAAATATGCCGTAACGCTTTCGTGCTCGGGTAAATACATATCCTGCCAAAGCCCTAAAGGCTCATCCGACTGCGCTATGATGACGCAGATTTTTAAAAGTGTGAGCGAACTGCCGATAAAACGCATAAAGCCGCAAAAAGCTTACGGCAGCTTCGGCGGCTGGTTTTGCAAAAGCTTCTCCGCTTCGGCTTTCGACTTCTCCGTTTCGGAAAGGAACGCAACCGACTTCCCCGAGCTTTACAAGCAATGCGAGGAGCTGCTTATCCTGTCCGCAATTATGTGATTACTCGCCGTACTTTTTTATAAGCTCCTTGTAATGCCTGCCCTTTTGCTCAAAATTCTTATATACATTATAGCTTGACGCCGCAGGGGATAAAAGGCAAATTTTTCCCTCTGCGGTAAGAGCGTACGCCTCTTTTACCGCCTCTTCAAGGTCGGCTGCTTTAACAAGCTTTTTCGGACAGGCGTCCTTTTCAAGCCTGTCGATTATCTTGTGTCCCGTTTCGGGCGTACCGATAAGATTTTTAACCGAACATTTTTCGAGATATTCGCAAAATTCCGAATAATCAATACCCCTGTCCTTGCCGCCGAAAATCAGCGTATCTACGGTTTTGAGCGCTTCGACCGCACATTCGACGGCGTGCGGAATTGTCGCTATACAGTCATTGTAAAAAGTTATTCCCTTAAAGGTTCCGACCTTTTCCATTCGGTGCTCGATTCCCGAAAAGTTTTCAACGCCCTTTTCGCAATCCGCATCGCTTGCACCGAGAATTTTCGCCGCACGGTAGGCAAAAAGTATATCCTGCCTGTTGTGAACGCCCAAAAGATGCTCGTTATGAACCTCAAACGGAAGCGGGTCGTTTGCCGAAACTCCGATTTTTTGAGCCTCGGTCGAGCCGAGATTGACATAATCCGACACTCCCTGGTCGGAATTGTATATAAATGTACCGTTTTTGTCCTGATAATTCATAATATGGAGCTTTGCGTTGACATAGCCCGTAAATCCGCCCTTGTAATGGTCGAGATGCTCCTCGTAAATATTTGTGAGTATCGCAACCTCGGGCGAGGTGCGTGTAAACTCAAGCTGGTGCGAGGACATTTCAATAACCGCATAGGTGTCGGGCGTAACGCTTTCAAGCGCCTCAAAAACAGGCACGCCGATATTTCCGATAAGCCTTGCGTCCTTACCCGCCGCTTTGAGCATTTCGTATGTGAGCGTCGAGGTTGTGGTCTTGCCCTTTGACCCCGTTATTCCGACCTTGCGGCAGTCTGCAAAGCGCAAAAACATATCCACCTGACAGGTAACCTCGGTGCTTTCGTCAACCTCAACATCACGGAAAGATATTCCGGGGCTTTTCATAACAACATCAAAGCTGTTTACGCAGTCAAGATAGTTTTCGCCGCATACCGTTTTGATGTTTTCGCCGTCGGGAGAAACGCTGTTTCTGTCCGCAACGGTCAGCTCCTTTTCGGGAAGATACTTTTTAATGTACGCAAGCGTGGACTGACCCTCTCTGCCGAAGCCGAGTATCAGCACCGACTTGTCTTTAAGGTAATCAATTATCTTCGGCAACATAATTATACATCTCCGTTACGATATAAAGGAAATCCTCCGGCACATTGTTCAAGGCATTGTATTCCTTTAGTAAATTTTTATCTATCGTGTTTTCGTTAACATTTTCTTTGAAGCGTTTGCACAGAAGCGGAAGCTCTTTTCCGCTCTTTTCAAATCGTTCGCAAAGGCGCATAAGCGCAAAATTAAATTCCGATTTTGTTCCCACGCACTCAAACGGCTTTAGCTTAGTAATTCCCGCAAGTCCGTCAAAATCCGCGGTGCTGTCGGGGTCGTTGAGCATATCGTTTCCGAAAATCGAAACAAGCCTGTCATACTCGATAAACGGCGACAAAATCGTGAAAACAAACAGGCACTTGGCGCATTTTCCGCACCACACATTTTTCTTGCTGCCCCTGTTGCAGCTTCTGAACGTATCGTGATATTGGGGGAGCGAGGCAAACATCTTCGCTATCTGCAATTCGGAAAACGGGCGCAAAAGGCTGAAATATTCGACGCCGTCATATCCGAAAATATTTCTTTCGACATAAGCCGTGAAATCGTCCTCGAACTCATAGGATTTAGAGTACTGATGGTTTACATTCACGCCCTCGATATTCGTTTCGTTTGCACTCGACTCATTGGAGAGAATTATATATTTCCCGCCTGCAAGGTACGCACAGTAAAGCGACAAAAAGGCAACTATTGCAGAAAACGGCGTGTGACCGTTGAGGAAGCCCTGCGCATTGAGGTTTAGTAAGTTTTTGTCTATCGTTCTGTAGGTCCTTATTATATCCTTTTCGCCGTAGCCTGCCGCAAGCACCGTATCGGTTCTCGCCTGCTGGTCGTTTACGGTAAAAAACATATTTTTATCACGGAAGTCCTTGAGCAGCGACGCCGTAACACAGCTGTCCTTGCCGCCGCCGACGGGGATGAGATTTATACCCTTTGAATTGTACGCCTGCGGGTGGGTATGGTGCTTTAATTCCTCGTTCACCTTTATCTCCATAAACTCTTCTTCGTCCGTATCGATACCGTTTATGTAGAAGAACTCCGAAAGTCCGCCGAAATATAACTTCTTATACCATTTAATATCCTTTTCGGAAAGGTAACCGCACTTTATATTCACGGTTTTCGGGCAGGCGCATTTCCAATAGCTTATAAGCTCCACCATGCCTAAGTTGAATATAATCTTTTGTGCAGTCTCCGAAGCATAATCATTTGCAATTTCAAGCTCTCCGACGGGGATTTCCGTTGACGGGTGGAACTCGCACAGACCGTCGATTGAAAAATCGAAAACTATTTTAATTACATTGTTTTCCTTTGTGAGATGCCAACCGTCATACGAGAACGACGGATAGTCCTCACGAAGCTGTAAAAATTTCTCGTTTGCCACAAAATCACTCCCGACTTTTATCAATTTATTATACTTTTTCCGCAGTTAAAAATCAATACCATTATATATTTACAAAAATTCCGATATATGATACGATAAACATATTAAGGCGGAGGTGTTCATTGTGAAAACCAAAAAAATTACCGGCATTGTTTTATGCCTATGTATTCTGCTATGCACTTTTTCCTTTAATATCAGTGCAAATTCGGCTTCGGGAAGTTTGCAAAATATGCTTCCTTCGGCAAGACTTGCCGCTTCGGATAACAACGACCTGCCTGATGCCGATATAAAGCTTGCCGTAAGCACCTCAACATACAAATTTTACGATAATCTCACCGGTGCGCAAAAAGCCATTTATAACGCTTTTGTAAACACAAGGGGAGGCTTGAAGTCATCGCCCAAGGGTCAGATAACGGTAAGCTTTTCCTCATCACAGGCATTTTCAATCAGCCGCCTTTCAGCCAATATCGCAGCGGCAGCGGCTGCTCTTACCGATGATTTGCCCGAATACTTCTGGGTTTATCCGCTCCCGTTCGATTACACCTACACCACAAGCGGACTTTTCAGTACAACGGTAACCTCATTAACGCTTACGCTCAACTGCGATTATTTACCTTATAGCAGTATTGCCCAGATTGAGAGCGAGTATAACGCCATGCTTAAAGTCGTGAGGGACTTTCCTGTGTACGGCGACACCGACTACGAAAAAATTTCATCAATTCACAACGGACTTTGCGCTCTCGCATCCTACACAACGAACCTGACCGACAACACCTCTCCCGCAAATTCAAAGGTATTCTTCCCGTCAAGCGCCCTGCTCGCCCCGTACAGCACGGTTTGCGACGGCTATTCCAAGGCTTTCAAAATGCTCTGCGATGAAAACAATATTCCTTGTATTATTGTCGTAGGCTATGCGGGTAATATAGGACACGCATGGAATTATGTTAAAATGGGCGGCAGATGGTATGCGATAGACTCCACATGGGACGACATTGACGGTTCTTCAAATATCTGCTCGGACGAATTCTTTATGATGGGCTCGGGTACATCCGATACATACGGAAGAGCCTTTTCGGCAACCCATACGGCTACGGGGGACCGTTACACGAATGTAACTCTTGTCTATCCCGACCTAAGCGTCTCGGCATATACGCCGACAAGCGCGGATATAAGTCTTTTCGGCGACGCAAATACCGACGGAAAGGTTTCTCTTATGGACGCGAAGCGTGTTTTACAGAGTGTTGCAGGCTCCCGTCCGCTCATATGCGCGGGCAAGCTTGCGGCTGATGTAAACCGGGACGGCTCTGTCGGCATAGCGGATGCGAAGCAGATTCTCATACAGATTGCAAGCAGTGCGGTATAACGCACGAAAGGGGACATAAAAATGAAAAAAATTACGGCTTTCTTGCTTTGTCTGTGCTTGGTTACAGGTCTGTGCTGTGTTTGTGCCTTTTCCGAGTCTCCCGAAATATATCACGGAGAGAGCGACGGAATTATTTACGGAAACGCCCTTGTTGACGAGGCATATTTTCCCGAAAAAACAGACAGCATACAAATTCCTAACCGTTTTTTCGGCGGCACAAGCTCCGGTTGGCTGTTTTCGGACTTTCTCACTTCGGCTCAAAAGACCGTTTATAACGCTATTGTTGAAAACAAAGCCGGTCTGTACATCGGCGGCGACAGCGATACAGAGGCGCTTGTCTCAATAACGGTGCCGACAGGACAGATTAAAGCAAGCTCGACCAACGATCTTGCATCTGCCGTAAATGACGCTGTAATCGGCGCAATGTCCGCCGCCATTGACGACTGTCCGCAGTATTTCTGGCTCGGCGGATACGGGTGCTCCTACGGCTATTCTTACGACAGTTCGGGTAATTATTGGGTAACCGTATTAAACCTTTATATAACTCTTACAACAAGCGATTATGAAAACTACGCTTCTGTCCGCTCATGCTATTCGCAGATGATGTCGGCAATAGACAGCTTTACCGTCGGCGGCTCATCCCGTTACGCAAAATGCAAGTCTATACACGACAAAATCTGCGAAATGACCGAATATACCACGGGCGTTGCTATGGCGCACCAGCCGACGGGCGTGTTCCTTAACGGAAAGGCGGTCTGCGAGGGCTATGCCGAGGCGTTCAAGCTGATTTGCGACCGAGAAAGCATACCGTGCATACTTGTCATCGGCACGGGCAACGGCGGAGCGCACAAGTGGAACTATGTCAAAATGGAGGACGGCAAGTGGTACGGCATCGACGCCACATGGGCGGATCAGGGCTCGTCGGGAATATTCTACGACTATTTTCTTGTCGGCTCCGAGTCGCTTTCGTCAAGCTCGTTCGGAACACAGACAAAATTCGGCAGCGGAACGGACGCCTCGGGCAGCCACATCAACACAGGCACCCATTTCAGCTATGACGGCTTTGCGCTTACCTATCCTGCGCTCGCCGAAAATGCATATTCGTCCGTTCTGATAAATCCGAGCGCATCGGCGGTTTTCGACAATCAAAAGGGTATGCTCTTCTTTTCAAAGGACGCCGACATCCGCACCTCAATCTGGTGCATAAGCTCTCCGTCCTGGGCACCGTCAAACAATAAGGCGACGCTCTCGGGCACAACCACGGGCGGAACGCTCACGGTAACAAGCCCCACAGCGGTTGAATACACCCTTGTGCGTTGGGGCGATGTCAACGCCGACGGTAAAACCGACCTTACCGACAACGAATTGATTGAACAAGCCGTGACACAGGACTCGGAATTTACAAACGAAGCGTGCTTCAATGCCGCCGACTACAATCAGGACGGCGTTATAGACGCTTTCGATATGTTCTATTCCGACCTCTATGTGAATACAGGAAAGCTTCTCAACGGCTGATATAAAGCATACAAATAATCAAAGGACTGTAAAAGACTTTTGTTTTTTACGGTCCTTTTTCTGTGCAGTTTTGCACGAAATATAATGCAGTTTTGCATTGAATATTGACAAAGTAAATACGATAATGAATTTGTAAAATACAGTGAAAGGAGGCGACTGAAATGAGCAAGTCAAAAAAAGCGGTAAAGTATATTTTCCTTGCATTTCTCGCAGTGTTGGTAATAATCCTCGCAGTTAATTTCATAATTGATTTTGTCGTACACGACAGGAAGTGGGCTTATGAACAGGATTTTGAAACAACTCTGCCCGAAAAGCTGCACGAGGATTATTATGCTTCAAGCGAGCGTAATTTTCACAACGACGGCGTGAAATACTCTGTCTACACTCCTAAGGAGGAAATTCCAAGCGACTTTTTTGCCGATTTTTCCGACGGTTGCAATCCCGAGTATAAGGAGGAAATTTTGAGTTGGCTTGATGAAATCAACGTACCCTCGGAAAACCGCCCTAACTTTGAAAATCAGTGCCGTGTAAAGCTGATTAAAAAGTATGAAGAATACTCGAATAGGATGTATTTACTTTATGATCAAACCACAAACATGCTTTTTGTCGTTGTGTGGCGACTGTAAGCTTGGCAACTTAACATATATTTCTTCACTTGATTGCGAATTTTTCAGCCGCAGGGCAATCAAAATACAAAGGGACTGTAAAAGACTTATGTTTTTTACAGTCTTTTTTATTTTCTTTGATTTTTGTTGTTGCCATATTTGTGCAAATGTGCTACAATTTTTATTGTTGATATGAAAATTATGTTCATTTTCATAAAGATAAACTATTTTTTCAGATATTGGAGTGATCCCTATGAAAACCTACACATCAAACAACATCAGAAACATTGCCGTAGTCGGACACGGCGGAAAAGGTAAAACCACCCTTTGCGAAGCAATGCTTTATGTTGCAGGCGCAACCGACCGGCTCGGAAAAGTAGCCGACGGCAATACAGTTCTCGACTTTGACGCCGAGGAAAGACGCCGCAAGTCATCGGTTTCCTCCGCAATGGCGGCTATTGAATGGGACAACACAAAACTTAACATAATCGACGCACCCGGTCTTTTTGACTTCGAGGGCGGAGTAGCTGAAGCCGTTAGAGCGGCAGAAGCCGTACTTATCGTAACCTCTGCGGGCTCGGGCGTTGATGTCGGTACGGAAAAAGCGTTCAAGGCGGCTGAGAAAAAAGGTATAGCAAAATTTTTTGCCGTTACCAAGACCGACTCCGACCACAGAAATTTCTACAAAACCTTTGAGGCTCTCAAAGAAGTTTACGGCAACAAGCTCTGCCCGACAATCATTCCCTATATGGAGGGCAACATCACAAAATGCTATGTAAACCTTATGACGGGTATGGCGTTTGAATATGACGCGGACGGCAACGCTAAAAAGGTCGATGTTCCCACCGACCCCGTAATCGAGGAAATGACATCTGCGTTTATGGAAGCCGTTGCTACAACGGACGAAGCGCTTATGGACAAATTCTTTGAAGGCGAAAAATTCACGCAGGAAGAGATATTAAAGGGTCTTTGCCTCGGTATTTTCGACGGCTCAATTTATCCCGTATATGCGGTTTCGGGTCTCACGGCGGCAGGCGTTGACCAGCTTCTCTACGGTCTTGCGTGGTCGGTTCCCGGCGCATTCGGCTATGCGGGCGAAATCGCAACGACCGAAAGCGGCGAAGAGGTTATGCTCCCCTGCGACGACAAAGGTCCGCTTGCGGCAATCTGCTTTAAGACCGTCGCAGACCCGTTTGTCGGAAAAATGTCCTTCTTCAAGGTCGTTTCGGGTAAGCTTACCCCGGACACACAGGCGTATAATTTCCGCACCGAGGGAATCGAAAAAATGGGCAAGCTTGTAACGGTAAAGGGCGGTAAGCAGGAGGATACAAAGGAAATCATCGCAGGCGACATCGGCGTTGTCACAAAGCTCCAGTCGGTAAAGACGGGCGACACGCTCTGCGACCCGAAAAACAAATTGCAGTTAAAGGGAGTTGACTTCCCGAAGCCCTGCCTTTCCATGGCTGTTGTCGTTTCAAAGAAGGGCGAGGAGGAAAAGGTAGCGCAGGGCCTCCAGAGGCTTATGGAGGAGGACCCCACCGTTTCGTTCTCTCTCAACAAGGAAACCCGTCAGCAGATACTCTCGGGTCTCGGCGAACAGCATCTTGATGTTATCATTTCCAAGCTCAAAAACAAATTCGGCGTTGAGGTAACGCTTGAAGCCCCGAAGGTTGCTTACCGTGAAACAATAAGGAAAGCGGTTGAGGCACAGGGCAAGCATAAAAAGCAGTCGGGCGGACACGGTCAGTTCGGCGATGTATGGATTAAATTTGAGCCGTGCGACAGCGATACGCTCGTATTTGAAACCGCTGTTGTCGGCGGTGCGGTTCCGAAGAACTACTTCCCAGCAGTCGAAAAAGGCTTGCAGGAATGTGTTTCCAAGGGCTTTGCGGCAGGCTATCCCATGGTAGGACTTAAAGCAACCCTTTACGACGGTTCATATCACCCCGTCGACTCCTCGGAAATGGCGTTCAAGACCGCCGCTTCGCTTGCGTTTAAGGCGGCAATGCCCAACGCGAATGTAGCAATCCTTGAGCCCGTAGGCACGCTTACCGTTCTTCTTCCGAACGACAACCTCGGCGATATTATGGGAGATGTAACAAAGCGCAGGGGCAGGGTGCTCGGCACCAATCCCGCCGACGGCACTATGCAGGAGCTTGTAGCTGAGGTTCCGATGGCTGAAATGGGCGATTTCACAACCGTTTTGCGTTCGATTACCGCAGGAAGAGGCTCGTACTCTCTTGAATTTGCACGCTATGAGCAGGCGCCTCAGCCGATTGCCGACAAGGTTATTGCAGACAGAGCTTCAAGCGAGGAATAAACCACAACATATTGGGAGCTGTACTTGGTACAGCTCCCATATTTTTTGCCTTATTTGTCAAATCTTATTGAAAAATATCAATAATGTGGTAAAATGTACATAAGCAAACACATTCATGAAAGGTTGTTAAAAAATGTCTCATTCCCGTAAATTAAAAATTATTTCAGCTATGCTTGCGATTGCTATAGTGCTGAGCGTATTTGCTGCTTGCGGCAAAACCGAGGAAATCGAACCGCAAAGCACTCAAGCGCCGGTTGAAACCACGCAGGCAACGCCGACAGACATAAATCCTCTCACGGGTCTTTCGGGTCTCAGCGAATCGGCACAGGGTAAGCGCCCTGTTGCGGTTGTTGTTGAAAACTCTCCCGAAGCTCGCCCGCAATGGGGTCTTTGCACACCCGATGTAGTCATCGAAGGTCTTGCCGAGGGCGGAATCACAAGAATGCTCTGGCTCTATTCCGATATTTCCACAGCAGGCAAAATCGGACCGACAAGAAGTGCCCGCCATAACTTCGTTGAAATGGCGGCAGGCTTTGATGCAATATATGTTCACTTCGGCGGCAGCTTTGTTGCATATAACCTTTTTTCGTCCGACTCTACGCTTAACCACATAGACGGCAACAAGAGCGAAAGCAAGTACTTCCAGCGGGACAAATCAAGAAAGGCACCGCATAACGCCTATACAACGGGCGAACAGCTTGCACAGGCGATTTCGGACAAAGGCTTCCGCACCGATGTAGACTCCTCCTATGCCACACCATTCAGCTTCGCGTCGGAAAAGAGAACGCTTGCAAATCCCTGCAGCAGTATTCAAATCAAATTTTCCGAGAGCTACAAGCATACCTTTACATACAACACGAGCGACGGGCTGTATTATAACAATATGAACTCGAAGCCGATGGTTGACTCCGACGGCAATCAAATGGCAGTCAGCAATGTAATTATCATTTACTCAAATGTTACATTGTATCCGAACGACTCCAAGCTTGTCGAGTGGAATCTCTCCGAGGGCAAGGGCGTTTATGTTTCCAACGGAACATACGAAGAAATCACATGGAAAAAAGGTGCGACGCATAATCAGCTCAAGCTTTACTCGGCTGACGGAAGCGAGCTCAAAATGAACACCGGTAAAACCTATATGGGCTTTGTTCCGAGTTCAAACTCTTCGGCAACGCTCTTTAACGCATAAGACTCAAGGTTTTCTCTCCTTTTTAATGACCGAAGTCGCCTCGTCCGATTTCGGTCATTATTTTTTGCAAAAAATTTTCGTCATTATGCCAAACCGAAAACAAATTTCGGGTGAATTTCCGCTCACCGTTTTTTTGCGCTAATCAACGCATTATCAAGGTTTATAGCCTGTGCATAATGCGCTTCAAGCGTTTTGTTCATATTTTCTTAATCATATTGCACAAATATTTTAATAATTTTTTGTGAAAAAAGTCTTGACAAATATTACAAAAGGTGTTATCATACAGTCACAATAGAGAAAGAGAGGTGACAAGAATGACAGTTGACAGATACGCAACAGAAGAAAAGCTCAGACTTATCAAAGACATTGAGGTCAGCAAAAAATTCTCCTGGAAAACATTCCTTAAGGCTATTGAACTCTATGCAATGTCACTTTAACGACACAGGAGTTCATCCTTAACCTTAGAGCTTTAATCTCGCTTCGGCGAGTTTACATATAACCATTACACTTTTTCATATAGAATCCTAACCCCCTTTTTAAGAAAAAAGACCGCTTTATGCGGTCTTTTTTCTTTGCAAAACTTCAAACGGTATGCTACAATATCCTATATTATCCGACAAGGAGACTCCGATGATTAAATTTGTCTTTTTGGATTTAGACGACACACTTCTTGATTTTCACAAAGCCGAAAAATCAGCTCTTTCAAAAACTCTCGTGCATTTCGGCATCTCTCCCGAGGAAAGTATTCTCGACCGCTACCACAATATAAACAAGGCTCAGTGGGAACGCCTTGAAAGAGGCGAGCTTACAAGAGAGCAGGTCAAAACCGAGCGTTACAGAATTCTTTTTTCGGAGCTCGGCGTTGATATTTCGCCTGCGGAGTTCACGAGCCGTTATGAAGAACAGCTCGGCATAGGGCATTGGTTCGTTGACGGCGCCGAAGATATGCTGAAAGCGCTTTACGGCAAATACCGTCTTTTTCTCGCCTCAAACGGCGCACAGCATGTACAAAACAGCCGTCTTGACAGCGCGGGAATAAAAAATTTTTTTGACGGTATATTCATTTCCGAGCAAATCGGCTGCAACAAGCCCGATAAATGTTTTTTCGACAAATGCTTTGCAAAAATCGCACGCTTTGACAAATCACAGGCGGTTATAATAGGCGACAGCCTCACCTCCGACATCAAAGGCGGCAAAAATGCAGGCATTAAAACAATTTGGTTCAATCAAAGCCGTTGCGAAAACCGTACCGATATAACGCCCGATTTTGAAGCTTCCGCTTTGTCGCAAATTCCCGATCTGCTGAAGAATATGTAACAAAATATCATAAATCATATCAAATATCAGATTGCCGATATTAAAATTCTCCATATGTTGACGGAATGCAATTTATCGTGTATTCTTAAAAAGAGGTGATACGATGGACTATGACGAGCTTATGAGCATAAAAATCATACCGAGGGATATTGCCAAATCAAAGTCAAAAACTCTTACAGGCAACCTCTATCACACCCCGTACAGAGACGAAATTCGTCTGTTTTCTTGTCTTAAGCAGGGTGATCTGAAAAAGCTGATTTTTGAGATGAAGCAGCTCGGCGTGCAGAATATCACCGTCGGTCAGATGTCAGACGATGAGATAAAGCAGCAAAAATACATGGCGGTGAGCTTTATAACGCTTGCCACCCGTTATGCAATTCAGGGCGGACTGGCAGAGAACACCGCATATACCTTCTCCGACGATTTCATACAAAGGGTTGACAGGTGCAGAACCAAATCCGGCGTCAATTCGCTTATTGTCGACGCCGCAATAGAGCTTACAAACAAAGTAAGCCTTTGCAGAAAAAATCTTAACTATTCACCGCACATACGCAAATGCGTAGCGTATATAAATAAAAATCTCGGCAAAAAGCTAACTGTAAACAGTGTCGCCGAGCATTGCAAGCTTTCAAGCGACTATCTCTCAAAGCTTTTCAAGGATGAGATGGGCGTAAACTTAAGTGCCTACATCACCCATCAAAAGCTTGAGCTTGCGCAGACGCTCTTGTGGGAGGGTTGCGACAACGACAGGGTATGCGAGGCACTCGGCTTTTCAAGCCAATCCCATTTTATTTCACTTTTCAAAAAAGAATACGGCATAACCCCGAGAGAATATGTTGCTCTTGTCAGGGCATGAAACAAGCGTTACAGTCAAAGACGACCGTAACGCTTTTGTTGTACGCTTTTATCAGAACTGTCCGCTCTTTTTCCATGTAATCGGATAGAAAAGAACAACTATAGGGAATATCTCAAGCCTGCCCATAAGCATACAAATACTCAAAAGTATTTTGGACACGGGGGAGAATATTGAGAAGTTGCCCATAGGTCCTACCAGCGAAAGACCGGGACCGACATTTGAGATACAGGTCGCAACACCCGTAAATGTCGTTACAAAATCAAAGCCGTCAACCGCTCCTATTACTACGCAGGAAGCCGCAAAAATCATTATATACAGAGAAAAGAAAACAAGAACATTATGAAGCGTTTCCTTGCTGACATTTTTACCGTTAACCCTAATGAGATTATACGAACGGGGATGAAGCATGTGTCTGAACTCGGCTATTGACGATTTGAACAAAATCATAAGCCTCGACACCTTTATGCCGCCGGCAGTGCTTCCGGCACAGGCGCCGACAAATATAAGAAAGGCTATCAGCGTTTTACTGTATTCGGGCCACAAGTCGAAATTCGCCGTTGAATATCCCGTCGTTGATATTATTGACGAAACCTGAAAGAACGAGTAACGCAGGCAATCGGCAGCCTTGGGATAAACAGTCCTCAAATTATACGCAATTGAAAGCGTTGAAAAGGCAACAATGCCGATATACCACCAAAGCTCCTCATTGAAAAGCGCCGTTCTTATCTTTCTCATCAGCAAACAGAAATACAGATTAAAATTTATTCCGAACAGGAACATAAACACCGCTATTACAACCTCGGCAGCAGGATTTGCGTACGCTCCTACGCTTGCGTTTTTAATTCCGAAGCCGCCCGTGCCCGCCGTGCCGAACGAATGGAGCAAAGCGTCAAACAACGGCATTTTACACGCTACAAGAATAATCACTTCAACCACGGTAAGAAACACATAGATAAGATACAAAATAAGCGACGAGCGCTGGATTTTCGGGGTGAGCTTTCCCGCCTCGGGTCCCGGCACCTCTGCACGCATAATATGCATCGAATATTCCTTGGACATCGGCACAACCGCCATCATAAATACAAGTATGCCCATACCGCCGATCCAATGTGTAAAGCTTCTCCAAAACAGCATTCCTTTTCCGAGAGCCTCAACATCGGTAAGTATGCTTGAGCCCGTTGTCGTGAAGCCGGAAACCGTTTCAAACACGGCGTCAATATAATTGGGAATTGCCCCGTCAACCGTAAACGGAATAGCTCCTACCAACGAAATAAGCACCCAACAGAGAGCGACCGAGGTCAAGCCCTCCTTTGAAAATATCTTTCCGTTGCACCGTCTTGTCGCAATCGCAAAAATCAAACAAACCGCAACCGCAACGCCTATTCCGACCGCAAAGCCCTTAATGCTCTCTCCGTATCCGAGCGCAACCAGCATCGGGATAACCATAAGAGCCGCCTCGATTCCGGAAACTCGCCCGAGCATCTTAAATATCATTTTGTAATTCATAATCAGGCCTCCAAAACCTTATCAAGCTTTGTTATACCCTTATGAGTAGTAGCGATTATAACATCATCGCCCGCCTTAATAACATCTTCTCCGGACGGAATAATGCAGGTGCCGTTTCTGATTATCGAAGCAATGATTGCGTCGTCGTGAACATTGAGCTTTTTAATGGGTATGTCAAGATAATCTGCGTTTTCGTTTACCTTGAGCTCCATTATTTCGACCTTGCGCTCAAAAATATAGTAAAGCGAATCAAGGCTTGAATCGTAAGCGTTTTGCATCGAACGGACATAACGCACAATCTTTTGCGTTGCTATGCTTGACGGTTGAACAATGCTGTCGATATCGTTTCCCGCAAGCATTCTGATTATATGACTTTCCTTTACCTTTGCGATTACCTTCTCAACGCCCAAAGACATTGCGAACATTGAGCTGATAACATTATCCTCGTCATCACCCGTTATCGCAACAAAGGCGTCTGCGGCACCGATGCCCTCTTCGTCGAGGATTTCGGGATTCGTACCGTCGGCAAGCACAACATTTGCCTTCGGGAATGCCGTCTTGAATTTCTCGCACGCCTTTTTGTCCTTTTCTATTATTTTTATCGTAAGGCCGAGATTTGCAAGCTGTTTTGCAAGATAATAAGTAATGTTTCCTCCGCCGAGGATGAGCACGGTCTTTGCGCCGTGTCTGTGGCCGCCGAGCTTCTTAATAAACTTGTTTATTTCTTTATATGAACCTACAATATTTATCCTGTCTCCGGCTTTTATCTCAAAATCGCCTCTCGGTATAAACACATCATTGCCTCGCGCCACCGCACAGGCGAGGATGTTGGCGTCCGTCTTTGTTTTCAGGTCGTACAGCTTCATATTGACAAGCGGATTAGACTCTCCGACTCTGATTTCAACCGATTCCGCCTTGCTGTTTGCAAACGACTCGACCTTTGACGCCGACGGAAATCTGAGAATTCTTGAAATGTCGCTTGCCGTATCCTCCTCGGGATTAAATGTCATGGTAAGTCCCAAGTCGTCCTTCAAAAACTCCGTCTGTCTGAAATAATCTCGATTTCTGACTCGTGCTATGGTGTGCTTCACGCCGAGCTTTTTTGCAGTAAGGCAGCAAAGCATATTGAGCTCGTCCTCTCTCATAGCTGCAATAAGCAAGTCCGTGTCCTTTAGTTGGAGCTCGTTGAGCGTTTCATAGCTTGCGGCGTTTCCTGCAAAAGTCATGACATCAAGACTGTTTTCAACCTCTTTAAGCCGTCTCTCATCCTGTTCAACCACCGTAATGTCATGATTTTCCTTGGAAAGCTCGTGCGCAATGGAATAACCGATTCTGCCTGCTCCGGCAATAACGATTTTCATATCCATATCTCCTTAAATGTAATTTGATGACCAAATTTGTGTATATTATAGCACTAAGTATTGCAATGTCAATAAGGAAAATATGCTTTTCTTCAGTATTTTTCTCTTCATGCCAAAATATACTTTTGCAGAGGAGATGAGAGATTTGAAATATGTGATAATCACTAAAAAAGCCATATTCATTATATTCGTTTTCTGCCTTGCCGTTTCTGTTGCCGCAGCCTGCGTTACCGACAGCACGGTGCAGACGGGTGCCTCCGCAAAAAAACTTATTCCGATATATTGCGTTGAAACAGACGAAAAGCGTGTTGCCGTAACCTTTGACGCCGCCTGGGGCGATTCGGACACAGACAGGCTTATCGAGATACTTGCCTCACACAACGCAAAAGCAACATTTTTCATCGTCGGGGAATGGGCGCAGAAATATCCCGAAAGCGTTAAAAAGCTTTACGACTCGGGGCACGAAATCGCAAACCATTCCTACAACCACACCGCATACAGCACGCTTGACGAAAACGAAGTTTCAGACGACATAAGCAAGTGCAACGCCGTGCTTGAAAGCATAACGGGGGAGACGCCGAAGCTTCTGCGCTCTCCGTCCGGCGACTACACCGACGCAAGTGAAGCCGCCGCTGAAAAAGCAAATATGATAACCGTTCAGTGGTCGGTGGACTCGCTTGATTGGCGAGGCATATCCTGCGACGAAATGACAAAGCGGGTGCTGTCCGCAACCGAAAGCGGTTCGATAATTCTTTTTCACAACGATGTCAAAAACACGCCCGAGGCGCTTAACACCGTTCTCACTTCGCTTACAGCCGACGGATATTCCTTTGTGAGCGTTTCACAGCTTATCTATCCCGAGCCCTATAAAATCGACGGCACGGGCAGACAAATCAAGCAGTGATAAAAAAATAAGCGAGAGCTTTTGGCTCTCGCTTGAAGTTTGATTGAAATCAGTCCTCGTCGTCCTCACAGCAGTCGCAATCCTCGCAATCGCAACCGTCAAGGTCGAATTCAAGGCTTTCGCCGCAGTTCGGGCACTCTGCAAAGCCGTCAAGAATCGAATCCTCGTCGAATTCAACTATTTCGTGGCAAGCGGGGCACTCAACCTCGTACATCTCGTCATCATCGCAGTAATCATCGCAATCACAGCAATCGAAATCGTCCTCATAAACAAATTCCTCAAGAGAATCAAGGTCCTCGTCAACAGCGTCAAGCTGCTCCGTAACAAGGGCTATTTCGTCCTCAAGGTCTGCAACCGAAAGAGCAAGGTCGTCGATCACATCCATCATTGCATTGATAAGCTTTGTTTCGGGCTTGTTTTCATCAAGAGCAAGACCCGATGCAAGTCCTTTAAGGTATGCTGCTTTTTCAGTAACTGTCATCATAAAATACCTCCGTCAGTTAGCGCGTCCCATGTACTCGCCTGTTCTGGTGTCAATCTGAATTGTTTCGCCCTCGTTGATGAAAAGCGGAACCTTAATTTCGGCGCCCGTCTCAAGCGTTGCGGGCTTTGTTGCGTTTGTAGCGGTATCGCCCTTGAATCCGGGTTCTGTCTTTGTAACCTCAAGAACTACGAATGTGGGGGGCTCTACGCCGAAAACCTTTCCCTTGTAAGAAAGGATTTTGCAAACCATATTTTCCTTAACGAACTTAAAATTGTCCGAAAGGTCGCTTGCGTTAATCGGTACAAGCTCATAGGTTTCCGTATCCATAAAGTAATAGAGGTCGCCGTCAGCGTAGGAATATTCCATATCCTTTCTCTCTATAAACGCTGTCGGGAACTTTGCCGTGGGGTTGTAGCTCTTTTCAACTACTGCGCCCGTAATAACATTCTTTGTTTTTGTTCTGACAAAAGCGGCGCCCTTACCGGGTTTAACATGCTGGAACTCAACGACCTGAAGCACCTGGCCGTCCTCCTCAAATGTTACGCCGTTTCTGAAATCACCAGCTGAAATCATAAATAAATCCTCCATTTTTCCGCACGCTTAAATGCGAAACATAATTTTACAATTTTATTTTATCCTATATTCGAATATTTTTCAAGTAGTTTTTACAGTATTATCAATTCTTTAGGTGCTCTCGTAAGGTTTTCGCAGCCGCTTTCGGTTATCAGAAGCATATCCTCAATACGCACGCCGAATTTTTCGGGAATATATATACCCGGCTCATCCGTTACGACATTGCCTGCCTTAAGCGTCTTTTCGCATACGGGCGAAAGGTTGGGAAACTCGTGAATTTCAACGCCGACTCCGTGACCCGTGGAATGATTGAAGTATTCGCCGTAACCCGCATCTTCTATAACCTCTCTTGCGGCACGGTCAACATTTTTACACAGCTCGCCTGACCTTGCGGCAAGCTGAGCCTTTGCCTGCGCCTCCAGAACGGTATTGTAAACCGTTCTCTGTTCTTCGCTTACGAAGCCTACCGCAACGGTTCTTGTCATATCGCTGTGATAGCCCTCGACAACAGCGCCGAAGTCCATTGTGACAAAGACGCCTTTTTCGATTTTTTTGTCAGACGGTACGCCGTGCGGCTTCGATGTGTTCTTACCGCTTATCGCTATCGTCTCAAACGAAAGACCGTCAGCCCCGTGGGAAAGCATATAGTAATCAAGCTCGAGCGCAACCTCTTTTTCGGTAACACCCTCTTTTATAAAGGTCAGTATATGCCGGAACGCGTCTTCGGCAATTCTCTGTGCCTTTATGATTTTTTCGACTTCCGATTTGTCCTTTTCGCTTCTTATGTCCGTTATTGCCGCGTCAAGTACGCCGTCGGCAACGATGTCAATTCCGTCAAGAGCTCTCACAAAGTCCGCATACTGCTTCAGGGTCATCCTGTCCGCTTCGACAGCAACGCTTTTTGCTCCGAGTGAAGCAAGCGTATCCTTAATCTGCGACATACTCCTTGTCTGGAGCAGAACCTCGCAGCCATCAACCGTCTTTTGCGCCGCCTCTATGTATCTGCCGTCGGTTATGAACACAGCCTTTTCAGCAGTAGCTATAAGGTAGCCGTCGGATGAAGCAAAGCGTGTAAAATAAAACCTGTTTTCGGGTGAAATTATCAACGCCGCATCAAACGGTGCCGATTTAAGATATTCTTTAAGCTTGTCAATCATTTCCGTCAACCCCGTAGCCGTGATTTTTTTCAAATTCCCTGAGTATCGGCTCTTCTCTTTTGCTTTTCCATTCGTAATAATGCGGATAAAGGCTCTTTGTCGGAAGCGGGTCGACCCTTACGGGTATTGCTCCGCAGAGATTTGCGGCCTTTATATCCGAAAAAAGCTGATCGCCTATCATTGCAAGCTCTGAAATATCAACGCCCATACGCTTAGCCGCCTTTTTGAGCCCGAAGGGAAACGGCTTCATAGAGAGATGTATGTACGGCAAGCCGCCGAGATATTTCGAAATAGGTATAACCCTTATAAAGGTTCCGTTTGAAATAACGGTAATCGGAAAGCCTGCCTTTTGAATTTTGTCAACCCACTCACGGATACCCTCAACAAATTTCAGCGTTCCGTCCGGCGCTATGGTATTGTCAATATCAAGCCCAACCGCCTTAGCTCCCATTTTGCGCAAGTCCTCGGGAGTTATGTCAAGTATGCATCTAAACCTGTATCTCGGCATGGTAAGATTCTTTTTATCCATATTCTTCAACGCCTTTCCGTTGTCAGCTGCTCTGCGCCCGTGAGGCACACATTTTTCACCGTTAAATAAAAGCACCGGCATACGCACGGTATGTCGGTGTTTTACTCAAAACTTATTTGCTCCGAGAGCGACGGGCAAACCCCGTAAAGCCTACTCGACAAGCCCGTATTATTTATACTTTCTTTTACGAGCTGCTTCCGACTTCTTCTTTCTCTTTACAGAAGGCTTTTCGTAATGTTCTCTTTTACGAACTTCCTGGATTACGCCGTCACGAGAGGTCTGTCTCTTAAAGCGTCTGAGAGCGCTTTCCAAAGACTCGTTGTCCTTAACTTTTACCTGGCTCACATTATTCCCTCCCTTTAATCGTAAATTCTGCAATATTATACAACACGCTGATGATAATGTCAAGTGTGTTTGAAGCAATAAGGTATAATAAAAGGCAAAAAAATGTAACAAAAGTAATAAAAAAATAAAATTGTTAACAATTTGTTCATATTTTTGTATGCACTTTGCAATAATCCGGTGTTATTATAATACTCGAACAAGGACAGATGTTTGTGGTGGACAGAAGTCCTGACCGAATTATTCTAAATAACCCAATAAAAAAACCGATGCAATGCATCGG
Source organism: Eshraghiella crossota (assembly GCA_963624605.1). Lineage (GTDB taxonomy): Bacteria > Bacillota > Clostridia > Oscillospirales > Acutalibacteraceae > Fimenecus. The sequence goes on along the minus strand of CAVFQD010000009.1, from coordinate 16,776 downwards.
TTCTTTTTTTATGCTTTTATGACAGCACCGTGCCGTCGGCAAGCGTTATTGTATAACCGTTGAAATTTATCGTACCGTTGTTGGTAAGCGATGTCAGAGTACAGCTTCCCGTAAGATTCCATACGCTGCCTGCTTCAACCGTTACAACCGCATTGTCCGAAACGGCTGTTCCGTTCTGTGCGTTGTCAACGATGTTGACTGTTCCGTTAAAGACGCTGTTGCCCTTCAAGGTCATATTGAGCGTTGAAATCGTATCGACGGAAATGTTACCAGAAAGCGTCTGCGAGTCTGCGGTAAATACCACCTGTGCGCCGTTGCTTCCTGCCGTACCCCAACCGTGAGAAGCTGAGTTACCGCAAATTCTCATAAGAAATGCGTCTGTATCGTTGTTTGTAACGGCAACGCCCGAAAGCGAAATATTGCAGGCTGTATTTGTGATATAGAACATATCGCCGTTGTTTGCGGTGAGCGAGCCACCCGTCATTGTGAAATTGCTTGTGCCGACATCCGCATCGCCCGACATTGACTGATATATCATCACATTGTGCACATTTTCGTCAGAGCTTGTTCCGTCTGTATCGCTCATATTGCCCGTAACCGTACAGTCGGTAAGCGTTATCGAGTTTTTACCCTCTATAACAAGTGCCTCGGAATTGTTTGCCGTGAGCGTTGCGTTTGACACCGTGATTGCCGCTGTCGAATAAACGGCAGGGGAGTTGTACCCGTTTGAGGTGTAGGTACCGCCGTTCACATTGACCGTTCCGCCGCCTCTGTCCGAGCGGATTGCCGCCGAGGAGTTGCCCGAAGTCTCCACAGTCAGGTTTTCAGCGTTTGTTGTTGCTCCGCCCGTGGTCTGAATACCGCCTGAGTTGTCTGCCGTTGTTGTGATTACGGAGTCGGAAATATTTACCGTTGTTCCGCTTCCGTAGCTGAACACGCCGTTGCCGTTCTGTGCAGACGATTTTATTTTTGCGTTTTTAATTGTTACCGTTGCACCGTTTGTGGCAAGCAAGGCAGCGTTCACGCCGTAGAAATCGCCGTTTTCGGTGTTTGAGCTTGAGCCTGCGCTCTTATCAACCGTAATACCGTTAAGCGTAACCTCTGTGCCGTCAACTCTTAGAGCGTTTTCGTCGTCGCCGGCGGAAGTATATTCATTGCCGTTAAAGGTGCCGTTTTCGTCAATGGTGTTTGCGCTTGAGCCCTGTGAAACATTTGAAGAGCCGTTACCCGACGACACCGATACAATTTCAACTGTTTCGGGCTCATTGCTGTCATTAAATGTGATTTTAAGAACATCACCCTCGCTTATATCGTCAAGCGATGCCTCCTGCGAATTCTTTGTAACCGTTGCGCCGTCAAGGTCTATTTTTGCGGTTTCTTCACCCGCAGTAAAGCTCTGCATACCGCCGAAGCCGCCCGAGGGAGCCTCACCCTGCGGAGCTTCGGGCATTTCGGGGGCAGTCTGCCCGCTCTGCGCACCGTTTTCGTCCGTGCTGTCGCCCGTATTGCCCGAAGAGGACGGCTGTGCAGTTTCCGTTCCGTTTGAGTCGGGCTTTTCGGGTGGTGTTTGACCGCTCTGTTGACCTTCTGTACTCGGCTTTTCGGGCGGTGTCTGTCCGTCTTGCTGACTGTCACCGCTTGGCTTTTCGGGCGGTGTCTGTCCGTCCTGCGTGCTGTCGCTGCTCGGCATTTCGGGCGGCGTCTGTCCGTCCTGCGTGCTGTCGCTGCTCGGCATTTCGGGCGGAGTCTGTCCGTCCTGCGTGCTGTCGCCGCTCGGCATTTCGGGCTTCTCGCTCTCCGAGAGCTCGCCGAGCTGCAGGGTAACCGTTGTGCCTTTTATTGCTGTTACCTTACCGACAACGGTCGAGTTTGAATAATCCGTGCTTTTTCCGCACGCGGTAAAGGATATAATAATTGCCGCCGCGCATAACAAAGCCGTAGCCTTCTTCATTCCGGACCGCCTGTTGATTTTTCTTTTTTCTGATTTTGTTTTCATAAAGACTCCTCCTGTTCTTTATCTTTGAGCACATTATACGCAGTGAAGATTGAATAATAATTGAAAAGTCAAAAGCTTTTCAAAAAAATTTCAACCCTTTGTATTTTGTGTACAAAGGGTTGTTTTTATATGTTGTGTTCTATTTTGCAAGCGGCAGGGTAACCGTAAACTCCACCTTGCCGTCATAGCAGGAAACGCCGATTTTTCCTTTATGCGAAACGGCAATCGCCTTGGCAATTGCAAGTCCGAGTCCGAAATGGCCGTCGTCGTTTCTCGCCTCGTCCTCACGGTAAAATCTCTCAAACAGCTTTTTTCTGTTTTCCTGCGGTATCTCCCGTCCGTCGTTTACAACCGAAAGCCTTGCATATCCGTGCTCGGAAGTGAGTTTTATATTCACGCTTTTTCCGTTTTCACTGTGCTTTACGGCGTTGTCTATAAGTATTGACGAGAGCTGTTTTAACTTGATTTCATCTCCGTTGACAAAAATCCCATCCGCAATATTCTCCGTCAATTCAAGTCCGTTTTCAAAAGCCACGCTTTCAAACGGAAGTGCCTCGCCCGATACCAGACGGCTTAAATCAAGTCTTTGCATATTCGGCGCAACATTTTCCGTCCTTGCAAGCTCCAAAAGCTGTTTTACCAGAGCGCCCATTCTGCCGTTTTCGTATTTTATATTTTCAAGCCACTTGTTATTTCCGATTTCACGCTCGAGTATTTCCGCATTTGCGCCTACCACCGAAACGGGAGTTTTCAACTCGTGCCCCGCGTCGGAAATAAACTGCTTTTGCTTTTCGTAGCTCTCCTCAAGCGGAGAAACTATGCGTTTTGCGAGGAACACCGAAGCAAAGAACACCGCTACAAGCGAAATTCCGCCGAATATCAGCGTATTGGTGAACAGAGTTGAAATATTCCCCTGCATTACAATATTATCTATAAAGCAGACAAGGGTATAACCGTCTTTTTCAGTTTTAAGATAAGACAGGCTTCCTTTAGTCCCGTTCTGCGAACCGTTTTCAATTATTTCCTCAGCATATTTTTCAAGCGTTTCATCGGAATAAAGCGTTCCCGAACCGTTGTCGGTTTTGATTACCGTGCCGTCGGAGGAAACAGCAACCGAATAGAAGGTGGATACATCGAATTTATGCTCATCCTCATGTGGAGGTTGTCCGTTTTCGGGCGGCGTTACACCGTCCGTCGGCTTGCTCGGTATGTCGTCCGGTTGAGCCTCGGGAGATTCATCCTGCATTCGGTCAGCCGAATATTCTCTCGCATACTGTTCAAGCATACGGCGGTTGTCCGAGGTCATTCTCGCATAGCTTGTCCCGTAAATAACGGCAAAGGTACCGCCGAGTATCAACACCATAACAGCCATAATAGATAAAATTATTCTAAGCCTTGATTTCTTAAACATCGCCGCACCTCAACTCATAGCCCACGCCTCGCACCGCTTTTATTTCCGTTTTTGCGCCGACAAAGGCAAGCTTTTTCCTCGTAAACGACATATACACCTCAACATTGTTATATTCTGCGTCGTTTTCATAGCCCCAGATTTTAACCGCAAGCTGCTCTCTTGTCAAAATACGGTTTTGGTTCGCTATGAGATATTCCAAAATCAGCTTTTCCTTTTCGCTCAGGCGGACGCTCTGTCCCGTAGTCTCGCAGGAGAGCTCATATGTGTCCGAATCAAGGGAAATGTCGCCGAATTTGAGCCTTCCGTCGGGCGTGTCTATATTGCGCCGCAAAAGCGCACGAAGTCTCGCAAGCAGCTCCTTTGCCATAAAAGGCTTTGTGAGGTAATCATCCGCTCCGCTGTCAAGCCCCGTAACTTTGTCGTCAAGCTCCGCCTTTGCCGTAAGCATAAGTATCGGCGTGCGCACGCCGCCTTTTCTCAATTCCCTCGCTATGTCAAACCCGTTCATTTTCGGCAGCATAACATCAAGAACAATAATATCGTAAACTCCGCTTTGTGCCGCTTCAAGCCCCGACTGTCCGTCATATCGGCAGTCAGCAGTATAACCCTCACGCCGCAGTATCTCACAAAGCGCCTGCGCCATTCTTTTTTCGTCTTCGACAAGCAAAACTCTCATTGCGCACCTCCGAAAGTAACCGATTTTTTATTATTGTATATTCCGAAGATTGAATTTTTATTGAAGCCGAGCACTCACAAGCCAAGCTCGCTTGACAAGCAAGCTTAGTTGATTTTCGTCTGCACGCTCACATTATACACTTTACCCCTTTGACGGCACCTGCGAAAGATAGCCGAATATCTCCTTCAAAGTATCCAACGGCTCCTGCATCTCAGTGATTTTAACGCTTATATACTTCTTGCCGAAGTCGCATACCGATACCCGTCCTCTCAGCTGTGAGGAAAGGTTCAGCACCATACTTGTGGGTATCTCGTTGATATAGAGTATAACATTTCTGCCCTTTTGACCGATTTCATACACGCCGTATTTGGAAGCCGAGTTACGAAGCAGGGAAATGTCTATAAGTCCGTTTACCGAGGTCGGAATGTCTCCGTATCTGTCAAGGAGCTCATCCTTTACATCCTCGGCGTCCTCGACCGAACATATGTCGGCAATTCGTCTGTATATTGCAAGCCTTTGCGGCACGCTGTCAATGTAGGCTTCTGGTATATGCGCGTCAATCTGCATATCGATAAGGCAGTCCTTTTTGGGCGTCTGCGGCTTCTCGCCCTTTTCCTCGCTGACCGCTTCGCCGAGCAGTTCAAGATACATTTCATATCCGACCGCTTCCATATGTCCGTGCTGCTGTGCTCCGAGCACATTGCCCGCGCCTCTTATTTCAAGGTCTCGCATAGCTATCTTAAATCCCGAACCGAACTCGGTATATTCCCTGATTGCCTCGAGCCTTTTCTGAGCTATCTCCGACAGCTCCTTGCCCCGTTTGAATGTGAAGTACGCCGACGCACGCCTTGCGCTTCTGCCCACACGGCCCCTTATCTGATGAAGCTGAGCTAAGCCGAGCTTGTCTGCGTCCTCAATTATCAGCGTGTTGCAGTTTGAGACATCAACGCCCGTTTCGATTATCGTCGTACAGACAAGTATGTCAATCTCGCCCTCAAGAAGAGCGCGCCATATATCGCTTAATTCATCCTCCGCCATTTTCCCGTGAGCGGTGGCAATCCTCGCGTCGGGAAGATATTCCTTTATCTCCGCCGCCTTGCGTTCAATGTCCTCAACACGGTTGTAAAGATAATAAACCTGTCCGCCCCGTCGCAATTCCTTCTCCATCGCTTCGGCGAGCATGCCCATATCCTGCTCTATAACATAGGTCTGAACGGGGTGTCTGTCCTGCGGAGCCTCCTCGATAACCGACATATCCCTTATACCCGACATCGCCATATTGAGCGTTCTCGGGATAGGAGTAGCCGAAAGAGTCAGCACATCGACATACGGAAACTTTTCCTTGAGCTTTTCCTTTTGGGCAACGCCGAAGCGCTGTTCCTCGTCAACTATCAGCAAACCGAGGTCCTTGAACTCAATATCCTTTGAAATAAGCCTGTGCGTACCGACAATAATATCCACAGAGCCTCTCTTTATGTTTTTGATTATCTTTTCCTGTTCCTTCGGAGTTCTGAAGCGTGAGAGCATTTCAATCTCAACGGGGAAGCCGTCAAACCTTGTCGAAAGAGTTCTGTAATGCTGTAGCGCAAGGATTGTTGTCGGAACAAGTATGGCGCACTGCTTGCCGTCCGCAATGCACTTGAACGCCGCACGCAGCGCAACCTCCGTTTTACCGAAGCCGACATCGCCGCAGAGAAGTCTGTCCATGGGATAAGGCTTTTCCATATCTCCCTTTATTTCGTCAACGGAACGCAGCTGGTCGGGTGTTTCATCGTAGGGGAAACGCCTCTCAAAGTCGGACTGCATATCCATATCCGGCGAAAAAGCAAAGCCCTTTGACTGTCGGCGCTTTGAATAGAGCGCTATGAGCTCATCAGCCATATCCTTGACCGCCGCACGAACCTTGTTCCTTGTCTTTTCCCATTCCGCTCCGCCGATACGGTTGAGCTTGACGCCCTTGCCGTTTTCCTCGTGAGGACCTATATATTTTGACACAAGGTCAAGCTGTGTGACGGGAACATAAAGCACATCGTTCTTTGCATACTTTATTTTAATATAATCCTTGACTATCTTTCCGACTTCGAGCTTCTGTATGCCGTCGAAAACGCCGATACCGTGCATACGGTGAACGACATAGTCGCCCTTGTGAAGCTCGTCAAGCGAATGTATGCCCTGTCCCTTTTTGAAATTGTATTTTGTCCTGCGCTTTGACGACATTGCGTTCCTGCCGTAGGTAAACACATAAAATTTATCGTTCGGATAGGCAAAGCCGCCCGAAAATGCCCCTTGCAGAACGCAAACCCTGCCGCGCGGAAATTCTTTAGGCTCAAATGTAAAATACAGTGCAGGCGTGCCCTCGTTTTCGAGGTCGTCCGCAAGCGTTTTTGCCACTTTTTCCGTGCCGCCCATAACGACAACGGTCGAGTTTTTATCGAGGAGCGGGGATACATCGTCCAAAAGTATATCAAGCTTGCCGTTCCAGACAGGAAGCTGTGTTGTCGTAAATGAAATAAGGTCCTTTACGGGTATGTCAAAGCTGCCTCTCGCGAAGTTGTCAAAGTAAACTATCTTGTGTTTTTCATATTCCTTGAACAGCTCCGCAAGCGTTAGATAATATTTGTCTAATCCGTTGCAAAGCACTCCATCCTCAAACAAGGTCTTGATTTCCTCGTTCATCAGCTTGACGCAGTTTGTCGCCCTTTCCTTGACATTTGCGCTGTCGCAAACAACCGTGAGATACCCCTCGTCCGCATAGTCGAATATCGTGCTGAACTCTCCGTAGGCAAGCGCAAGATATTTGTCCTCGGAGGTAAGCTTTACTCCCGAGTCAAGCCTTTCAATATCGGAAAGCAAAATTTCCTTTGCTTTTTTTGAGCCCTTGCCCTTTACCGTCTTTGAAAATTCATCTATTTTTTGCTTCAATTCATCATCGCTTGAAAACAGGATTTCGGTTGACGGCATAACCGAAAACTCTTCAACCTTATCCGCACGCCTCTGGCTGTCAACATCAAAATGCGACATACTCTCCACCGTGTCGCCCCAGAAGTCAATACGCACGGGCATTTCGCTGTCGGGGGAAAACAAATCGAGTATTCCGCCGCGCACTGAAAACTGACCCACGCCCTCGACCATATCGCAACGGGTATAGCCCGAAGCAGTGAGCACCTCAAGTACTCTGTCAAGCGGAGTGTCCTTGCCGACCTTTAATGTAAGCGAGTGCTTTTTCAGCTCATCGCTCGGAATTGTCCTTTGCATTGCCGCCTCGACCGAGCACACCGCAACATCAATATTACCTTCAAGCATATTTGAAAGCACTTTAAGCCGCCTTTGCTCATATTCGTGTGAGCGGAACTCGGCACCGTTGAACGCAAAATCACGCTCGGGATAAACCAACGCATTCAAGCCGAAAACCTTTAAGTCCTCGCAGAACTTTGTAGCCGACGGCTCGTCGGGCATAACAACAAGCGCCTTGTGCGATTTATCCGCACAAAGCGAGCTTATCAGATGAGCCTTGTGTATGGCGGTAAGACCCAAAACACCGAGCGGAGTTTTGCCGTTTTTTACCGCTTTTTCAAGCTCCTTATATTCGGGCGATTTACTCAACGCCTCTTTGAAAGCAGACATAGTTAAAAATTATCTCCTATGAATTAAACTTGTTCATTGCTTCGTCGATATTTCCGTCAAGCATAAGCAAAAGTGCGTCGCAGGCGTTGTCTATCGCCTCTTTGAGCGGCTTTGCCTCATCCTTTTTGAATTCCGAGAGCACCCATGCGGCAAGGTCATAGTCCGGGTGTGGCTTTTTGCCCACTCCGATTTTTATTCTCGGAAAATTCGTGCTTGAAATGCAGGAAATAATGCTTTTTATTCCGTTGTGACCGCCGTCCGTGCCCTTTCTCTTTATTCTAAGCTTTCCGACATCCAACGAAATATCGTCAAAAATAATTATTACATTTTCAGGCGGTATCTTATAAAAATTTACCGCTTCCCTTACCGCTTCGCCGCTCGAGTTCATATAGGTCTGCGGCTTCATTACGATAACACGGTGCGAGTTTATAACCGTGTCGGCAATAAGAGCCTTGAATTTAAGCTTTTTTATCTTAAAGCCGTGCTTTTCGGCAAGCTCGTCAACGCACAAAAAGCCCGAATTATGTCTTGTTAGTGTGTATTTTTTCTCGGGATTTCCGAGACCCACCACAAGGAATTCAGGCGTGCCGACAGTCTTGCCTCTTTTGTTAAGTCTGTCAAACATAATTTTCCTCTTGTCAGTTATTCGCTGTCTTTGTTTATTCTCCAGCCGAGCTTGTTTACCTGCCTTGCTCTGGCAATTCCGAGCGAAGAGTCCGGAACATCCTCGGTTATGGTCGAGCCTGCCGCCGTGTACGCGCCCTCTCCGACGGTTACGGGAGCGACAAGATTTGTGTTACAGCCTATAAAAGCGTCATCCTTAATTCGTGTTCTGAACTTTGCCTTGCCGGTATAGTTTACGGTTACCGTGCCGCAGCCGAAATTTACACGCTTGCCGACATCGCTGTCGCCGACATATGTCAGATGCGATACCTTCGTGCCCGTGTCAATATTCGAGTTTTTGACCTCAACAAAGTTGCCGAGATGCACACCGTCGCCGACAACCGAATTCGGTCTTATATGAACAAAAGGCCCTATGTTACAGCCGTTTTTAACCGTTGACTGATAGCACTGAACATTGTTAAGCGCCACATTGTCTCCGACCGTGCTGTTTTCAACAACGGTGTTCGGACCGATTTTGCAGGACTTGCCTATTTTGACATTGCCTCTCAGAATAGTTCCCGGTAAAATCATTGTGTTAACTCCGATTTCAACATCCGGTTCAATCATAACGCCGTCAAAGCAGGGAATATCCGCACCAGCCTCAATGTGTTTTACAATCTCATTTCGCCTTGCAGTCTCGTTGAGACCGAAAATGCGCTTTCTGCTGTTTGCACGCAAAACTATATCGGGAGAGTCGGCATAAAAGGTGTTTACCTTTCCACCGAAGTTTATAATTTCCTTGACTGCGTCGTCAACCGCATCCTTATGATACTTTATACATGTTTCAAAGCTTTTGAGAAGCGTCTGTGCGTCAAACCAATATGAGCCGGAGCTTACCTCGTTTATCTTCTTCTCCTCGCTCGTCGCCGCTCTTTCTTCAACAACCGAAAGGAACCCTCCGGCGTTGTCCCTGACAATTCTCGAATAGCCGAAAGGCATATCAACCTGCGTGCTGACAACCGTAACCTTGTTATTGTTATTGATATGCTCAAGCAATGCGTTTCGAAGTATCACCGGATCAATAAACGGTGCGTCGCCTCTGACAACAAGTATGCTTCCCTCACCATGCTTTTTTATAAAGTCAATCGACTCCTCCTCAATCTGCTTTCTCTTATATGTCGTACAACCCGAAAGCTCGGCATAGGGCGCAATAGCTACATCGTTATCGGAAACTACAACCGAAACATCGTCAATTCCGCATTTTTTCACCGCATTTATTACCCATCCGATAACAGGCTTTGACAGCAGGTTCATCATATAAATCGAGCGATACGATTTAATACTCGGATTTTCCTCGGTCGCAAGGATTACCGCCGCACATTTTTCCGTCATACCAACGCTCCCTTTCAGTTTTCTACAAAATACTTTTCGTACCAGAGCAGGAACGAATAGACCGACCATATTTTTTTCATATTGTGTGCCGTTCCCGCCTTGTGCTCGTCAAGCAATTTGATTATATAATCACGGTTAAAAAACATAGCCGCTTCGTCCGATTCAAACTTTTCTTTTACCATGCCGTAGAACTCGTCTCTCTTGAGCCAGTCGTTTAACGGAGTGAGAAAGCCCGTCTTTCTCATTGATGATGTCTCCTTCGGCAACTCTTTTGCCGCCGCTCCTCTCAATGCAACCTTTGTGGTTTCGTTGTTCACCCTGTACTTTGACGGGATTTGCAAAGCAACCTTGAGCATTTCCTTGTCGAGGAACGGGACGCGCAATTCAAGCGAATTCGCCATACTCATTCTGTCCGCCTTGACAAGTATGTCCTGAACAAGCCATGTTCTGATGTCGGCATACTGCATCTTTGTGATGTCGTCCTCACCCTTAACCTCGTCAAAGAATTGCTTGGTGTATGTCCACGGCTCCTTTGACGGAATTTTCTTTGAAAGAACCTTGTCGAGCTCCGAATGATTGTAGACATAGTTGCATCTGATAAATCTCTGCTCAATCGGATACCTGCCCCTTGTCAAAAATCTCTTTCCGTGGAAAGCGGGCATTTTTTCCGCAATATCGCCGAGTACATTTCTGATGCCCTGCGGAACCTTCATATATTTTTCAAAATCAAGCGGCTCTCTGTAATAGTGATAACCGCCGAAAAGCTCGTCTGCGCCCTCGCCCGAAAGCACAACCTTTACCTGCTCTGAAGCGAGCTTTGCAAGGAAGTACAGCGCAAGTGCCGAGGGGTTTGGAAGCGGTTCATCCATATAATACTGAACCATGGGCGCAACGCCGAAATACTCCTGTGCCGTAATCTTTTTGGTAAAGTTCGGAACATCCTCGTGCTCGGCAAACTTAACAGCCCTGTCAAGCTCGGAATATTTTTCCTCCGCATAGCCTACGGAAAAGGTCTTTACCTTGTTTCTCTTTGCCATCTCGTGAACGACATAGCTTGAATCGACGCCGCTCGAAAGGAAGCAGCCGACCTCAACATCGGCAATTCCGTGCGCCACGGTTGAGCCCTTGAAGGTCTCGTCGATAAGATTTTCCCAATATTCTATGCTCTTTGTGTCGTCAATATCATATTCGGGAGTGAAATATCTCTGCGTGTTGAACAAGCCGTTTTCGTATTCAAAATAGCTGCCGGGTTCAAGCTTATAAACATTTCTGAACAGCGTTTCCGTGGTGGGAATGTACTCAAAGCAGAGATAGTCGGGTATTCTCTCCTCGTTAAGCTCTTTTTTGAAAAGCGGATTTGAAAGGAAAGACTTTATCTCCGAACCGAAAAGAAAGTTTCCCTCATTGAGATAATAGAAAAACGGCTTTATACCGAAAATATCCCTTGCCCCGAAAATCTTCTTCGTGTTCTTATCCCAGATAACAAACGCAAACATACCTCTGAGTCTTGTAAGAATATCCTTACCGTATTCCTCAAAGCCGTGAAGTATAACCTCCGTATCGGTCTTTGTTTTGAAAATATGACCTTTTTCGACAAGCTCTTTCCTTATCTCCTGATAATTGTAAATCTCGCCGTTGAAAACGATGACCCTTGTGCTGTCCTCATTGGTAATCGGCTGACTTCCGCCGTCAAGGTCGATAATAGAAAGTCTGCGGAAGCCCAACGACACCTCGGAATCGACATAATAGTCATCCTGGTCGGGTCCTCTGTGGACAATCCTGTCCGCCATCGCCTTGATTATTTTCTGATTTGTTTCTTTGTCATTTTCGGCGTTTACATAGCCTACAAATCCGCACATATATTTACCTCTTAAAAAATATTACACTTTAAGCTTTTTGCCGCAGGCAAGTATGCTTGCCCTTGCAAGACATTCCATTGAATCGACAACATCGGGGCGATCAATCTTAAAGTCCTTTTTGATAACCGACAGCTCCGTACAGCCGAGCACAACAGCGTCGCAGCCCTGCTTTTTCATCTCGCCGATTATCCTCTGAAATTCAAATATATCGACCTCTTCACCCGCCTTGACCTGATTGTAAATGATATTCATAAGCGACTTCTGGTCATATTCCGACGGAACGACGCATTCCAGATTATGCTTTTCGATAATATTCTGATAAGCCTTTGATTTAAGCGTTCCGACCGTCGCAAGAACGCCTATTTTTTTAATATCAGGTATCGTTTTTTCGCAGTAGCAAACTGTCTCTTCAAGGATATTGATTATCGGAATGCTTATGCTCTTCTGAATTTCGTCATAGAAATAGTGCGCCGTATTGCACGGAATGACGATAAAATCACAGTTGTCGTCCTCCAACAGCTTTGCGTCCTTAATCATAACGGGCAAAGGGTTGGGCTTTGTCTTGTCAAGGATATAATCCGTTCTGTCGGGTATTGACGAATGGTTCAGAATTACCATCGCAATATGCTCCTGGTCCGTTTTTGCGTCGGTCATTTTAACGACAAGGTCGGCAAAATAAATCGTCGCAAGCGGACCTACGCCGCCGAGAACGCCTAAAATCTTTTCTTTCATATTTTCACATTCTTATCAAAAATATTTTTTGAACTTCCTGTACTGGTTAAGCAGTGCCGCCCTCGCATAGAAATTGTGCTTGAGGTTTTTATCAGCCTTGTAAAGCAGGGGATAGGTGACCTTTCCCTCTTTGAAAAGCTTCCTTGCAAGGTCCTTGAAATCGCTTTCGGGAACATACTTCATAATAACGCCCTTAGGCACTACCGAATAAAGATTTATGTTGTCAGCAACAGTGTAGTCGTCAAGTTTATTGTAAATGTAGTCGTCTACAATCCACTTGACCGTATTGAAGCCGCTGCCCGTAACATAGAAATTACTTCTTCCGAGACGGACATTGATTTCAAAGAATTTATATTTTCCGTCCCTCTCGTCGTATTTTATATCGAAATTCGCAAATCCGACATAGCCTATGTGTTCAAGGAACTTTGTCGCCGCCGCAACAATATCGGGATTAACCTCGTTGATAATCGCAACGGGATTACCGATGGCAGTCGGCGTGTGGTCCTCAAGCAGGGTTCTGCCGAGAGCCGCAAAGCGCACCTTTGAGTTTTTGTCGCAATAGCAGGTAAGCACCCTCATATAGGTGTCGTCGCCGGGGATTTTATCCTGAATGAGGAATTTATAGTTGTAGCTCGACTTTTCGAGGTTTGCAAGCATTTTACGCAAATCCTCCTCGTTGTCGAACGAAAAGACCTTTTTCTTGCCCTCGAATTTTGCGTAGTGGTACATTGCGGAATTTGCGGGCTTCGCAATTACGGGATATTTGAAATTGAATTTAAGGTCGTTTTCCTTTCCGCACTCATAGACATAGGTTTCGGGATAGTCGAGACCGAGCTCTTCGAAAATCTCATAAAATTTATCTTTAAGAACTATCCTGTTAAGCAATTCCTCGTCAATATACGGAACTATATAATAAGGTTCAAGTACCTTTTTCGACTCGATAAGCGCCCTGACATACCAATCGCCGCAGCCGAGAACGATAAGCTTCTTTTTACCCTCAAACTCCTTGCCTATTTCAAGAAGCTTTTCAACAAGAACCTCTTTCTTTTCAAGTCCGGAGAAAATTCTGTTTTCGATTATATCGGAATTGGCGATATATCCGCCCTCCGACATACTCAACACAAGAGATTTGATATGATATTCCTCGTGGAAGCTCCTTGCGAGCGAATACGCCGTTATGTCGGCGCCGAGTATTACCGGGAGAAATTCTCTCTCTTCAAAATGCATAAAACACTACCTCTTTACACTGTCATATGTATCATTTAATTATAGAATATTACAATATCGGTGTCAAGCAAATCGAGGGTAAAAACAAGCCTAAAAAACGCCGCAATATCGCTTTATTGTTGTCACAACTCATCAATATATACTGTTTACTTTTGACAAAATTTGATTTATAATATTTTTCAAGAAATCACTTTTGTTCAGGAGGTTCCGGAAATGAAACAACTCAACAGATTTACGGCGTTTATGGGAGCTAAATTCTCCCCGATTTTCAGCAAGGCGGTCTACAAAAAGATGCGGAAAAAGCCGATTTCGCCGATGACGCTTAAAAAAGCTACCGAGCTTAGCAGCATTGATTTTGAAAAGACAAAATTTGTCGCTCACAGAGGTCTTTCCGGCGTAAATCCCGAGAACACAGCTCCGTCCTTTGAGGCGGCGGGCAAGCACGGCAATTTCTACGGTATAGAGTGCGACACGCATATGGCGACCGACGGCGTATGGATGGTTGCGCACGACCCCAACCTCGAAACGCTTTTCAGCGGAGAGGGCGATATAAAGGAACATTCGAGTGAAGAGCTCTTAAAGCTCAAAATGCTCCGAGGCGCAAACATCGGAAAACATCTGGATGTTAAAATGTGTACGCTTCAGGAATATATCGACATATGCAAAAAATACAACTGCCGTCCGATTATTGAGATAAAGGACCCCAGAACGGATAAAATGCAGAGCTTTTATGATGTGCTCAAAAAGAACGGAATTGAAAAGACCTGCGTTGTAATCTCGTTTATTCTGGCAGACCTTCAGGCACTCGGAAAGATAGACAGAGACATTGAAATGTGGTACCTCGTCAATTATCTTACCGACAAGAACATTCAGCAGGCGGTTGACAGCGGCTGTAAGGGTATGGACTTTTCGTCCGACTTCAACGCACCCCGTCCCGATATGATAAAAAAGCTTCTTGACAAAGGACTTGCAGCGGCATGCTGGACCGTTGACGACAAATATCATCTTGACGCAATGGTAAACGCAGGCGTTACCTACATCACAACAAATTCTATTTTACCCGAATAACCGAGGAGAAATTATGGCAAAATTCTGTCCGCTGTTTTCGTCATCAAGCGGAAATTCAATTTATATAGGCTGCGGCGAAAACGGCGTGCTTGTCGATGTCGGTGTGAGCGCGAAGAAAACCGATACGGCGCTTTACGACATCGGCGTTGACCCGGATACCGTGAGCGCAATATTTGTAACTCACGAACACTCCGACCACATCAAAGGCTTGAGGGTTTTCGCCTCCAAGCATAATATCAAGGTCGTTGCTCTCGAAAAGACCTTGGAGTATCTTGAAGAGAACTCTTTTCAGGACAAAAAGATTGAAACGGCTGTAATAGACGAAAACGGATATGACGCGAACGGAATATTCGTAAAACCGTTCCGTACATCACATGATGCGGCAGAAAGCTGCGGATATGTCATTGAAACCCCCGACGGAAGAAAAATCTCCGTTGCAACCGACCTCGGTGTTATGACAAGCACCGTACATAACGCAATTTGCGGTTCCGACCTTGTGTTGCTCGAATCAAATCACGATATCCGTATGCTTGAAAACGGTCCGTATCCTTATCCGTTGAAAAAAAGAATACTCGGCGAAAAAGGGCATCTGTCAAACGATTCCTGCGCCGACGAAGCGGTTAAGCTTATCGAGAGCGGAACAACAAGGCTTATTCTCGGCCATTTGAGCAAAGAAAACAACTTCCCCGAGCTTGCATATCAGACCACATATTCGTCTCTTACCTGTGCGGGCGCAAAGGAGGACAGCGACTATATTCTCAAAATCGCAAAGCCGGTCTGGGACTCAAAGGCGGTGATGCTTTGATAAGCGTAACCGTAATAGCCTTGGGACGGCTCAAAGAAAAATATATGCGTGAATTTTCCGAAGAATACCAAAAGAGGCTCTCGGCATACTGTAAGCTGAATATCGTTGAGCTCACGCCCAAATTCTTGTCCGACACTCCCTCGGAAAACGAAATAAAAAACGCCCTTACCGCAGAGGCGCAGCAGATAAAGCAAAAAATCCCGTCAAATTCATATGTTTTTTCAATGTGCATTGAGGGCAGACAAACATCGAGCGAAGCGTTTAGTAGAAAATTGTCTGAGATTGCAGTGAACGGAAAAAGCAATATAGTTTTTATAATCGGCAGCTCGTTCGGCTTAAGCGATGAGATTAAAAATATGTCGGATTTCAAATTTTCAATGTCCGAAATGACCTTTCCGCACCAGATGGCAAGAATAATGCTGTTGGAGCAGATATACAGAGCGTTCCAAATTTCAAACGGCGGTAAATATCACAAATAAATTACAGAGGCGATAGTATGAGCGTATATGTTATTGACTATGAAAACACATCGGTAGCAGGCTTAACGGGTATCGAAAAGCTTTTGGACACCGATGTTGTGGTTGTATTTTTCAGCACAAATGCGCCGAAAATCGACATCAAGGCTGTTGAAAAAATTCAAAAATCCAACGCAAAGACCGTTTTCAAAGAAGCAAATGTCAAAATTGCGGACACGGGTAAGATTTTCCACGACGCCCTTGACGCACAGCTCGACACATATATCGGTTATCTGATGGGCAAGTATAACGACAAGGAAACAACCTATTATATTGTATCCAAGGACCAAGGTTTCTCGTTTGTTTGCCAATATTGGTGCAACCGAGGCTACTCCGTCAAACAAATTCAGGAAATCTGCGAGGGCAACAATTCGGAGGAAATCGAAAAGATTGAAAACAGCGTTATTGAAATAATAGGCGACCGCACAATTTCAAAAACAATATCAAAAATCACCATAACCTGTAAAACAAAAGAGGGTATACACAACGCCCTTGTAAGAAAATTCGGCGAAACCGACGGCAACGCGTATTTTGCAAAAATCAAGCCGCTGTTAAAGAG
The DNA here is from genome assembly GCA_963624605.1 of Eshraghiella crossota. Taxonomy (GTDB): domain Bacteria; phylum Bacillota; class Clostridia; order Oscillospirales; family Acutalibacteraceae; genus Fimenecus. Next base: position 309 of record CAVFQD010000009.1, on the reverse strand, counting down.
CAAAAAATAAGAATAAAAATTACATATTTTAATCATCGTGGGATAAAATATTATCGGTGATTAAATGAAAAACAACGACGACTCATATAAAAGGCTTGGGGAAAGCACAACCTATATTCCGGATTCGCCCGAAACGGATTATGAAATGTTGAACAAATACGGCACATATGAAATTCAACCGACCTCCGAAACCGAAAACTTTTTCCCTGCCATATCCCAGGAAATGCCCGAAAAAGGTCTGAAGCCCACAAATAAAAATCACGGAATCATAACCACTAGTAAACTAGTGGTTTGCAAACACCTAGAAGG
>CAVFQD010000008.1:0-44215 GCA_963624605.1 Eshraghiella crossota | reverse complement strand
GGGCACGGTCTTTGTTATGAGATAAAACGGATAATATATAATAAGTATAGGGGCAATGCCGAAATACGAGTAATATTTACCGTCAAAATATGCTCTGTCCCAAAGATACGAAATTCCCTCGGCTGTCCTCGCTTCCTTGTCGTACGGGTTTGACATTATTGACAGGCGTGGGTCGGGAATTATGTCGATATTGAGCTGACCCTTCAAAAAGGCGTCAAACTGTTGCTCGTATGCATTCATACTTTTCAGCGGGTGCAGGTAAGGATAAGCGAAGCTTTCCTTTGCAAGGAAATAATATATCACGGAAGCGCCGATAACGCATATTGCAACACATAAAAATATTACGGCGTTGTGGGACGGCTTTGACGGGTTATACTCGGTTTTATAAAGCCCGAAAGCATATGACAGTGCGAGAAACACCGCAAAAGCCGTTATACACAGGATTACTACACCGAGCATTTCCTTTTCACTTCCTTTGCCTGCGGATTTTACTGTATTATAGTATAAATACCCGTATAATTCAACCGAATTTAATTGCCATAGTCAAAAATATGTGCTAAAATTAGCAAAGAGGTGAGTTTATGAACTCGTTAAACGGATTGAACAATATTTCAATGCTCACGGAGCTGTATGAATTTACAACTGCCGACGGCTATTTCAACAGTCCCGTCAAGGATACCGTGGCATACTTCGACATGTTTTTCAGAAAGGTTCCCGACAAGGGCGGCTTTGCGATTATGGCAGGTCTTTCACAGGTAATCGAATACCTTAAAGACATTCATTTCTCGCAGGAGGATATTGATTATTTAAGGGGAAAGGGTATAAGCGAGGAGTTTTGCGAATATCTTAAAAACTTTAAGTTTACCTGCGATGTATGGGCGATACCCGAGGGCACTCCGATATTCCCTAACGAGCCGATAGTTAAGGTCAGAGGTCCTGTTGTCGAAGCGCAGCTTATCGAAACCGCTTTGCTTATGTTTATCAATCAGCAGAGCCTTATCGCAACAAAGGCAAACAGGCTTGTCCGCGCTTCACACTCGACCACCGTTGCCGAGTACGGCACACGAAGAGCTCAGGGCTTTTCGCAGGCGGTAATGGGTGCAAGGGCGGCATACATAGGCGGCTGTTCTCTGACTTCGGGAATTATTCCGCAGAAGCAGTTCGGTATCCCGGGCGTCAACACAATGATACACAGCTGGGTGCAGATGTTTGATTCGGAGTACGAGGCGTTTTGCGAATATGCACGCCGTTATCCCGATGACTGCACTTTTGTTGTCGATACTTACGACACTATCCGTTCGGGTGTTCCGAATGCCATAAAGGCGTTCAACGATGTGCTTGTTCCCATGGGCAAGCGTCCCAATTCGATAAGAATAGACTCGGGCGACATAACCTATCTTTCAAAGAGAGCAAGAAAAATGCTTGACGAAGCGGGCTTCCCCGACTGCGATATTATGGCGTCAAACTCGCTTGACGAATACCTTATAGGCGATATGGTGGCGCAGGGCGCAAAGGTTGACTGCTTTATTGTCGGCGAGAGGCTTATAACCTCCTCGTCCTCACCGTTGTTCGGCGGAGTTTACAAGCTCTGTGCGGTTGAAAAGGACGGTAAGATTATTCCCAAAATTAACCTTTCGGAGAATGTAAGCAAGATAACAATTCCGTGCTCAAAATCGGTTTACAGACTTTTTGATACGGAGTCGGGCAAGGCAATTGCAGATGTTCTGACTCTTGACGGCGAAACGGTGGACGACGGAAAGCCGTACACGCTCTTTGACCCCGATTACACATGGAAGCGTAAGGATATTGAGCGATTTGTTGCAAGACCGCTGCTGGTGCCGATATTCAGTCACGGAGAGTGCGTGTATAACGAGCCGACGCTCGATGAGATAAGAGAATATTGCTCCGAGCAGACGGATACGCTCTGGGACGAGGTCAAGAGGTTTGAAAATCCGCATAAATACTATGTAGACCTTTCAAAGGAGCTTTGGAGAGTAAGAAACAAACTTATAGAAGAATACAAAGGAGTTACTAAATGAATATTTGGCATGACATTGATCCCAAGAGAATTACAAGAAAAGCCTTTGACGCGGTAATTGAAATCAGCAAGGGCAGTAAGATGAAATACGAGCTTGACAAGGAAACGGGTATGCTTCGCCTTGACCGTGTGCTTTACACATCAACGCATTATCCGGCAAACTACGGCTTTATTCCGAGGACATATGCCGAGGACAACGACCCGCTTGATGTGCTTGTGCTCTGTTCGGAGCAGATTGAGCCTATGGCTCTTGTCAAGTGCTATCCGATAGGCGTTATTTCGATGTTTGACAACGGCGCCGCCGATTACAAGATAATTGCTATTCCGTTTGACGACCCGACATATAATGAGTATAAGGACATTTCACAGCTGCCGGCTCATATTTTTCAGGAGATGAAGCATTTCTTCAGCGTTTACAAAACTCTTGAAAATAAGACCACCGATATTGACGAGGTAAAGGGAGTGCTCACGGCGGTTGACATAATTGAGGACTCAATAAAAAGATATAACGAAAAATTTACAAAATAAGCTGACGGAGTGAGGAAATGAATAAGAGGGAAGTTAAGGTATTCTTGTCAATAATTATGACAATGGTACTTATTTGCGGTATAGGCGTTCTGCTTGTTACCAAAACTGGAGAAAATTCCGTTCCTGCCGCGGCACCGGTTGAGAGTGAATCGGCTTCCGAAACGACGACGGAGCCTTTGCCGACTGTCAGTGTAAATTTTTTGTCGGTCGGCGACAATTTGATTCACGACGGTATATATGAGCAGGCGAAAAAGCGTGCCGGCGGCAACGGATATGATTTTTCGTATTGCTACAAAAACATAGCTTCCGATGTTGCGGCTGCGGACATTGCAACGATAAATCAGGAAACGATAATTTCCGAGAGCAATCAGCCGTCAGGCTATCCGCTTTTCAACTCTCCGCATGAGGTCGGGGATGAAATTGCGAAAATCGGCTTTGATGTCATTGCCATGGCAAACAACCATATGCTCGACAAGGGTGCTAAGGGACTTACCGAGGCTATCGATTATTGGGACAGCGTTGACGGCGTTGTCAGAACCGGCGCATACAAAAATGAAGAGGATTTGAATCGCGTCGAATATATCGAGTCGAACGGGATGAAAATCGGACTTGTCGGCGTTACGCAATATACAAACGGGCTTTCACTTCCCTCGGGCAGCGAGCTCAAAATAATCTACTCATCCGATGAGGATATAATAGAAAGAAAAATCAAGGCGGCAAAGGAAAGCTGCGATATGGTGCTTGTCAACATCCATTGGGGCAATGAGTATCAGACGACGCCGACGCAGGAGCAGAAAAATCTTGCGGTTAAGATGGCGAACTGGGGTGCAGATGTGATAATCGGACACCATCCCCATGTTATACAGCCTGTTGAGTTCATCGAAAAGGAGGACGGCACAAGAACGCTTGTCGCCTATTCACTCGGAAATTTCATTTCACAGCAGAACAGACCCGCAAGGGTTGTCGGCGGAATGCTTCATTACACCGTAACAAAGGATTTTAACACCGGAAGCGTTACGATAAGCGACGTCAAGTTTGAAACAATCGTTACGCACTATGTCAACGGAGGACATGATGTTCAGATATTCAAGCTGTCGCAGTACACGGACGAGCTTGCTAAAAAACAGTCCGGAAGGCTCAAGGATTCTTCGTTCAGCGTGTCCTATGTAAAGAATTTTGTTTCGGGCATAATCGACCAACAATTTCTTGACAGCTGAATATTAAATGCAAAAAGCCGTGAACGCATACAATGTGTTCACGGCTTTAATGTTATCATATATTCAATGTAACACAACATATTGTTTTTATAAATCTTTAATCGGCATATTAAACACAGTATATCCGTTCCCCACAGGGAGCCGAAAGGCACTCTGTGGGGAATATTTTTGTCCGTAAAACAACTTCACGGTATAAAGGTGTTCAATAGCATTTACCTTTTGCACAAAAACATTTTGAAAATTTTGGTAAAAATTACCTGTAAAACTTCGCCTTTTGTCGTTAAAAAATCAGCAAAAGCACTTGATTTTTTCAGTAAATAAAAGTATAATGTAAGCAATGTGGTGGACAATTGCATAGCGATTCCATAAAAATGGTGTAAAATCCCACGGTTTTGACTATCAAAGGAAGGAGGAACGGACAGTGTCTTTTTCAAACAGCTATAAACATACAATAGACTCAAAGAAGCGTCTGTTCATTCCTGCGAAGTTCAGAGCCAAGCTCGGCGAGAGCTTTTATCTCTATTATGATGAGAGCCTCCCGTGCATTGCCGTTTACGGCGAGGAAGAGTGGGAAAAGAAAAGCAAGATAGTCGAAGAGAGCGGCGACGCCGATTGGCAGCGTTTCTTCTTCTCGAATGTTATCTCGGTTGAGCCGGATAAGCAGGGAAGAATAACCATAAAAGCTTCCTTTTGCGAGGGCGCAGGCCTTAAAAAGGATGTTGCTGTTGTCGGTGTCGGCACGAGAATAGAAATTTGGGACGCCGAAAAGTACGACAAGGAAATGGAACAGATCAACGCTTCGTACAAGAGGTTCCCGAGCATCATAAACTGACGGGAGTAAGAATATGGAGTTTTCTCATATCCCCGTTTTGTTTAATGAGACAATAGACTCTCTTTCGGTAAAACCGGACGGGCTGTATGTCGATTGCACCGCAGGCGGCGGAGGTCATTCAAAGGCGATTGCCGAAAAGCTTACAACGGGCAGACTCATTTCAATAGACCGTGACCCGGACGCTGTTAAGGTCTTGAACGAAAGATTGGGACGGTATCCGCAGGTAACTGTGGTACACAATACATTTAATAATATAAAAGATGTGCTCGGCGGCGAAAAAGCCGACGGGATAATTGCCGACCTCGGCGTAAGCTCCTTTCAGCTTGACGAAGCACAGAGGGGATTTTCCTTTCACAAGGACGCTGTGCTTGATATGCGTATGAGCAAGGAGGGCACAAGCGCCAAGGATTTGGTAAACACTCTTTCGGTGGGCGAGCTTACAAGAATTCTCCGTGATTACGGCGAGGAGAAATACGCAAACCGCATTGCAAACAATATAGTCTCGGCAAGAGAGAAAAAAGAGATTGAAACTACATTTGAACTTATAGATATTATCAAAAGCTCAATGCCGCAAAAGGCGATGAGGGATTCTCATCCCGCAAGACGAACATTTCAGGCGTTGAGAATCGAAGTAAACGGCGAGCTCGACCAGCTCAACACCGCCTTGGACGATATGTTCGACTGCTTGAAGGTCGGCGGAATACTTTCGATAATAACCTTCCATTCGCTTGAGGACAGAATGGTAAAACAGAGATTTAACACATTTGCGCAGGGCTGTACCTGCCCGAAGGAGTTTCCGGTATGTGTGTGCGGAAAAACTCCGAGAGGCAAGGTCAAAATCAAAGGACTTGCGCCGAGTGAAAAGGAGCTTGAGAAGAACCCCCGTTCTCACAGCGCAAGGCTCCGCTCGATAGAGAAAATAAAGGATTAGGAAAGGGAAGCGCATTATGGCGAACAGAAATTATAATATGTATGACGGCATAGACTTTTCGATGTTTGAGCCCAAGCAAAGCTCATACGAAAAAAACGCTGCCCGAAAAATAGAGACAATAAATGTTCCTCTTGCGGACAAGCCGAAGATGGAACTTGTAAAGAAGCCGAAAAAGACCTTGGTACAGGTCAAAAAGGAAATGCACGCAAGCGCTTTACAAAGCGCAAAGATAATTGCAATTTCGATTTTCCTGCTTTCAATGCTTTCGGCACTTCTTTACGGCAGAATCAAGGTTGACGAGCTTGACAGACAAATTTCCGCGGCGGAGACCAAAATTACTACCGCACAAAGCGAAAATGTCAGACTTAATATGCAGCTTGACTCTATGATTTCTCTTGAAAATGTTGAAGAGTATGCTCGCGACAATCTCGGTATGGTGAAGATGGAGAGCTATCAGATAGAGTACATAGACCTTTCGGGAACGGACAAGGTAACGCTTTCCGGGTCGAAAACTCTCAATGCGGATTCGTCGTCGCTTTACTCAAAGATTATGGAATATGTGAGCAAGTAATCAAATAAAATTACAACGAGGGTTAAGTAAATGTTCTTAACTCTCGTTGTTGTATCTTAAAGCCGGGATGTCGGCGTGAATTTTGTGCGAAAGGGGCTTGAAAATATGCAGACAAGGTCGTTGAAGCAATTGAGCTACAGGGCGACAATAGCGCTGGCAATACTTATTCTTGCATTTTTGGTATGCATAGGAAGCCTTGTCAGAGTAGCCCTTGTAAACGGTGAAGCATACAAACTCAAGGCTGAGCAGAACCAGCTGCTTGACACCACCGTTTCCGCACAGAGGGGAACAATATACGACTCGAACATGAACGTTCTTGCAAAGAGCGCCTCGGCATGGCTTGTATATATCATTCCGTCAAAGATTACGACGGAAAGTCAGCGTGAGGCTGTCGTTTCGCTTCTCTCGGAAAAGCTCGGCATCGACGCCGACACAATTCGTGAAAAGACGATGAAAGAGTCGAATTATGTTAAAATCTCGGGCGAGGTCGAGGAGGATACAAAAAACGCCATTCAGGACTACATCAAGCAGTACGATAAGGAAAACAAGGACGCAAAGCTCAAGCAGATAATCGGCACAGACCCCGACACCAAGCGCTATTATCCTTATTCCTCGTTTGCGTCAACGATAATCGGCTTCGTAAACTCGGACGATGAGGGTAACGCAGGCGTTGAAATGTCATATAACAGCGAGCTTACGGGCACTTCTGGCAGAATTATAACCGCAATGAACGCAAGACAAAAGGTTATGTCGAGCGAGTATGAAACGACCTATGAGGCTCAACAGGGCGCAAATCTTGTTCTTACGATTGACGAGGTAATCCAGTATTACCTTGAACAGAGCCTTGACCAAGCGCTTGTCGATACGGGCGCAAAATATGCTTACGGTATTATAATGGATGTTGAAACGGGCGCAATACTCGGTATGACCTCTAAGCCCGATTTCGACCTTAACAAGCCGAATGTCATTTCAAATCAGCTCGTTGCGGACAGAATTGCCGCAATAGTTGACGAAGCGGAGCGTTCAAAAGAAACGCAGAACGCCAAATATTCGCAATGGAGAAACAGAACGATAAGCGATACCTATGAGCCGGGTTCTGTATTCAAGACCGTTGTTGTTGCGGCTGCTTTGGAGGAGGGCGTTGTTGACCTCAACACCTCATACACCTGCGTGGGCGGTATTCAGGTTGCGAACAACTATCAGAAATGCTGGAAGCCGGGCGGACACGGAACGGAAACCTTGACTCAGGGACTTATGAACTCCTGCAACCCGTTCTTTATCACGATAGGTCAGAAATTGGGCAAGGAAAACTTCTATAAATATTTCGAGGCGTTCGGCTTTACCGAAAAAACGGGAATTGACCTTCCCGCAGAGTCCTCGCCCGTTGCAGATGTAACCTACCATTCGCTCGAGTCAATGGGTATCGCCGAGCTGTCGTCAAGCTCGTTCGGTCAGACCTTTCAGGTGTCTCCGATTCAGGTGATAACGGCGGTGTCGGCTATCGCAAACGGCGGTAAGCTTATGCAGCCCTATGTTGTTGACAGCATCCTTGACACGGACGGCAATGTAATTGAAAAAACACAGGCAAAGGTCAAAAGACAGGTTATTTCCGAAAAGACGGCTTCGACCGTTGCCGATATGATGGAGCAGGTAGTTTCCAAGGGTACCGGTAAAAATGCTTATGTTGCAGGTTACCATGTTGCGGGTAAAACGGGTACTTCGGAGAAAATGGGCAAAGAGGGAGCGTATATAGCTTCGTTTGCCGGCTTTGCTCCTGCAAACAATCCCAAAATATCAATACTTATAGCAATAGACGAACCCACGGGCGCACACGGCGGCGGCGTTGTAGCCGCTCCCATTGCGGGTGAAATCCTTGAAAAGGTTCTTAACTATCTTAACATTGAGCCGCAATATGAGGATTCGGAGATGAAGAGCGTATCCTCTACCACTCCGTCGCTTGTGGGACAGAGCGTATCTCAGGCAAGGGCTATGACCTCCGGATACACCTTAAAGGTTGTAGGCTCGGGCGATAAGGTCGTTTCACAGATGCCTGCGGCAGATTCACAGGTGCGTTCCGGCGGTGTGATTGTGGTATATACCGACGACCAAGCGCAGAAGCAGACGGCAACGGTACCCGATCTTTCGGGTATGACAATGTCACAGGCAAATTCGGCTGCTGTAAACGCAGGCTTCAATATCAGATTTTCGGGCACAACAAATGCGTCCGAGGTCGTATCATATAAGCAAAGCATAGCGGCAAATTCCGAGGCTGAGCTCGGAAGCGTAATTACGGTTTACTTCAAGTCAACCGTAAATGTACAGGACGCATAAAAGACGGTTGTGAAAAGGCGGATAAATTACGGAGGAAACGAAATTGAAACTTTCTGAACTTTTGAAAAATGTAAAAACCGACAGCGTTTATACCGACTGTGAAATATCGGACATTACCGATAAATCCGACTTGATAGCAAAGGACTGCATGTTCGTCTGCATAAAGGGAAATCATTTTGACGGACATTCGGCGGCAAAGCTGGCTGAGGAAAACGGTGCGGCTGCTGTTATTGCCGAGCACGACACAGGCGTTAAAAATCAGATTATAGTTGAAAATTCAAGAGACGCCTATTCACGCCTTTGCGCCGCATTTTACGGCAATCCCGCCGAGAAATTAAAGCTTATCGGCGTTACGGGAACAAACGGTAAGACAACAACAACCTTTCTTATCAAGAATATATTCGATAAGCTTTCAATCAAAGCAGGGCTTATCGGCACGGTCAAGAACATAACGGGGGATAAGGAGTATGTTTCCTCTCTTACCACGCCCGACAGCAAGGAGCTCCAAAGGCTGTATGCCGAAATGGTTGCCGGCGGATGCGAATACTGTATTATGGAGGTTTCCTCACAGGCTCTCGCACAGGGCAGGGTTGACGGCTGCCATTTTGACATAGCGTTGTTTACCAACCTTACTCAGGACCATCTTGACTACCACGGCACTTTTGAAAATTATGCTAAAGCCAAGAGAAAGCTCTTTGAAATATGCGATACGGCGGTCATAAACGCCGACGACGAATATTCTCATATGATGGTTGACTCATTGCCTTGCAAGGTATATACTTTCGGCGTGAAAACGGATAACACCGATTTTTCGGCAAAAAATGTAAAGTGCTTCAGAGACAGCGTTCAGTATGAGCTTCTCACTCCCGATAATATCGGAAGAATAAACATTAAAATCCCCGGCAGATTTACCGTGTATAATTCAATGGGTGCGGCAGTCTGCGCCGTGCTTGCGGGCGCAGATTTCGACAGCGTAATTTCAGCCGTATCACAGTCAAAGGGCGTTCCGGGCAGGGTAGAGGTCGTTGACACCGACACCGATTATACCGTGCTTATCGACTATGCTCATTCTCCCGACGGACTTGAAAATGTCATTTCCTCGTTGAGGGAGACGACCGATGGCAGAATAATAACGGTTTTCGGCTGCGGCGGCGACAGGGATAAGACAAAGCGTCCTAAGATGGGCAGGATTGTCGGCGACTTGTCCGATGTTGCGGTTGTAACAAGCGACAACCCGAGAAGCGAAGACCCCGAGCTTATTGTCAAGGATATTCTCGAGGGCATGAAGGTCTGTAAATCACAGATTAAAACGCTTGTTCACAGAACGGACGCCATTAAATACGCTATGTCCATAGCAAAGCACGGCGATGTCGTTTTGCTTGCGGGCAAGGGTCATGAGACATATCAGATTCTCAATACGGGCAAGATACATTACGACGAAAGAGAAGTAGTTGCCGATATTCTGAAAGGTAAAATATAAGATGAAATCAATCAGCTTGCAGACTGTTGCCGAATGGGTCGGCGGCAGACTATGCGGAGAAAACAGAAATATAGACAATGTCAGCATTGATTCAAGGACGGTAAACGCCTCAACGCTTTTTGTCGCAATAAAGGGCGACCGCTTTGACGCACACGACTTTGTAAAGGATGTCGAAAAAAGCGGAGCGTCGGCTGTTATGTGCCACAGAGAGGTTGACTGCGGCTTGCCCGTTATATATGTTCCCGACACCAAAAAGGCGTTTGCCGAGCTTGCGAAAAATTACCGCAAGTCCTTTGACGGCTTAAAGGTTGTGGGACTTACGGGAAGCGTGGGCAAGACTACCACTAAGGAAATGACCTACGAGGTTGTTTCAAAAAAATACAATGCGATTAAAACCGAGGGCAACCTCAACAACGATATAGGACTTCCGAGAACGCTTTTAAGACTTGAGGAGGACACTCAGGCGGCTGTTATCGAGATGGGAATGAGCGCATTCGGCGAAATCTCACTTCTTACAAAAACCTGCCTGCCAGATATAGGAATAATTACAAATATCGGCGTCTCTCACATTGAACACTTGGGTTCACGCGACGGCATATTAAAAGCCAAAATGGAAATCCTCGACGGTATGAAAAAGGGCTCGCCTTTGATTTTGAACGGCGATAACGATAAACTGTCAACTGTTAAATCAGATGCTTATAAGCTGATATTTTTCGGAATAGAAAACGAGAAAGCCGATGTCAGAGCCTTTGATATAAAGGAAAACGGTAACAGCACAGAATTTACCGTAACGGCTTACGGTAAGGAACAAAGGGTCAAAATCCCGACGGTCGGCATACACAATGTCTATGACGCACTCGCTGCATTTACTGTCGGACTTTTGCTCGGGCTTCCGACAGGCGAAATCACAGACGCTCTCTCAAATTATGTTCCCTCGGGAATGAGACAGAGGCTTCGTGAGGTCGGCGGCGTTCGGGTTATAGAGGATTGCTACAATGCAAGCCCCGACTCACAGCGTGCGGCTCTCAATGTCCTCGCCGATATGAAAGCGGAGCGGAAAATAGCCGTTTTGGGCGATATGCTTGAGCTCGGAGCTTACTCCGAAGCGGCCCACAGACAGGTTGGAGAATTTGCGGCACAGAAAAAGATAGATATGCTGTTCGCTTACGGTGAACAGTCAAAATATATAGCCGAAGAGGCAAGAAAAGGCGTTAAAAAGGTGCTTTGGTTCGACGATAAGTCGGAGCTTGCAAACGCTCTTACGGCTGAAATAAAATCGGGCGACTGCGTGCTGTTCAAGGCAAGCAGGGGAATGAAGCTCGAGGAAATAATAGAAAAGCTCTATGAAGGGTTGGAGAAGTAAATGAAAGTTTGGGTAAGCTTGGTATTCGGTCTGGTTTTAAGTTTCTTTATCTCATTCCTTTTGGGATTTGTCATAATTCCCGCATTGAGGAAAATGCATTTCGGTCAGACCATACTTGACATAGGTCCCGCATGGCACAAGTCAAAGCAGGGTACGCCTACAATGGGCGGTATAATGTTTATAATAAGCACGCTTGTCTCCTTTGCGGTTGTCATAATTACCGACAAGCTGCTCGGCGGCAATTTAATAGCGAGCGGAAGCGTTGTTGAGGACACTGTTAAGGTAAAAACCTTCGCCGGAATACTAATGGCGTTCGGATTCGGAATAATCGGCTTCGCAGACGACTATATTAAGGTTGTAAAGAAAAGAAATCTCGGACTTACGATAAAGCAGAAATCGGTAGCGCAGATTTTGCTTATGCTCGCATATCTCGGTGCTCTCTATATGTCGGGAAACACCTATATGAACATTCCGTTTGTCGGAAATGTTGACCTCAAATGGTTCTTCTGGCTGTTCGGTATGGCGGTTATTTACCTTACGGTAAATGCGGTAAACTTCACCGACGGCGTTGACGGACTTTGCGGCTCCGTTACCGCAAGTGCGGCGCTCGCCTTTGTTGTGATTGCCGTGCTCAAGGGCTTCTTCGGAGTTGGAATACTCGCTTCCTGCCTTGCAGGCGGATGTATAGGATATCTTATTTGGAACTGGCACCCCTCAAAGGTTATGATGGGTGACACGGGCTCAATGTTCCTCGGCGGTATGGTCGTTGCGCTTGCATATGCCATAGACTGTCCGCTTATTATACTTTTCCTTGGCTTGATATATGTAATAGAAATGCTATCCGACCTCTTGCAGATAGGCTACTTCAAGGCGACCCACGGCAAGCGCATTTTCAAAATGGCTCCCATTCATCATCATTTTGAGATGTGCGGATGGAAAGAGGTTAAAATAGTAATCGTCTTTACACTCATAAACATAATCGGCAGTGTTATAGGCGTTGCGCTGTTCTATTACGGCGCAAAATAAAAGGCAGAAAATTCTGAAAGGAGAAAGCAATGGCTGACGCTAAAGCAAAGCGGGCTCCGAGACGAACCTCGGCGGCGACGGACAAAAAAAAGAATAAAAAACGCCCCGATTGGCTTGCTGCGGGAAGCTTTGATGTGCCGTTTCTCCTTTTGGTAATCGTAATCCTGACAACAGGGCTTGTAATGCTGTTTTCCGCAAGCTACACCTACGCTTACTATAATAATAACGGCGACAGTGCCTATTATTTCAAGCGACAGCTTGTGTTTGCGATACTCGGCGTTGCGGCAATGCTCGGATTATCTAAGGTGAAATACGATTATTTCAAGCTTGTCGGCGTTTTCGGACTTCCCGTGGCATGGCTGCTGCTTGTAATCGTCCTCATTATGCCGGCAAGGTTCGGCGACTTCCACAGGTGGATATATATCGGCAGCTTTTCGTTTCAGCCGTCGGAGATAGCAAAGCTCGTGGTAATACTGTTCTGTGCGTGGGGCATGGAGCGAAACCATAAAAAGATAATCGGCAAAAGCGTAAACAAATCGGTTTTTTCAAAGAAGATAGAGGAGCTTACAAACGGAAAAATCGTAATTTACGACTCGTTTGTTCAGCTTTGTATTTACGGTGCGGTAATAGTTATAACCGCAGGCTTGGTTTACCTTGAAAACCATCTTTCGGGTACGCTTCTGATACTTGCCATCGGTGCTACAATGATGTTTATGGGCGAATTCAAAAAGCATTGGTTCATAATAATCGGCGTTGTTGCCGTCGTACTAATAGTGTTCGTTGTGGCAAATCCCGAAATTCTCGAAAAATACGCAGGTGCGAGAATTACCGCATGGCTCGATAAGGATTACGACCCCAAGGGCGCCCGTTGGCAGACGAATAACTCGCTTTACGCCATAGGCTCGGGCGGACTTTTCGGCGCAGGTCTCGGCAATTCAAAGCAGAAGCACCTTTTCGTTTCCGAACCGCAGAACGACTTTATTTTCGCAATAGTTTGCGAAGAACTCGGCTTTGTCGGCGCTTCGTTGATAATACTTCTTTTCGCTCTTCTTGTATGGAGAGGAATTGTAATAGGCATACACGCCAAGGACCGTTTCGGCGCACTTTTGGCAATCGGCATTGTTTTCCAGGTGGGAATGCAGACTGCTCTTAATATAGGCGTTGTAACCGATACCTTGCCGAATACGGGTATCAGCCTGCCGTTCTTCAGCTACGGCGGCACATCGCTTATGATGCTGCTCGGAGAGATGGGAATGGTGCTGTCCGTTTCAAGATATTCGAGAATGCCTAAAAAATAAACGATAGGAGAACTTTATGAAAGTTATATTTGCGGCAGGCGGCACGGGCGGACACATAAATCCCGCTCTTGCGGCGGCAGGGGAGCTAAGGCGCAGACATCCCAACGCCGAGATACTGTTTATCGGCACAAAGGATCATATGGAGTCACGCCTTGTGCCTCAGGCAGGCTTTGATTTTAAGACGATAACCATTTCGGGCTTTCAGCGTAAGCTCAGCGTTAAAAACATTATAAAGAATGTAAAAACGCTCGGGCTTATAGTCAAATCAAGCTCGCAGACAAAGAAGATAATAAAGGAGTTTGCTCCCGACGCCGTTGTCGGCTTCGGAGGATATGTCAGCGGACCCGTTGTCAGCACAGCGGTCAAAATGGGCATTAAAACCGCAATTCACGAGCAGAACGCTTTTCCGGGCGTTACCAACAAGACCCTTGCAAAGAAAACGGACAAGGTAATGCTCACGGTCGAGGGCGCAAAGAAATACCTTTCGCCTAAAAACGAGCCCGTCATTACGGGGCTTCCCGTAAGACAGTCGATTTTTGATGCCGACAGAGATTTTGCCCGTGCAAAATTCGGCGTTTCGGACGGCACTGTGTTTGTGCTTTCGATGGGCGGAAGTCTCGGAGCAAAAACGATTAACGAAAATATGGTCGAGGTCATAAAGGCTTTGCACACCGATAAAAAGCTTTTCTTTATGCACTCGACGGGCAAATACGGCAAATGGGTGCCCGAAAAGCTTTGCGAGAGCGGAGTCGAAACAGGCGAGGGCACAAATGTGATTATCAGAGAGTACATAGACGATATGGATATGTGCCTTGCGGCGTCCGACCTTGTTATAAGCAGGGCGGGAGCGTCCTCGCTTTCCGAAATTGAGGCGGTTGGCAGGGCTTCGGTGCTCATCCCGTCGCCGAATGTGGCTGAAAACCACCAGTACCACAACGCAATGACTCTTGTGAATTCCGACGCGGCAAGAGTAATCGAGGAAAAGGACTTAACGCCCGAATTGCTTACCGAAACCGTAAGAGAAATGACCTCGGACAGGGAAATGCTTGTCCGTTACGGCGAAAACGCAAAGAAGCTCAGCGTAGGCGACTCGGCACAGAGAATTTGCGATGTTATCGAATCGCTTGTAAATTAACATAAAAAAACACACGGCATAGTATGAAGCAGCGATGCTTTTAACTGTGAGGTGTGCTTTATGGATAAACTTGTCATAAACGGCTCAAGGAGACTTACGGGAGAAATCGAGGTTCACGGTTCAAAAAACAGCGTGCTTCCGATACTTGCCGCCTGTGTTCTCTCACAGGGGGTAAATGTGATACATAATTGCCCGATGCTCTCCGATGTTGACGCCGCCGTTAAAATACTTGTCGAACTCGGCTGTAAGGTGGAGCGTGAGGGCCATACCGTAAGCGTTGACTCAAGCGACATTTCTTCCTTTGAGATTTCAGACAGCCTTATGCGTGAAATGCGTTCGTCCGTAATATTTCTGGGTGCGATACTCGGAAGAACGGGCAAGGCGGTTTTATCGACCCCCGGCGGCTGCGAAATAGGGCTTCGCCCCATAGATATGCACATAAGCGCTATGGAGCAGCTCGGCGCAAGCGTAGACGAAGAGCATGGCAGACTTCATTTTGAATGTAAGGACGGACTTCACGGCGCAAAGGTCATTTTGCCTTTCCCGTCCGTGGGTGCTACCGAAAACATTATGATAGCCTCGTGCGCCGCAAAGGGCACAACGGTCATAACAAACGCCGCAAGAGAGCCGGAAATAAGCGACCTTGCGGACTTCCTAAACGCCTGCGGAGCAAAAATTCACGGTGCGGGCGACAGTACGGTTGTAATAGAGGGCGTTGAAAAGCTCAACGCCGCCACGCACACCGTGATTCCCGACAGGATTGCAGCTTCAACCTATTTGCTTGCGGGTGCGATAACCCACGGCAGAGTTTGTATAAAAGAGATAATTCCCGCTCATCTCGGAGCATTGATCCCCGTGCTCAAGCAGGCAGGGTGCGATATATCGGTCAGTAACAGGTGGATATGTATTTCGTCTCCGCCGAGGCTGTCGAGAGTGAAAACGGTCAGAACAATGCCTTATCCGGGCTTTCCGACTGATGTTCAGGCTCCGCTTACCGCAATGCTAAGCGTGGCGGACGGTACATCCGTAGTTGTGGAAAATATATTCGAGTGCAGATACAAGCATGTAAGCGAGCTTATCCGTCTCGGCGCAAAAATCAATGTCGAGGGCAGGACTGCCGTAATAGAGGGCGTGCCGTATCTTACGGGAGCCTCCGTGGTTGCGCCCGACCTTCGCGGCGGCTTTGCGCTTGTTCTTGCAGGGCTTGCGGCAAAGGGCGAGACCGTAATAAGCGGAGTGGAGCACATAGACAGAGGCTATGAAAAGCCCGAAGAATTGCTGTCAACGCTCGGCGCCGATGTTAAAAGGATTAAAGAGAATGGAACAGAAAAGAAGTAAAACTACATCTCAAAAAAGACCGACGCAGGCTCGGAAAACCCCGCAAAGACAGACCGAGCCTATGTCGAGGGACGAGGTGCGCCGCCAGAAAAATCTCGAACGCCGTAAAAAGCGTAAAAGAAATATGATAATAGGCTACACGGCGGGTATCATTTTGATTATTGCGGCGGCAATAGCACTCTCGCTGACGGTGTTTTTCAAAATACAGTCTGTAAGCATAACAGGCGACGACATCTACAATGCGGAGACCATAACCGCAGCGTCGGGACTCAATGTCGGCGAAAATATGTTCCGCACCTCCAAAAAAAATATTGCCGAAAAAATCGAAACCTCGCTTCCGTATGTTGAGAGCGTTCAGATAAAGCGAAGTCCGACGGGCAAGATAACCCTGAATGTTACGGCGGCAAAGGCTGAGCTTGCCGTTGACTGCGGCGAGAGTTACATACTTTTGAGCAAAAACGGCAAGGTGTTGGAGGACGGCGTAGTCGCTCTCAACGAGGATGTTACCACCGTTACGGCAAGCGCAATCGCCTCTGCCTCACCCGGTGATAAAATCACATTTGAAAACGAACAGGATACGGATACTCTTGTAAATATCAAGTCCGTTATAAACGACAAGCAGATTGAAAAGATAACCGATATAAACATTACGGACTATTCTTCCGTTGTGCTGACATACGATATGAGAATTACACTTGAAATCGGAATAGCCGCAGGCTTTGAAGAAAAGACCGATTTCATCAAGGCAACTCTGGACAAGCTTAATTCCGACGAGCCGAATTTTGAAGGCAATATAGACTTCACGGTCGAAAACAAGGCGTTCGTAAACGAAAAAAGCGAACAGACGACTGCCGCACCGCAAACGGAACCGCAGACCGTCGCCGCATAAATCATATAAAAAAATTGTTGATATTATATTCTTAATGTGTTACAATAACCTAAATAGGTGTCAATATCTATACTTAGGTGTGAAATAAAGTCTTATTATTAGGAGGATTATAAAATGCAGTTTGAAATGGACAATTCTTTCAAAGATGTTACAAATATTAAAGTTATAGGTGTCGGCGGAGGCGGCGGAAACGCTATCAACCGTATGGTTGAAATGCAGATTGACGGCGTTGAGCTCATCACCGTGAATACCGATAAACAGGCTCTTTGCTTCTCAAAGGCTCCCACAAAAATCCAGATAGGCGAGAAAATTACAGGGGGCAGAGGCGCAGGCGCAAACCCCGAGGTAGGCAGAATGGCGGCTGAGGAAAGCCGTGAAGCTATCGAGGAGGTTCTCAACGATACTCAGATGGTATTTATCACCGCAGGTATGGGCGGCGGCACAGGTACAGGTGCGGCTCCCGTTATCGCAGAGATTGCCCGTTCAAAGGACATACTTACCGTAGGTATCGTTACAAAACCGTTCGCATTTGAGGGCAAGCACCGTATGCAGCAGGCAGAAGCGGGTATCGCGGAGCTTGCAGGCAATGTGGACAGCCTTATCATAATCCCCAACGAAAGACTTAAAAATGTATCCGCTGAAAAGATTACTCTTGCCAACGGCTTCAAAATTGCAAACGATGTACTTGTTGACGGCGTAAGAAGCATTTCCGACCTTATCGTAAATGCGGCTCTTATCAATCTCGACTTTGCCGATGTTACCGCAGTTATGAAAAATGCCGGTCACGCTCATATGGGTATCGGCAGAGCAAGAGGCAAGGACAGAGCGGAGCAGGCTGTCAAGGCGGCTATCACAAGTCCGCTTCTTGAGTCGACAATCGACGGTGCTACGGGCGTTATTATCTGCTTCAAGGCTCCTGCCGATGTAGGACTTGAGGAAATCGACAATGCGGCAGGTATTGTTCGTGCGGCGGCTGCCGAAAACGCAAACATTATTTTCGGCGTTGACTTGAAGCCCGAGGACGACGAGGATGACGAGATGGTAATTACCGTTATCGCAACAGGCTTCGGCGAAAACGGCGGCAAGGCTTCAAGCCTCGGCTCGTTCTTTAAGGAAGAGTCTCCCTTGCTTTATCCGATGGACGACATCAGCTCATCAAGCACAGAGGAAGCAAGCGGCGATTCAAGCACTAAGTATTCCGAATTCATTGACATCATCAATGGCAAGAAATGATGACCGTTGCCGATAGCCAAAATACGGCTAAAGGCTGTTGAAACACAATAAAAATATGTAAAGCGTATCGCAAATTTCGGCTTGCGGTACGCTTTTTGTCTTGTTAAAACACATTTTCCAATTTCGGCTTTTCGCTGTCTATCAGCTTTTCAAGCAGTATGATGTTCTCCGAGCAAAGCTCCGTTATATCACAGTCCGCTTTGTTTTCGGTCTTGTCCTCAAGGGTGCGGAAATTTATGTCGATGTCGTCGAGCTCGTCGTGATTACAGTAAATGCCGAAGCGCACCTGCGCCTTTTCCCATTTTTTAACAGTCGATTTCAGGCTTTCGGCTGCCGCCTCTTCGGTACCGCTTTCGACGATTTCTATCGTCTTTTCAAGTGAGGATATAATATCGTTTCCCGTTCTTTTGAGGTCAAAATATCCGTAAACGGATATTGCCGTAACAAAAACAATCAGAACGACAGCAATTACAACTCTTTTCATAAATTCTTATCCCTTTCGGTTATCTCGTATTTTTCGTCCTTGTCCATAGTCATAAGCAGTACATCTCTGACGCTTAAATTCTTTTTGCGAAGCAGGCGTTCGACCTTTGCCTTTGTGGTGTTACACTCGGGAAAATTCCTTTCGAGTATAGAGCCGTCGGATATTACCACGCTTTTATACACATTTTCAGCCTTTTTAATTCCCGTGTCCTTGATTTTGACATTTTCCTCGTCGGATTTGAGCATAACCGACAGTGTTCCGTCTGTTTCGACAATGGCGTACCACACCTCGGAAATGTTAAAAATATCCTTCTTTCGCAGCTCCTCCAAAAGGTCGTCGGTTGTAAATCGCAGCTCCTTTAACTGCTTTTGGTCGATTTTTCCCTCACGGATTACAATAAGCGGATTTCCCTGCATTGCCGAGCGGAATTTAACGCTTTTGAGGTTGAGTATAGATATGATAATCTCAAACCCGACAAGCAACAGCACGGGAATAATCGTGTTCATAAGCGGAAGGCTTGTGTCCTGCATCGGTATTGCGAGAATTTCCGACAGAAGTATCGTAATGACAAGCTCGGCAGGCTGTAATTCGCCTATCTGGCGCTTGCCGAGTATTCTCATTGAAACGATAATAACGATATATAAAATTACCGTCCTTGCAAAATTTATAAGCATTTATATCACCGTGTATATATTTTGCAGCTTTCGGCAGAATATTCCTGTCGGTAAAGGAAACAATATTTTACGGTGAAGTATATGCTCGGAAAACTAAAAAAATACCTTGACGCAATAACACAAAAGGTAGAAAAAAACTACACGGAAACCCCTGTTTCCGATGCGCTCGAAGACAATATTTCCTATCTTAAAGAGCAGTTCGGGGATAGCTTTGACATAATTTATAAGTATTCCGATGTCGGCAAAAGCAAGGTTTGCTTTGTTATGGCAGACGGTATGTGCGACAATATGCTTGTAGTCGAGCAGATAATGCGCCCGATACTTACGGCGAAAAAACTACCGTCCGACCCGTGTGAAATGCTCAATTATATCAGTGCAAATGTTGTTGCGGGCATTGACCAAAACGAAACGCGCACGCTCGAAAAAGCAATAACCGATGTGGTGTCGGGACTTGTCGTTTTCTTCGTTGACGGAGCGGATTACAGCTGGAGCTACGGCGTGCAGGGCTTTCCTAAAAGAGGAATTGACGACGCACAGTCCGAGGTGCAGGAAAAGGGAGCGCACGAGGGCTTTACCGAGAGCTTTAAGGACAATGTGGCTCTTTTGCGGCGCAGAATACGCTCGCCGGTTTTGAAATGCGAGACCGTGGAGGTCGGCGCAACGAGCAAAACGAGGGTCTGCGTGTGCTATATGTCGGACAGGGCAAAGCCGAAAACAGTTAAAGAGATAAAGGCGAGGCTTAAAAACGCAAAGCTTGACACCGTGCTCGGCTCTGGCTATTTGAGACCGTTTCTGGAGGACGGTCAATTTTCGTTTTTCTCGGTTCTCGGAACAACGGAACGACCTGACATAGCTTGCGGCGAAATGAACGAGGGCAGGGTGGTTATCATAGTTGACGGAACGCCGTTTGCACTGATAGCGCCGTATATTTTTATTGAGAATTTCCAGACGATGGACGACTACAATATGCGCCCGTTTTATGTTGCGTTTATACGGCTGCTCAAATATGTTTCGTTCTTTGCCGCCGTGTTTTTGCCGGGGCTCTATGTTGCGGTGTGCACATTCCATCAGGAAATTCTGCCCATATCGATGCTCTACGATATGGCGATACAGGAGAGCATAACCCCGTTTCCCGTAATGCTCGAAACGATATTCATTCATTTTGTCTATGAGATTGTCAGGGAGGCGGGTCTGCGTATGCCGAAATCGGTCGGACATGCCGTGAGTATCGTCGGCGGTCTTGTAATCGGCGATGCCGCAGTGAGCGCAGGTCTTGTTGCCGCTCCTATGCTTATTGTGGTTGCAATATCGGCGATAACCTCGTTTGTCGTTCCGCATCTGTATCAGAGCGTGGCGGTTTTACGATTTATCTTAATGGTGGTCGGAGGACTGTTCGGCTTTTACGGAATTGTAATATGCTTCGGCGTTCTGCTTGTGGATTTGTGCAGGGACGGGCCATACGAGGTCTCCGAGCTTTCGCCCATAGCTCCGTTTGCGCCTGCGGCAATGAGGGACACATTTATACGGCTTAACTGGAAAAGGCTCGGCGACAGGGATTTAAGAATACAGAATATGGAGAAATAAATGGAAAAGGTACAAAAAATCAGTACGGCGCAGTTTTTTTCACTGCTTTTGCTTTCACGGCTTTTGTCAACTCTTACATTTATGCCCGTGTTCAATGTAAATGTCAATAATTCGGATTATATTGTCGCAATTTTTTTAGGCAGTGCGGCAATGCTCTTACTGCTTTTGCCGATGTATCTTCTTTTCAAAAAAGGCGACGGCAGGGGCGTTATGGAGCGGTCGGAGGAGGTTTCTCCCACGCTTTCAAGGTCGCTGTGCGTTTTGTATGTCATATTTTTTCTCATTGATGCTTATTCGACGCTGTTGCGGTTGAATTTGTTTGTCGCTTCGGCGGTTTTTCCGGACACGGACACAAGGCTTTTTCTTCTTTTGACCGTTGCGGCGGTCTGCTATTCTGCAACAAAGGGGATAGAAGCCCTCGGCAGAGCCGGCAGCGTTTCGCTCGCAATACTTCTTGCCTCGTTTGTGTTCGTGCTGCTTACCATGCTCTCGCGGGTTGATATAAACAATCTGTCGCCCGTTTTCTATGACGGCGCAAAGCCCGTTATGACCGTGGCGTGGTCGGTTGTGATAAGGACTACCGAGCCCGTGGCGATTTCCGTAATGCTGCCTAAGGTTACGGGAAATCTCAAAAAAAGCGTTGTGCTGTGGACGGCGTTTTTTGCGCTGTTCGTCTCCGCACTTTTCTTTATTCTGTTTACAACCTCGGGCAACAGTGCGCTTTTGAATATGTTCCCCGTTCATTCAATGGCAGTGCTCTCCGAATTCGGACTTATCGAGCGCCTTGATGTGCTGCTGACGGGCGTGTGGATAATCTCCGCCTTTGTCAAAATAACCTTTATCATTTACATTATAAATGATATTCTTTCACGGTCGTTCGCAATAAAGAACAAAAATGCGGTTGTGTATTCGTCGGGTACGGTTATATTTGCGGCGGTAATGCTGCTTTCGGGAAACATTGATAACTTCCGCTACACCTCGAACACAGTTGTAAAAACCGTTCTGTTTGTTCTTTTTGCGGTGCTTATTCCAGCTTTTGTTATGATACTCGAAAAAGTAAAACGGAGGAAGTTTAGTTGAAAAAGCTCGGCGTCTTGATAAAAATAATATCGGTTTTCGCACTTGTACTGCTTTTCGGCGGCTGTAACACGCAGAACTCTAAGCTTGAGCTTAAAAACAGGCTTATCGTTCAGGGAATAGGCATTGATAAGGCGGACGGTATGCTGTCCGTTTCTGTTCAGGCACTCAACACCGATGTTTCAAGCAATTCCGCTTCATCGGGTGCACCCGATGAGGTTGTAAAGTGCTATTCGGTCAGCGGACGCTCGGTTTCCGAGGCAATAAGCAAGCTGTCGGATATAACGGGGAGCGACCCGCTTATATCTCAAAACAGAATTGTAGTTTTTGGGCGTGAGTTTGCAGAGGACGGCATAGCGGATTATCTTGACGATTTTGTGCGTACCACAGAAAACAGAATAACCGTCTATGTCGCCGTGGCGGACGGAAAAGCCGAGGATATAATTTTCTCGAGCCTCGGCGAGAACATCATTCCCGCAAGGCGTGCCGAGCAGATTATCCGCTCGTCGGATTTCAACGCAAATGTTGTAAGTACAAGGGCGTTTGAGCTTATAAATGCATTTTCCGACGGGACGGCGTCCGCAACGCTTCCGGTGCTCAAATGCGTAAAGGACGGCGAAAACGATGCCCTCGAAGTGTCGGCAACGGCGCTTTTTAAGGATGAAAAGCTTATATGCGAAAAGGATGACGAAATTGCGACGGGCATACTTTGGGCAAACGGCAGAATAGGCAAGGGTGAAATTTCCTTTGAGGGGGCAAACGGCGTAAATATCACGGCAAACATTATAAAAAGCGGAACAAAAATAAAGACCGAAATAAGAGACGGCAAGCCTTGCTTTGACATTAAAATAAAGTGCTCGCTTGATTTGAGCGAGGTCAATAAAAGCGTCTTTGAGATTATGAAAATCGACGATATAAACGAAATCGGAGAATATGCCGAACGGGCGATTGAAAATTATGTTGAAAACAGCATAAACGAGTGTATAATGAAGGAGTCGGCAGATGTTTTCGGCTTCGGCAGACGATTGAAGCGCACCTGCCCGAGCTTTTACAAAAGCAATGTCTCCGACTGGAGCGAAATGATGAAAGGCTGCAAATACAGCACGCAGGTTGATGTCAAAATCGAGAGAGTGGGAGGTTCGGTCGCAAGACTGTACAAATGATTTATGAGTACATTTGATAAAATTTACGAGTGTGTAAAGCAGATACCCGAGGGCAAGGTTGCAACCTACGGTCAGATTGCCTTGCTTGCCGGTAACCCGAGATGGGCGAGGGTGGTGGGCTATGCCCTGCATGTCAACCCCGACCAGTCAACGATAAAATGCCACAGGGTTGTCAACCGTGAGGGCAGAGTATCAGAGGCCTTCGCTTTCGGCGGAATGAATATGCAGATAGCCCTCCTGCGCGAAGAGGGCGTGGAGGTAAGCGACAACGGCTATGTCGATTTGAAAAAGTATCAGTGGTAACAGAATATAGTGAAGAGTGAAAAGTGAATAGTGAATAGTTGTGGGTGCTTCGCACGGCGTCGTCGTTTGCTCCGTATCGTTCGCAACAGCCGTTGGCTATTTCTCACTCACTATGCAACTCCTCCTTATCCGCAAAAATCACGCTCGGCTCGCCTGATCGGTTGTAAACGCCCTTCCAACGGCTCGTTGTCGCTACCGACTTTTGCGGATTTACGGACAGCCGCAAGGGCTGTCCCTACGGGTTGTGCGTTTCAATATCGGGTAGGGCGGGGGCAGCGCCCTTGCGGGCGAGATAAGAGTGAACAGTGAAGAGTGAAGAGGTAGGGCGGGGGCTTGCTCCCGCCGCCAATAAACATCGAATTTTATTATCTCTCCCTCAGTCAAACGCAGAGCGTTTGACAGCTCCCTCGTCAGAGGGAGCCATTGCTGTTTATGTATAACAAATTAGGACAGGGACAACTATGGATTGAGAAAACATAAAACCGGCATATAACTTCCGTATGCAAGCGGTTAAGACATACCGTTTGCATTTTTTTGATATTTGTTGTATCATTTATCTACTAAATTTTCAGAGGTAAACTATGCTTTCTAAACAACAGGAAAAACTGCTTCAAAGCGTTCAGAAGCCTGCACGATATACGGGCGGAGAGTTCAACAGCGTTGTAAAGGATAAAAATGAAGTTGAGTTCCGATATGCCTTTTGCTTTCCCGACAATTACGAAATAGGCATGTCGCATCTCGGTATGAAAATTCTCTATTCGCTCATAAATGCCCGACCCGAGGCGTGGTGCGAAAGGGTGTTTGCGCCGTGGGACGATATGGAAAAACTTATGCGTGAAAACAATGTTCCGCTTTACGGGCTTGAAAGCGGCGACAGCATCAAGGACTTTGATATGATAGGCTTTACCATGCAATATGAGATGAGCTATACCAATGTGCTCAATATGCTTGACCTTGCGGGTCTGCCTGTCAGGAGTGCGGACAGAACCGATTTGACCCCTATCGTATGTGCCGGCGGTCCGTGCGTGTGCAACCCCGAGCCGATAGCTGATTTTATCGACATTTTCACACCCGGCGAGGGCGAAGAGATTGTCAACGAGCTTATCGACCTTTTGGAAAAGCATAAAAAGCTCGGCTCGACAAAGCTTGAATTTCTGCGTGAAGCCGCTCAGCTTGAGGGCGTTTATGTTCCTGCTTTCTATGATGTTTATTATAACGATGACGGCACGATTAAAGAGGTTGTAAACAGGGAAAATGCGCCGAAAATCGTCAAAAAGCGAATTATATCCGATTTGAACACCGTGTTTTATCCCGAAAAATTTGTTGTTCCGTTTATTGAGGTTGTTCATGACAGGGTCGTGTCTGAGATTTTCCGAGGCTGTATAAGAGGCTGCCGTTTTTGTCAGGCAGGCTTCATTTACCGCCCGATAAGGGAAAAGACGAGCGATGTCGTAAACAAGCAGGCAAAAACGCTCTGCGACAACACGGGTTATGATGAAATTTCCCTTTGCTCTTTGAGCACAAGCGATTACACCGAGATAGACAAGCTCATTCCGAAAATGTTTGATTGGGCGCTCAAGGACAATATAAATGTATCATTGCCGTCGCTTCGCGTCGATAACTTTTCCGACGAGCTTATGGAGGAGCTTAAGAAGGTGCGCCGCAGCGGTCTTACCTTTGCGCCTGAGGCGGGCACGCAAAGGCTTCGTGACGCAATAAATAAAAATGTAACTGAGGACGAGGTCGTAAGGACAGCCGAAAAGGCGTTTGCGGGCGGCTGGACTGCCGTCAAGCTTTACTTTATGATGGGCTTACCCACGGAGACCCTTGCCGATATAGAGGGTATTGCCGACCTTGCGCAGACGGTTGTCAATACATATTACAAAAATCCGAACAGACCCAAGGGTAAGGCGGTAACGGTAAGCATAAGCGTAGCTTCGTTTGTTCCGAAGCCGTTTACGCCGTTCCAGTGGGAGCCGCAGGACACAAGGCCTATGCTTGAAGAAAAGCAGAAGCATTTGCTCGAAAGCGTTAAGACGCATAAAATTCAGGTGTCTTACCACGAGTCGCAGACGAGCGTGCTTGAGGGCGTTTTCGCAAGGGGAGACAGAAAGCTCTGCGCAGTTATCGAAAAAGCGTGGAGAAAGGGTTGTAAGTTTGACAGCTGGGATGAATTTTTCAGATACGACCTTTGGAAAGAGGCGTTTGACGAGTGCGGCGTTTCAATGGAATTTTATGCCAACCGCAAGCGCGAATTCGATGAGATACTTCCGTGGGATATGTTCGACTACGGCATCAGAAAGGATTTTCTTATCGAAGAAAACAAAAAAGCACATATGAGCATAACGACGCCGAACTGCCGACAGAAGTGTTCGGCTTGCGGTGCGGCAAGGCTCAACGGAGGGAAATGTGATGCGAAGCGTTAGAATTTTCTTTGAAAAAAAGGGTATGGCAAAGTATATTTCCCACCTTGACCTTATGCGTTGCTTTTCAAGGGCGATAAAGCGTGCGGGAATATCAATCTGGTACACCGAGGGCTTTAATCCGAGACCGTTTATGACATTTTCGCTTCCACTCTCGCTCGGTACAGAGAGCTTTTGCGAGTCTGTCGATGTGCGCATAACCGATGATATGACAGACGGTGAAATTGTTAAAAGGCTGAACGAAGCCATACCGACGGGTATAGTTATAACCTCGGCTTCGGAGCCCGTACACAAGGCGGACGAGATACGCTACGGCAGGTTTTCCGTAACGCTTGTAACAGAAGAAAAGAAAACCGTGCTCAATTCGGTCTGCGAAAAAATTTCGGCTGACGAAATAATTGTAGAAAAGATGGGCAAAAAAGGCGGCAAAAAGGTTCTCAAACAAATTGATATAAAAGGGGATATATATTCCTATGAGCTTTGCGAGTGCGAAAACGGAGTGAAAATGACCCTTGTGATTTCAACGGGTATGAGAAACAACATAAACCCGGCGCTGTTGATTGACGCCGTTACCAAGGATGTAACGGAGCTTATCGAAGCGGTTGAAATTGTAAAGGAAAAGATGTACCTTGAGGATATGACGGAGTTTTGCTGAAAATGTAAAAAAACACTTGCATTTTTCTTTACCTTGTGATATTATATTTTAGCATTTCGGCGCTTGTATATATTTTTATATGCAAACGGCAGTTAATGGCAACATTAAAGCGGGCGGTCCTCTGCGTATGTATTTTACGGAATGAACGCTTGAAAACAATTTTGGAGGTTCATTATGGACGCATTGAAAGTTATGACAGAGGGCATGATTAAAGAAGAACGCCCGAACATCAACATCGGTGATGTTGTTAAGGTTCACGTTAAAATCCGCGAGGGTGAGAGAGAAAGAATTCAGATTTTTGAGGGCACAATCATTGCTCGCAAGGGCAGCGGTGTTTCGGAGACCTTCACGGTTCGTCGTGTTTCTTACGGCGTAGGCGTTGAAAAGGTATTCCCCGTAAATTCTCCCAATGTAGCTAAGGTTGAACTCGTCAGAAGCGGTAAGGTTCGCAGAAGCAAGCTTTATTATCTCCGTGACAGAGTCGGCAAGGCTGCTAAGGTTAAAGAACTTGTTAAATAATTTTAACAAAAATAAGGGAAATGAGGAGCGGTTTTCGCTCCTTATTTTTTTATCGAAAACCTTTGCATTTTCAAGGTATTTGTATTATAATTACTCTATATAATAGGGTAGGTGTGTAAATTGAGAAAAAAAGAAGATATCAGAATATATTTTGACGAGCTTGAGGACTCTTATTCGGAGACCTCAAAATCGTGGAGGTTTGCATATAATTGGCTTGACTCGCTTGTGTTCGCACTGGTGGGTATTGCCGTTGTATTTACATTCCTTTTCAGGGTTGTCGGCGTAAACGGCGAATCGATGAAGCCTACTCTCAACAGCGGGGATTGGCTTACGGTAAAGGCGATAAACACAACCTATGAAAGGGGCGACATTGTCGTTATCACCCAGCCCAATTCTCTCAACGAGCCGCTTATCAAAAGAGTTATTGCCGTTGCCGGCGACACGGTTGACATCAACTTTGCGCAGGGTACGGTCAAAATCAACGGCGAGCTTATAAACGAGCCGTATATTGCCGAGCCGACCGAGAGAATGTTTGATATTGCTTTCCCCGTAACCGTGCCGGAGGGCTGCGTGTTTGTTATGGGCGACAACAGGAACAATTCCCTTGACAGCCGCTCCACAACGGTAGGCTTTATAGATACGAGATACCTGCTCGGAACTGCCGAATTCAGACTCTTCCCCGTGGGCAAATGGAAGATAGGTGCGTAATGAAAGATAAACAGATAGCTTCAATATACGATTTTGCATCGGTGCTGCTTACCTCAATTATAGCGGTAGCGGTAATATTTACATTCTTTTTCAAAATATCGACAGTCAACGGCGACTCGATGCGAAACACCCTGCACGACGGCGATAAGCTTATTATTACCGCCCATGACAGCAATATAGAATACGGCGATATTGTGATTATCTCACAGCCGAACGCGTATGACGAGGTACTTGTCAAAAGGGTAATTGCAACGGGCGGCCAGACTGTAAACATCGACCGTGATACTCACGAGGTGTCCGTTGACGGCGTTGTGCTTGACGAGCCGTACATAAGAGAACAGACAAAGGTGCTGGGCGACGCCTTCAGCTATCCCGTAACCGTACCCGAGGGTTGTCTTTTCGTTATGGGAGACAACCGTAACGAGTCGGGAGACTCAAGATACAAGGCGGTCGGTATGATAGACGAAAGATATGTTGTCGGTCAGGCTGTTTACAGAATAGGCGACAAATCGCTTTTGACAGAGGACTGAGAATATGAGCGACTCTATAAAACAGAATGTCCAATGGTTTCCGGGTCATATGGCAAAGACAAGACGGCTTATCAAGGAGTGCTTGCCGTCGGTTGACGCCGTAACGGAAATTTTAGATGCGAGGATGCCCGTTTCAAGCAGCAACCCCGAGCTCAACGAGCTTATAGGCAATAAGCCGCTTATAGTGCTTCTTAACAAGTGCGATGTTGCGGACGAAAACGCTACAAGGCGTTGGCTTAACTACTTTAACGAAAAGGGTATTTACGCACTTGCGGTGGATTGCAAAAGCGGTAACGGACTTAACAGATATGTGCCTCTTTTAAGAGAGGTGTTAAAGGATAAGATTGCCTCCAACGAGGCAAAGGGTATGGCAGGCAAGCCGTTGAGGATAATGGTCGTCGGAATACCGAATACGGGTAAGTCGTCGTTCATCAACAGAATGGCAGGCAGAAACCGTGCGAAGGTTGCCGACAAGGCGGGCGTTACACGCCATAATCAGTGGTTTGTAATTGACAACGGAATTGAATTGCTTGACACACCGGGCGTTTTGTGGCCGAAGTTTGATGACACGAAAATCGGAGACAGGCTCGCTTTTATAGGCTCTGTTAAGGACGAGGTCTTTGACTCGGAAACACTTGCGGTAAGACTTTTGGAGGTGCTCGCACGCGACTATCCCGAAAGGCTTTCCGAAAGATATAAAATTGCCGATTTTTCAGACCTTGAAGCATATGAAATACTTGAGCTTATCGGCAAAAAGCGCGGAATGATGATGCGCGGCGGCGAAATTGACACGCTGCGTGCCTCGGTAATGCTTCTTGACGAATACAGGGCGGGCAAGCTCGGCAGGATAACTCTTGACACAATCGGAGAATTTGATGGTTGATTACAGTATTGAAAACGAATATAAGGCGCAGGGCTATAATATAATCTGCGGAATTGACGAAGCGGGCAGAGGACCACTTGCAGGTCCTGTTTACGCCGCTGCGGTGATTCTGCCGCCCGACTGCGTTATAGACGGGCTCAACGACTCCAAAAAGCTCACGGAGAAAAAGCGTGAAAAACTCTTTGACGAGATAAAGGAAAAGGCTTTGGCTTACGGTATCGCAAGTGCCGACGAAAAGGAAATTGACGAAATCAACATTTTGAACGCAACCTTTCTTGCAATGAAAAGAGCGGTCGATTCGCTTTCGGTAAAGCCCGACCTTGCATTGATTGACGGCAACCAAAAGCCTCATACGGGAATTGAAGAGGTTACGGTGGTAAAGGGCGACGCAAAATCAATGTCGATTGCCGCAGCTTCCGTGCTTGCAAAGGTAAGCCGAGACAGGTTTATGCTTGAAACGGCTAAAAAATATCCGCAGTATGAATTTGAACGCCACAAGGGCTACGGCACAAAGCTGCATTACGAAAAAATCGCTCAATACGGCGTGTGCGAAATTCACAGACGGACATTTTTGAAGAAAATTCTCGGAGAGAAAAAATGAACAAGGCTATGACGGGCGCTTACGGCGAGCTTTATACGGGCAGGTATCTGCGGGATAACGGATATTCGATAATCACTGCAAACTACCGTTGCAGATTGGGCGAGATTGACATAATTGCCTGCGACAGAAGGTACATTGTTTTCACGGAAGTCAAAACGAGAGATGTGAACTTTGTCGTCAGCGGTAAGGAGGCGGTCGATTACGCAAAACGCAAAAAGACCGTTGCAACGGCTAAGTTTTTCCTGTCCAAAAACAGGGTGCGTTTACAGCCGAGGTTTGATGTTGCCGAGGTGTATATGAAGGACGGCGAGGTTTCCTCGTTCAATTATATAAAAAACGCCTATCAGGACGAAGAAAAATAATCTATAAAGCCGATTGAATTAAGGCTTTATGTATGATAAAATATTTTGAATTTTAAGTAGGGAGTGTATCAGATGATTTACACAAGCACAAGAGATAAATCTATCGGCGTTTCGGCGTCGGAGGCTATCGCTAAGGGCATATCCTCGGAGGGCGGACTTTTCGTCCCCACCGAAATACCCTCATTGAGCCTTGACGACATCAAAAAAATAGGAACGCTTGATTATATCGGCAGAGCGAAAGAGGTATTGAAACTCTTCCTTACCGATTTTACCGACGATGAGCTTGATATGTGTGTAAACGGCGCATACAAAAAGGGCAAGTTTTCTTCGGATAAGGTTGCTCCGCTTTATAAGCTCAACGATAAGGCAAATATTCTCGAGCTCTGGAGAGGTCCCACCTGTGCGTTCAAGGATATGGCTTTGCAGCTTCTTCCTTATCTTCTTACCGTTTCCGCAGGCAAGACTCTCAAGGACACAAAAATCGTAATCCTTGTTGCAACCTCGGGCGACACCGGTAAGGCTGCGCTTGAAGGCTTCAAGGATGTTCCGAATACGGAAATTCTCGTTTTCTATCCCGTTGACGGCGTAAGCCCCATGCAGAAGCTCCAGATGACCACGCAGGAGGGCTCAAATGTCAGCGTATGCGCTATAAGAGGTAACTTCGACGACGCTCAGAGCGGCGTTAAGTCGATTTTCACAAACAAGGAAATCGAAAAGAAATTCAAGGAAAATCATCTTGCCTTCTCTTCTGCAAACTCCATAAACTGGGGCAGACTTGTTCCGCAGATAGTTTATTATGTATCGGCTTACTGCGATATGGTCGAGAACGGTTCGTTAAAGCTCGGCGAGGAAATGAATGTTGTTGTTCCCACGGGTAACTTCGGCAATATCCTTGCGGCGTATTATGCAAAGAAAATGGGCGTTCCGATTAAGAAGCTTATCTGCGCTTCCAACTCGAACAATGTCCTCACGGATTTTTTAAAGAGCGGTACTTATAATAAGAACAGGGATTTCTATTGCACAACATCTCCCTCAATGGATATTCTTATTTCTTCAAACCTTGAAAGACTTCTCTTTATCCTTTCGGGCTATGACGCAGCGAAAACCGCCGAATATATGAAAGAGTTGAGCGAGGACGGCAAGTACAGCGTTGACTCCGAGCTTTTCGGCAAAATCTCTGCTCTTTTCGACGCAGGTTATTGCGACGATAAGGCTACAAAGGCGACTATCGACGAAATCTTCAAAAAGTACAATTACCTTTGCGACACGCACACTGCGGTTGCGGTAAATGTTTATGAGGAATACACAAAGAGGACGGGCGACGAAACACCCACCGTTATCGCTTCGACAGCAAACCCCTACAAGTTCTCGGCAAGCGTACTTTCGGCAATTACCGACGACATAAAGTCAGAGGACGAGTTCTCAATGGTTGAGGAGCTGTTTGAAAAGTCAAACGAGCCCGTACCGCCTCAGCTTGCAACCCTTAAAGGCAAAACGCCGAGGTTTACAAAGGTGGCGGACAAGGAGGATATGGCTCAGGTCGTATTCGATATGCTCGGTATATAAACGAAATTTTCAATATGTAAAAAAGCGGATGTTACTCCGCTTTTTACTGTCTTATTTCCTTGCGTCTGTTTTCATAGTGAAGGTTGAGCACTGAGCCTCCGTGCAATCACAACCCTTGACCCAATCGACATCGATGTGGTCAGCCGTGCACTCGCACGCGCCGTCGTGATAAACGCAGTTTGAAGCGTCGCATTTAATATCCTTATTCATTAAGCTTGCCTCCTTTCGTTTTGTGCTATTAGTATTGAACGGAATTTGGCTTTTATTCGGAAAAAACGGAGTAATTTTATGTCTTTATATGCAATCGGCGACACTCATCTGTCGCTCGGAACAGATAAACCTATGGACATTTTCCGCGGGTGGGACAATTATGTCGAACGCCTCGAGGCAAATTGGAAAAGGCTTATTACCGACAATGACACGGTTGTTATTCCGGGGGATATTTCGTGGGCTATGAAGCTCGAAAACGCAGTTGAGGATTTTTCGTTTATAAATTCTCTGCCCGGTCAAAAGCTTATATTAAAGGGCAATCACGACTATTGGTGGAACACAATGTCGAAGATGAACGCTTTTTTGGAAGAAAATTCCTTTTCTTCAATTAAATTCATTTTCAACAACGCATACAGGATAGGCGATTACAGCATATGCGGCACAAGGGGCTGGTTCTTTGACGATACCGAACAGCACAGCGAAAAGGTTATAAACAGGGAGGCTCAAAGGCTTAAAGCCTCAATAGCGGCAGGTAAAGCCCTCGGCGGCGAGCCGCTTGTGTTTTTGCACTATCCGCCCGTGAGTGTTTCGCAGGTATGCGAGCCCATATATAACATTTTGCTTGAAGAAAATATCAGGTATTGTTATTACGCCCATTTGCACGGACAGGCAATGAACTTTGCTTTCACATCGGAAAAAGACGGTATTAAATTTGAGCTTTTGTCGGCAGATTACCTTAAATTCTGTCCAAAACTTATCAAATCAATAAAATAATAAAAAAGTATGGCAATTTTATACATTATCTGCTATAATAAGCGAGATAGTGTATAATTTTCAGGAGGAAGATTAAATGAGTCTTAAATCATCAAACAAAATTGAAGAGAATGTTTGGGAGCTTGAGGTTTCCGTTGACGGCGAAACATTTATGAATGCCGTTAATAAAGCATATCTTCAGCAGAGAAAGAAAATCAATGTTCCCGGCTTCAGAAAGGGTAAAGCACCCCGCGCATTCATCGAAAAGATGTACGGCGAAGCAGTTTTCTATGAGGACGCTCTCGAAATAGTATATCCCGATGCGGTTACGGCTGCTGTTGAAGAAGCAAAGCTTGATGTTATTGACACTCCGTTTGACCTTGAAGTTCCCGAAATGGGCAAGGACGGCGTAGTTATCAAGCTTAAGGTTACCGTTAAGCCCGAGGTTAAGCTCGGTAAGTACAAGGGCATCAAGGCAGTAAAGAAACCTGCTAAGGTTTCCGCTGAGGATGTTAAGGCGCACATCAACAATATGCTTGAGCAGAATTCAAGAATCGTTACCGTTGAAACAAAGAGAAAGGTCAAGAAGAACGATATAGCTGTTATCGACTTTGAAGGCTTTGTTGACGGCGTTGCTTTTGACGGCGGTAAGGCTGAAAATTATGAGCTTACAATCGGCTCAAACCAGTTTATCCCCGGCTTTGAGGACCAGATTATCGGTCACAAGGCAGGCGAGGAATTTGATGTAAACGTTAAATTCCCCGAGGATTACCATGCAGAGCTTGCAGGCAAGGACGCTACCTTCAAAATCAAGCTCCACGAAATCAAGGTTAAGGAAGTTCCTACTCTTGACGATGAGTTTGTTAAGGATGTAAGCGAGTACGACACTGTTGACGAGCTCAAGAAGAATGTCAAGGAAGAACTTGAACACAAGAAGCTGCACGAGGTTGAGGCTGAGGCTAACAACGAGGTTCTCGACAAGCTCGCAGACCTTGTAACGGCTGTTATTCCCGAGTGTATGATTGAGAAGAAGATGGACGAGGATGTTCAGGACTTCGCATACCGTCTCCAGATGCAGGGTCTTGACCTCAAGACATACCTTAAATATACAGGCTCGGACGAAAAGACCTTCCGTGAGCAGTACAAGGACCAGGCTGAAAAGCAGGTTAAGCTTGACCTCGCTCTCGAAGAGATTATCAAGAAAGAAAAGCTTGAGGTTTCTGACGCTGACCTTGAGGAAGAATATGCTCAGTATGCTAAGGCATATAATATGGATGTTGAGCAGATTAAGAAGGCTATTCCGGCTGAAAACATCAAGCCCGAGCTTCTCCAGAGAAAGGCTGTTGATTTCGTAATCGAAAGCGCAAGCTTCACCGAGAAGAAGCCGGCGGCTAAGAAAACGGCAGAGCCCAAGGAAGAAAAGGCTGCCGAGGAAAAGCCCGCTAAGAAAACAACAAAGAAAGCAGCTGCAAAGAAGGACGCAGAATAATCTTTGATTAAATGCCTTATAAAGCTGCAATAATCTATTAGGGACAAAAGGGAAGATATAATTTTGGAGGTAAGTTTTTTATGGCATTAGTACCCTATGTAGTTGAACAGACCAATCGCGGAGAGCGTTCATACGATATTTTTTCAAGACTTCTCAACGACAGAATTATAGTTCTTTCAGACGAAGTAAACGACGCAACTGCAAGCCTTGTTGTCGCACAGCTTTTGTACCTTGAGGGTCAGGACCCCGAAAAGGACATCAGCCTTTATATCAACAGCCCCGGCGGCTCCGTAACCGCAGGCTTTGCAATCTACGACACAATGCAGTACATCAAGTGCGATGTTTCAACAATTTGTATGGGTATGGCGGCAAGCATGGGTGCGTTCCTCCTTTCCGCAGGTACCAAGGGTAAGAGGTATGCTTTGCCCAATTCCGATATTATGATACATCAGCCCTCGGGCGGTGCTCAGGGTCAGGCGACCGAAATCGAAATTACCGCTAAGCATATACTCAAAACCAAAGAAAAGCTCAACAAAATTTTGTCCGAGAATACGGGCAAACCCGTTGAGGTCATAGCGCAGGATACCGACAGAGATAACTTTATGTCTGCCGAGGAAGCGCTTGAATACGGACTTATTGACAAGGTCCTTTACAAAAGATAATTTTCGGAGGTAGCCTTTTATGGCAAGAGATACGGACAATAAGACAATGCGCTGTTCCTTTTGCGGCAAAACACAGGATCAGGTTGAAAAGCTTATTGCTGGACCGGGCGTTTGCATATGCGATGAGTGTATAGAGCTGTGCCTGGGAATAATCGAAGAAGAGGGCTCTTCGAGAAGAAAACAGAAAAAGTCTCAGAAAGAGACGGTGAAGGCTTTACCGAAGCCTGCCGAGATTAAAGCAAAGCTCGACGAATATGTTGTCGGTCAGGACGCGGCAAAGGTTACATTGAGCGTTGCTGTTTATAACCACTATAAGCGTATTTATTATTCCTACAAGAGCGATGTTGACATTCAAAAGAGCAATGTCGTTCTTTTGGGACCTACGGGCGTAGGTAAAACCATGCTTGCACAGACGCTTGCAAAGATTCTCGATGTTCCGTTTGCCATTGCGGACGCAACAACGCTTACCGAGGCGGGATATGTCGGCGAGGATGTCGAAAACATTCTTCTGCGCCTTATTCAGGCGGCGGACTATGATATAGAAAAGGCACAAAAGGGCATTATCTATGTCGACGAGATTGACAAGATTGCGAGAAAATCGGAAAACCCGTCAATTACCCGTGATGTCAGCGGCGAGGGCGTTCAGCAGGCACTTCTTAAAATTCTTGAGGGAACTGTTTCAAATGTACCCCCTCAGGGCGGCAGAAAGCATCCGCAGCAGGAATTTATACAGATTGATACAACAAATATCCTGTTCATTTGCGGCGGTGCGTTTGACGGCATAGACAAGGTAATCGAGGCAAGAACAGGCAAGTCAACGCTTGGCTTCGGCGGCAAGGTTATGGCAAAATCTGACACGGATTTGTCAAAGATTTATTCTCAGGTAATTCCGCAGGATCTTGTAAAGTTCGGACTTATTCCAGAGCTTGTCGGCAGAGTTCCCGTTATAACATCGCTTGACAACCTTGATAAGACGGCACTTGTAAGAATACTCACGGAGCCAAAAAACGCTCTTGTAAAGCAGTACAAATCACTGTTTTCAATGGATAATGTTTCGCTTGAATTCAATGACAACGCTCTTGAGGCGATAGCGGAGCTTACGCTTGAAAAAAATACCGGTGCACGAGGACTGCGGGCAATTATGGAAAAAACCTTAATGCCCATAATGTACGATATTCCGTCGGACAGCTCGGTATCAAAAGTAATAATAACCGAGGATACGGTCAAAAACGGTGCTGCACCGATAGTTGAGAGAATTTCTTCTTCCGGTAAAAACAGGATAGACGGCGCACCGAAAAACGCAGGTTAATGACAGAAAGCCGATTGCACAGCTGCAATCGGCTTTTTTGGTAAAGGGAGGCGAGAATTTGAAAAACAACAGAAAGCTTGACTTTTCAAGCAAGGACAAAAAGGACTCAAAACGCTTCAAAAGCTTTATAATATCCTTTGCCGCTTTCGTGATAATTCTCGGAGGTATATCTTTACTTATGTTTATGAAGTCCATTGACTTCAACCTCGGCAATCTCGTTTCGTCCTCGGACGATTTAACCACAGAGCCTGAGACCGAGAGCACAACTTCTCCCGTTGTAATGGAGGGACAGTCCGAGATCATTGTTATGTGTTATGACACGGACGGTAACGCTTCGTTTGTTTTTCTTATTTCAACCGATATTGAAAAGAAAACAATTGCCGTCAATACGGTTTCTACCGATATTATCGGGGAGTACAACGGCACCTCAGCCACACTGTCGGAGCATTTCAAAAAGTCGGGTGCCGGTGCGCTCGTCAAGGCTTTTGCGGGATATTCCGGAATTACGGCTGACAGATATATATCTATCGGCGAGCTTCAGTTTAAGAGCTTTGTTTCGAAATTCAAGGACATAGTTGTCGATGTGCCGTCCGCAACCGACCCCAAGACCTCGGGCGGACTCACGCTTAATGCAGGCTCGCAAAGTCTGTCGGCGGATATGTTTTTGAAATATCTCAAATACAGCGGCGATTCGGATAAATCGGCGGCGTTCTCTTCGTTTTTAAGAACTGCCCTTGACCCCTCACATATAGGTTCTATGGACAACCTCTTTGAATATATCGTGAACAATTCTCAGACCGATATTTCAATAGTTGATTATACCAAGGAAAAGGATAAGCTTGTTGAATTTGTAAACACACAAGGGGAGATAAACAACGGCGGCGTCTTTACAAAAGAGGAGAAAACGGATGCGTAAGATTTTCAAAACCGTCGGTGTAGTGATTGCCGTGATATTTGTTCTCGGTGTTATTTACAACCGTCACACGCTTTTGAGCCTTATCCCCACAAATTTTTCGGATGTGGAAATGGTTTATGACGGTCAGTCGGACACCGAAACCAATGTCAGATATTATTACAACCGTTTAAGCGATAACGCAAAGATAGCGTATACCCTGATAGTTCCGGAGATGTATAAGCATGCTCAGTCGATTGAAATTCCAATGATAACCGAAGCGGAGCTTACGGCGCTCAATTATGCCGTTTCATATGACAACCCCGACCTTATCTGCTATTCGGCGGAGTGCAATGTCAGAACCG
Organism: Eshraghiella crossota; assembly: GCA_963624605.1. GTDB lineage: Bacteria > Bacillota > Clostridia > Oscillospirales > Acutalibacteraceae > Fimenecus. Next base: position 6,793 of record CAVFQD010000008.1, on the reverse strand, counting down.
AGGGGAATAAGTATTATTTTGAGCCGGAGTATTCCCATACGCAGGAGGAGTGCGACAGGCTTACCTCGGAGCTGAAAACGGAGGTTGACAAGGTAGTCAAACAGGCGCAGAGCCTCTCCTCCGATTATGAAAAAGAAAAATATGTTCACGACTACATCTGCGAAAAATGCGAATATGTCCTGACCGATAAACTCAAAACCACATCATATGACGCTCTTATAGGCGGCGAGGCGGTCTGCGAGGGCTATGCGAGAGCCGCACAGCTTTTGCTCAACAGGCTCGGTATTGAAAATTATCTTATAATCGGCGACGCAATGGACGATGACGGAAATATCGAAGGGCATATGTGGAACATCGTAAAGATAAACGGTAATAATTACCACCTTGATGTAACCTGGGATGATACCGACCAATCCGATTCACCCGACATCAAAACACATATTTATTTCAATCTGACAACGAAGCAGATTTCTCAAAATCATTTTAATATGAACCCGGCTGAAAACGACTGTACAGCCGATGAGTTCAACTACGCCAAGGCGGAGGGCTTGCTTTTCGGAAATAATACAAGCACGCTTAAAACAAGCCTTGAAGCCGAGGCTGTTCGGAATTATTCAAACGGCACAAGCTATGTCGAGGTGTTTGCGGTAAGCCCCGAAGCTTATGCAGCGATATACAAAAGCCTTGTTGACTCGGACGGTATTTCGGAAATTGCCGTAAACGTCCGAAATAAAAATAAAAATATGAAATTTACGCAGTATCAGACCTTTGAAGACAGCGAAATGTGTTATATGCAGTTCGTTCTGTCGTAATAAGCTTGAAATTTGTCCTCGGGAAGGTGCATAATATGGATAAACAAAGAATTGAAAACGCTGTAAGAGAAATTCTTATCGCAATCGGCGAAGACCCCGACAGGGAGGGACTTTTGGAAACGCCGAGAAGGGTTGCCAATATGTACGGGGAGATTTTTTCGGGGCTTGAAGCGAATCCCGAAAGACATCTTAAAATTTTCAACGAGGGAAATAACGATGAAATGGTAGTCGTTCGGGATATTCCGCTCTATTCGATGTGTGAGCATCACCTGTTGCCGTTTGTCGGAAAGGCTCATATCGCATATATTCCCTCGGAGGGTAAGGTAATAGGGCTCTCAAAGCTTGCAAGGATTGTTGACGATTACGCAAAGCGCCCGCAAATTCAGGAAAGACTCACCTCACAGGTGGCGGATTTTCTCGAGGAGCATTTACAGCCCAAGGGTGTTGCGGTCGTTATCGAGGCGGAGCACCTTTGTATGACCATGCGGGGAGCAAGGGCGGCAGGCGCAAAGACTCAGACCTCAGCATTGAGAGGTTCAATGAGAAAGGACCCGAAAACAAGGTCGGAAGCAATGTCATTGCTTTTTGGAGGTAAATAATGGCTTATTATTTCAAGGGTAACGGCTTTTCGTTTGAGCTTAACAAAAGGACATACATAATGGGAATACTCAATGTCACACCCGACTCGTTTTTTGACGGCGGACAGTGGAACACGCCCGAAAAAGCGGTTGAGCACGCACTTTTGATGGAAAACGACGGTGCTGACATAATTGACATCGGCGCACAGTCCACAAGACCCGGCAGTGTGCTTTTGTCGGAGGACGAGGAGCTTGAAATTATAAAAAAATACATTCCTGCCGTAACCTCGGCGGTAAAGGTTCCCGTGTCGGTCGACACATTCTATCCGAAGGTTGCGGAATACTGCCTTGAAAACGGGGCGAGGATAATAAACGATGTAAGTTCCGATATGGAAAGGGAAATGGCGCTTACCGTCAAAAAACACAACGCGGGCTGGATAGTAATGCACACGGGAAACGCCTCGGCTTCGCAGGAGGCTGATTACACAAAATGCGGCGGCGTTGTAAACGATGTGCTTACATTCTTTGACAGGGCGGAAAAAATCGCCTCGGAGTATTCGATAAGCCGTGAAAATCTCTGCTTTGATATGGGCTTCGGCTTCGGTAAGTCACATTCGGACAATTTGGAGCTTTTAAGGCACACAGACAGGCTTAAAACGCCCGAAAGAGCACTTTTGACGGCGCTTTCGTGCAAACGCCTTGTTAAAAACGAGACGGGCGCAGACGGCTATGACAGAGTTTTCGGAACGGTTGCGGCGGACACGCTTGCCATAGCGGGCGGCACCGATTTCATTCGTGTACACCATGTTAAGGAAGCGGCTTTGGCGGCGAAAATGGCGGATGCGGCAGTGAGGTAATTATGGATAAAATCGAAGTTAAGGGCTTAAAGTTCTACGCATATCACGGGGTCAATCCTGAAGAAAAAATCGACGGTCAGGAGTTCATACTTGATATAAAATCATATCTTTCGCTCGATTTGCCGTGTGCGAGCGACAATGTAGACGATACGGTAAGCTATGCGAAAATCATAAAGACCGCAAGGCGTGTGTTCTTGTCTGACAAGTTTGATTTGCTTGAAAAGGCGGCGCAAACCGTTGCGGACGCAATACTTGCGGAATTTCCGAAAATCGATACCGTTACGGTTGAAGTTAAAAAGCCTTTTGCCCCGATAAAGGCTGATTTTGATTATGTTTCGGTTGAAATTACAAGGAGCAGACAATGAAAGCGGTACTCGGAATAGGAACGAATATCGGCGACAGGCTCAAAAATATTGAAAATGTCTATTCCTCGCTTGCGCTTTTGCCGAACACGGAAATTTTGAAAAAGTCCTCCGTCTATGAGACCGAGCCGTGGGGTTATGAGCAGCAGGACAGGTTTCTCAACTGCGCCGTTCTAATAGAAACGAAGCTCTCGCCGAACGCTTTGCTCGGTGCATGCCTCGGGATTGAGGCGGCTCTCGGCAGGGTGCGTAAATTCAAAAACGGACCGCGTATAATTGATGTGGATATACTGCTTTTGGAGAATACGGAAATTTCAACCGACGAACTGACCGTGCCTCATAAGTTTATAAAACAAAGGGATTTCGTGCTTGTCCCACTGCACGACCTTTTCCCCGAAAACGAAGCCTTCGGATACACTTTCGATGAGGAGTATGAAAACACGGACAGGACAAAGCTTACAAAAATTTAAGAAAATTAAATCCCGCTACCGGCTGAGTGTTTGTAGCGGGATTTTTATATGTATTTGCAGCTTGTTAATTTGTTTTGTTTCAGGAATCGCAATATTCGTTTGTTATGACCTTGAGGTCCTTGTTATCCGTGTGCAGTTTATACTCCGTAACCTTGCCGTCCTCCCACGAAAAATCGATTTTGGCATTGCCCTTGACCCTGAAGCCCTTGACGCTGCCGCTTTTCCACTCTTTCGGCAGGGCAGGGAGCAAATAGATATTCTTGCCGTCCGACTGTACAAGCATTTCGTTTATTCCGCTTGCCGCACCGAAGTTTCCGTCAATCTGGAACGGAGGATGTGCGTCGAAAAGGTTGGGATATGTTCCGCCGCCGTCTCCGTAATTGAACGCCGACTTTTTCCTTGACCTTACGGGGTTCAACTGCATATTGAGAAGCGTATATGCCTTGTCGGAATTTTTAAGACGGGCATGGAAATTTATCTTCCACGCAAGGCTCCAGCCCGTACCTGCGTCTCCTCTGATTTCAAGCGTCTTTTTGCAGGCGTCGAAAAGCTCGGGCGTATCGTTTTTGTTTATAAGGCTGAACGGGTGCAGACCGATAAGGTGCGAAACATGGCGGTGGTGCTTGTCGCACTCCTTGTATTCGTCGTCCCATTCAAGAAGCTGACCCTGTGAGCCAATCTTAAACGGCTTGATTTTCTCCGTCTGCTCGGCAATCTTTTTCGTGAATTCGTCGCTTACGCCCGTGATTTCACAGAATTTCAGATAGTTCTTGAAGCAGTCGAGGACAATCGCGTCCATAATAGCGGAGCTTTTTGCAACCGAAGTCGCCTTGTCGTTGCACTTGAAGGTGTTTTCGGGCGAGGTTGCGGGGCAGACCGAAAGCTTTCCTTCTTTCGTATAGGTTAAAATATCGGAATAAAATTCGCACGCCTTTTTGAGTATCGGCAACGCCGTATTTGAAAGAAATTCCTTGTCGCCTGTGTATTCGTAATATTCAAAAAGGCTGTGGCAAAGCCAGCCCGAGCCGCCCTGCCAATAACCCCATTGCGCATCGCCGTAGGTGGGAGCGGTAAAGCCCCATATGTCGGTGTTGTGGTGAGCGACAAAGCCGCCCGCCTTGTAATAATCCCTTGCGGTATTTTCGCCCGTTACACTAATAAGCCCGATAAGGTCAAACAGGGGAGAGATAAGCTCCGACATATCAAAGCAGAGCGTCGGCCAATAGTTCATTTCGGTGTTGATGTTTATCGTGTAGTTCGAGTTCCAAGGCGCACGCAGGTTTTCGCTCCATATGCCCTGAAGGTTTGTCGCACGGGAATTTTCTCTCGAGGATGAAATTGTAAGATATTTTGCAAAATTCCAGAAAAGCTCGTAAAGCTCCGAGTCCGACTTGTCGTTTTTGAAAGCGTAAAGCCTTTCGTTAGTCGGCAGTTCGGAATTTTCGCTCTTTTTATTGAGTGTGAAAGCCGTTCTCGAATAATATTTCTTATAGTCGGCAATGTGCTCCGACTTCAAATCGTTATAACCTTTTTTTACCGCTGAATTTACGGCGAGAACACAGGCATTTTTGTATTCGACATCGCTTTTGTAAGGAGGAGTGATTCCGTCCTTGAAATTAGTCTTTGTGCAGAGGAAAACCGTGGCTTCGGTACTGCCGCTTACCTTGATTTTACCGCCACTCGTCGCACAGACGGTTCCGTTTGAAACTACTTTTATAACCGTCCTGAAAGAAATTCCCTGCTCCTCGGGCAGGTCTGAATACGGGAGCTCGGCACAGGGATATTTCGCAAGCCATGAACCTGAATCGCTCGGGCAGATACCGTCAACCGTAACGGTGTCCTTTACCGCAACGGCAGTGCTCCTTAATTGTGTTTTGAAATTAACCGAAAAGTCAATGCCCTTTGAAGATGTTATCCTGTACACAAGAACATCCGCAGGGTTGGATATAAAGGCTTCTTTTGTTATTTTTGCGCCGCTTTTTTCGTATTTGCAGTTGAGAACAGCCGTTTCAAGGTTCAGCTCTCTTTTGTAATTTTTCGCTCCGAATGGTGAGAATTTATGCTCGATATAAAGGTCGCCAAGCGGAAGATAAGCCTGCGACCAGCAGGTCAAAAAGTTGTCGGTTAGCTCCTTTTGAGCCGATACAAAGTCGCCGTCAAGAGCCATGTTCTGCGCCTTTTTGTAGGCTTCGTATGCGCCGCCTTTTTTAATTTCCCTCGGAAAGCCCGTCCAGAGAGTATCACGGTTTAAGGCGATACGGTCGTTTTTATCCGAGCAGAAAAACATACCGCCCAAAAAGCCGTTTCCCATCGGAATTGCATCCGTCCAGTATTTTGCGGGGGAGTTATACCATACAATATTATTCATCTCGCACCTCGTTGCTTTAATGAATTTATTATATAGTATCGGACCGAAAAGGTCAATTAAACCTTTGACTTGTCAGGTAAAATATCGGTGAATTTTTTCATCGCCAACGAAGCATATACCGCAACAATCAGCTCGGTTATCGGCATTGCAAGCCAAATTGAAGTCGGGTCGAAAATCAACGGCAAAACCAAAATCAGAGCTCCGCTTATTACAAGTCCTCTTGCGACGGACACGGCAAAGGAAGCCTTCGGCTTCATAATTGCTTGGAAATAGTAAGTCGAGAAAATGTTGAACGGAAGCAATAAAAACGAAATTGAATAGGTTCTGATAATGTCGGGCGCCATTTCGAGTATCTCTTCGGTCGGGCTCATAAAAATGTGTATATAGATGTTGGGCACGGCAACGCTCAACGCAGTCCAGACAATGCCGAAGAAAGCGCAGGAATAAAGCGCAAGGCGGAGCGTTTCCTTTATTCTCTTGCCGTTTTCCGCACCGTAATTTGTCGAAATAATAGGTTGTGCCGCCTGACCTACGCTGTACGCACAGCACTGAACAAAGGTGCTGATGTTTATTATGGGACCGTAAATCGCAAGGGCGTTTGCCCCGAGATACTTCATAATCTGACGGTTGAACAGAATTGTGAGTATGCCCATAGCGACATCGATGAAAAAGGTTGAAAAGCCCGTTATGCATATTTTTTTCAGCTTGTATCCGAGATGATGAGGCTTTACAAGCCGCAGTGTGTTCTTCTTTGAGAAGAAGTGCGTCATCATAATTATAAATGATATGGCACTGCCGACAGCCGTTGCAAGACCTGCGCCGAAAACGCCCATATCACACGAAAACACGAAGAACCAATCGCCGAAAACATTGAAAATGCCGCCCGAAAGGATGCTGATTGTGGCAAGCGCGGGGGCGCCGTCGTTTCGCAAAAATGCGGCAAGCATCTGATTGAACAAAAATAACGGAAGCACGACCTTGACGGGCTTGAGATATTCCCGTGCCAACGGAAGCAATGTGTCGTCCGCACCGAAAAAGCGAAGCAGGGGAGCTTCAAACGCTATAAGTCCTATCCATGCGATAACGGCAAGAGCCACCGAGCCAATGACCGCCGAAGTGAAGTATCGGTTTTCGCCTGCATCTTTGTTATCGGTACTTCCGCGGCGGGTGCTGAAAATAACGCTTCCGCCAATACCCGTCAACAATCCGAGGCTATATATGATATTCCACACGGGCGCCACAACAGCCAGTGCGGCAGTGCCGTCGGGTCCCTGATATTTTCCGACCATCGCCATATCGACCATACTGTAAATGCTCGATATTAAGGCGCTGCCGAAAGCCGCCGA
>CAVFQD010000007.1:0-54372 GCA_963624605.1 Eshraghiella crossota | reverse complement strand
CATCCTGTTGAGCCTTATCATCGGCGTATGCCCTATAGCCTCCAACACATTGTTATATATCAAGCTGTTACCTCCGATTACCTCTTTACGGTAAGAGTTTCGTTGTCAAGCTCTCCGCCCGTGAGGATTTCCCTCATTGTCCCGTCAAGCGAAGAAGTGAGACCGTTTATTTTTTCATTTTTGATTTTAAGCTTTTTTACCGCCCTGTCGGGAAGTCCGACAAATGAGGATACCACATTGTAATACGCCGTACCCTCGGGGTGCTTATCGGAAGCGCCGTCAAGCACGGATAAAAGCATTTCGTTTACTATGTCGATTATTTTCTTGTCGGCGAGCTCGTCAAGGTCGGAATTTGAAAAGGTCGTGCCGAGCGTTAAGGCATTGATTATTTTGCCGAGAGCCTTCACGGACATTTTATCCGTAACGCACGAGAGAGCTTTGAGCACGGGGCGCAGCTTTAATGCCGTTTCCCTGCCTATGCCGTACTCCTTCATATCCTTTACATAATATTCCTTATCGGAATTCTTTGCCGATGACAGTATTCTGCCGACAAGGTTTTGAGCGTGAATTTCAAAGTACCGTGAGGTATATTTTTCGCCGTTATAGGTAAAGCCCGAAAGCTTTCGGGTTTCAATCTCAACCGTGTCCTTATCGGCGGTTAATGTCACTATCGGCGCAGGATAGCCGACAAGCGAGCCCACATTTATCTCGTAAAGCTCCTTGCCGCTCTTTGAGGTGTATTTGTCAATCCGCTGAATGTGGCTGTGTCCGACAAAGAGGAAGCGCATACCCGCTTCGGCGAATTTTTCAATATACATTTCGTGCTTTTTACAGCAGGTTCCGTGGTCGGTTATGAGCGGCGAAATGTGCGGATAGAGCAGATGGTGCTCCATACCGATAACCAATTTGCCGCTGTCCGCCTCTTTTTTAATCCTGTCCGTTATCCATTCGAGGTGTTCGGGCATAAAGCCGGAATTACCCTCGCCGTCCTGGTCGTCGATAAGCGAAAAGAGCACGACATCGTTCGGAAATTCGACAATGTACGACGAGGTTCCGAGGTGGGTTATGTATTCCTCCTTCGCCCTGTTCGGCCCGAAATTGTAATACATTTCGTGCAATTCCTCGCTTGTTACGGTCTCGACATCATGATAAACCCTGTCGCCGACATAACGCCTTGCGTTACCGTCGCAGCACCAATCGTGGGTTGCAAGGGTAACACAGACGGGAATTTTTTGAGAAAATTTATTGAGCTTTTCAATCATCTCAAGGTGGCTTGCTTTTTCGCCGTCGTCGGATATATCGCCGATTATCATAAGTGCGTCGGGATTTAGCCCCTTAATCTCTTCAAGTGCGGCGTCGATTATCGCACCCGTTTCCCTCAAGCATTTTTGGTCGGTTCCGCTCCGCCTTTCATATGCCTCTCCGCTTGTTCCGAGGGTTTCGGAATAGTGGTGCGTGTCAGCAATAAAGGTGAGCGTTGTCTTTTTACTGTTCTGCATTTGCTTTTTTTACAGCCTCTTTTTCATGGCGTGCCTTGAGCTCTTCTATCATCATATGATGGCTCTTGCCCGAAATATTATAGAACGCCATCGGGATGAGCATAAGTGCATAGCCGATTGCGGGAAGAAGCGTTGTCATAAAGAACAGAGCCTTGTTTGTAGCCGCATTCTGTATAAGCGAGCCCTCGGTGTGGGAAATGTAGCCCGTGTATGAGAGGATTGCAAGTCCGATAGCAGACGAAACCGAGTTTTCAATCTTGCCCGTAAATGACATAAGCGAAAGCATAACACCCTCGACTCTTGTGCCTGTTTTCCACTCAACATAGTCAACAGTCTCTGCCTCCATCTCTTTCTGCATAAGGTTTTTACACTCAAGCGGAATAGCGGTGAGACCTGTGAAGAGAACCGTGAGAATACCTATCGGAAGCGAAACTATTTCACCCGCCTCCTTGCCGAGATAGCCGCTGCGGCAGGTAACATAGAACAGGATATGAAGTCCGATAGCTACAAGACAGCACACTCTGAAGAATTTTCTCGGATCTGATTTTGTGCCGAGCTTTTCAACAAGCTTCGGAACGCCGATACCTGCGATAAGGAAGCCGGGGAATGTGATTACATCGATAAACACATTGTATTTCGTTGTGAACATAAGGTCTGCAACGAAGTAGAAAGAAATCTGATTTGTAACCTTGACGATAAGGAAGAAAATGTTTGCAAGGAAGAGCATAAGAAGCGGTCGGTTCTGGAAAAGAAGCGAGAAACACTCACCGATTGACGGAGACTCCTCATGATGAACCGTTCTCTCCTGTGTATTTTTGAATGTAAAGCGTGTAAACACGAGTATGCCTACTGCCGAAACACAGCCGCCCGTAAGGTAAGCCTTTGCGGTGTGGGTGTTGAAGTAGGGAAGCCAGCCTGCGCACGCAACGAAAAGTCCGGGTAAAACGCCCGAGACTGAGCGGACGATTGACGAAACGCCGTACAGCTTCGTTCGCTCAATTCCGTTCGGCGTAATCGCAAACGCCAAAGCACCCATAGGGATATCGAAAGCGGTGTATGTAACATCAAGTCCGACAAAAAGAATGGTTGTCCAAGCAATGCACATCCAGTCGGGCATCTGTGCGGGAATACCCACGAAGAACAAAATCATTACCGCGGCAATAAACCACGGAGCACGGCGGATATAAGGTCTCATCTGACCTTCCTTGGTACGGGTCTTGTCAACAATAATGCCCATCATAGGGTCGTTGATAGCGTCGAATATACCGCAGTACAGTCTTATCTTCGAGGCAAGCCCCATAGGGTCCGCAAACCTTGAAAACAGTACGTTCGTCAAAAAGTAGTTGAGATATTTCGAGCCCGTCATCGAGGTGAACATACCCTGTGCGCCTCTGCCGAGAGCATAGGAAATTGTTTCACGCCAAGTCAGGTAGGTTTCCTCGCCTACATCTTTTTTGACGATTTTTGAGTCTAAAAATTCCTTTACCTTTGCCATAAAGATCCCCTTTATATATTTTTTATTTCACAGGCAGAGAACACGCCCTTGTCTGTAATATACGCAGTGATTAAGCTGTAATCCGTAACATCAAACGCCGGATTTAACGCCGTAACGCCGTCGGGCGCCATACGCTTTTTGTAGTACATTTCGGTAACCTCGTCGGGAGAGCGCATTTCGATTTTAATATCTTTTCCCGTCGGTGTGCTTTTGTCGAAGGTCGATACCGGAGCGCACACATAAAACGGAATACCGTAGTGCTTTGCAAGTATCGCAACGCCCGAAGTGCCTATCTTATTTGCCGTGTCGCCGTTTGCGGCTATCCTGTCCGCACCGACAAGCACTGCGTCAACAAGCCCGTTTTTCATAACATAGGATGCCGTATTGTCGCAGATGACGGTAGTGTCAATCCTTGCACTTGCAAGCTCAAAGCAGGTAAGCCTTGCCCCCTGCAAAAGCGGACGGGTCTCATCGGCATACACCTTTAGCTTATGACCGTTTTCTGCGGCAATATATACGGGCGCCAACGCCGTACCGTACTTTACGCAGGCAAGCCTGCCCGCATTGCAATGAGTGAGAACAGCGTTTTTGTCAGCCAAAAGCCGCGCGCCGTACTCGCCTATCCGTCTGCAACGCTCAACATCATCGTTATGTATCTGCAAAGCCTTGTCCTGTAAGACTTTTTTGATGTTGTCAAGGTTTTTGCCTTTACAGGAGAAAAGCACTTTTTTCATCTCGTCTGCCGCCCAGAAAAGGTTAACTGCAGTCGGTCTTGAGGACAAAATATACTCACAATTTTGCGAAAACTCGGCAACAAAGCCGTCGTAATCCGTCTGCTTGCTTTTGTTTGCAAGAACGGACAGTGCAATTGCCGCAGAAACGCCTATGCACGGCGCTCCCCTGAGCTTTAATTCCTTTATTGCGGAAAATATATCTTCTTTTTTATCGAGTGCGAGCGTGACAACCTCGTTGGGAAGCCTTGTCTGGTCGATTATTACAAGCTTGTTGTTTTCGGTGTCGTAGGCAACCGTTTCTCCGTGTAAATCAAGCATCGGGCAGCTCTCCGATTATTTTCGTTATTAGTCTTTGCATTTCCTCGCCCTTTTTCCTGCCGGCTTCGAGGACTTCCTCCTCTGTCAGCGGTTGGTCAAGTATTCCGGCAGCCATATTGGAAATGAGCGAAAAGGCAAGCACACGCATTTTACAGTGATTTGCCGCTATGACCTCAGGTACTGTGGACATTCCCACTGCGTCCGCTCCGAGCACACGGAAAGCCCTTATCTCTGCCGGAGTTTCATATGACGGACCCGTGCAGCCGATATAAACGCCGTCCTTAATTTCAACTCCCGTCTCCTTTGCGCACTTCTTCGCAAGCGCGCGCAATTCGGGGTTATAAGCGTAGCTCATATCGGGAAATCTCACGCCGAAGCGTTCGTCATTCCTGCCTATGAGCACATTTGTGCCCATAAAGTTGATATGGTCGTTGATAAGCATAAGGTCGCCGACGGAAAAATCCTTGTTTATGCCGCCTGCGGCGTTGGTAATTATCAGATTGTGAACTCCGAGCAGATGCATAAGCCTTACGGGCAACACAATATCCTGCATGGCGTAGCCCTCGTAGAAATGGAACCTGCCCTGCATGCAAATGACAGCCTTACCGGAGAGCGTTCCGACAATAAACCTGCCCTTGTGACCCGGAGCGGTCGAAACCGGAAAGCCTTCAATGTCCTTGTAATCAATATACACGGGGTTTTCGATTTTCTCGCCGAGCGAGCCGAGTCCCGAGCCTAAAATTATACCCGTTTCGGGGGTAACGCCGATTTTTGACTTTACAAAATCAAGCATTTTTTCAATTCTGTCCATTTTGAACCTCCGAAACAACCTCGCCGACTATCCTGTTGACCTCATAGCCGATCCTTTCGATATCGACGGTCATAAATTCGCCGTTTTTGTAAAGAACCCTGCCGTCTACCATAGTCAGGACAACATTCGATTTTTCGGCAGAATAGACGATGTTGTTTACGACATCAAACGACGGGTACATATTCGGCTTATCCGTATCAATAACGGCAATATCCGCCTTGAAGCCTTCTTTTATAAGACCCGTATCGAGCCTCTGCTGAGCGACTGCGCCGTTATAGGTTGCCATTTTTAGCACTGTTTTCGGCGAAACAATGTCGGCTCTGCCCGTAGTGCCCTTCGGAAGAAGCGAAGCTAAGTACATCTCACGGAACATATCAAGACCGTTGTTGCTCGAGGCGGAATCGGTGCCTATCGCAACATTTATACCCTTTTCAAGCATTGTGTTTATGTCGCACACGCCGCTTCCGAGCTTCAAATTGCTTGCGGGGCAATGCGCAACGCTCACGCCCTTTTCTTTGATAATATCCATATCCTCGTCCGAAACATGAACGCAATGAGCAAATATTGTCGGTCTGTCAAGCACGCCCGCATCGCAGAAAAGCCTTGTCGGCGTTTTACCGTACTTCTTTATACAGCTTTCGTGCTCAGATTTTGTCTCGGAAACATGGATATGATTTACCTGACCGAAGTCGTTATTTTTTGTAAACTCGCCGAACTGCTCAATCGCAGAGAGCATATTCGTGTACTCCGCATGAAGCGACATATCGATTTTAATTCTGCCGTTCTCGATGTTGTGGTACTGCTTTACGCCGTCGAGAGCCTCCCTTACGCGGGGATTGTCAAGAAAGCTTTTCTCGTCAGAAAACGAAGTAATCGCCCTGCTGAAATTTATCTTCATTCCGCTCTCACGGGTTGCTTTTATAACTCCGTCCTGGAAAAAGTACATATCTGAAAACGAGGTCGTGCCGCACGCGAGCATCTCTGCGGCGGAAAGCATTGTGCCGTAATAAGCCCTGTCGGCATTGAGCCTGTCCTCAAACGGAAATACCTTTTCGTTGAGCCAGCGGTCAAGCGGAAGATTTTCCGCATATCCCCTCAAAAGCGTCATCGGAGAATGGGTGTGCGCATTGACAAAGCCGGGCATAAGCACCTTGTTTTTGCCGTCGTACACCTCATCGAAATTACCGTCGGGTCTCGTCTTGCCAACATAAGCGATTTTATCGCCGTTTGTTGCGACATACATATCGCTTTGATAATCAAAATTTTCATCGATTATACCGATTTTTTCAAATAACATAAGCACGCCTCTTAAACTGTTTCAAGCTCTATCTTTTCAATTACTACATCCTTTGACGGCTTGTTCATAAAATAATCAACCTTGACATCGGCAATTTTATCGACAACATCCATACCCTCGATTACCTGTCCGAACACGGTATGATGATAGTCGAGCCACGGCGTGCCGCCCTCCTGCTCGTACTTTTCTATACACTCGGTGGGGAAATATCTCTCGTCCGCACAGCGAAGCTGGTCGAGCATATCGTCCGAAACCTCTTTCGCCTGAACTATAAAGAACTGACTGCCGTTTGTCGCAGGACCTGCGTTTGCCATACACAAAGCGCCCCTGAAATTGTGGAGCTCGGGAGTGAATTCGTCCTCAAAAGGCTCGCCCCATATGCTCTCGCCGCCCGTTCCAGTACCGTTTGGGTCGCCGCCCTGTATCATAAAGTCCTTGATTACACGGTGGAAAATCAAGCCGTCGTAATATCCGTTCTTTGCGTGAGTGAGGAAGTTTTCAACCGCCTTTGGAGCGTCCTCGCCGAAAAATTTGATTTTGATGTCGCCCATATTTGTTTTCATAACGGCAACCGTTTCGCCCTGTGCGGGCGCAGTAAACTGCTTTAACATTGTATTTTTTCTCCTTTTATTCTGTTTATTCTGTGCTCTTGAGCGATTCTATCATATCAATCTTTCTCAGCTTAAACGACATCAGGACATTTACAAGGATTGAGAAAGCGGTCGTCAGCACAATGCTGAAAATGTAGCTGTACCACTTTATCTGCCGAGCGAACATCATCGTGTCGGTCTCGACGCTGCGCATTACGAAGAAGTGCAGAACGACGCCGATTACAATGCCGAGTAGCATACCGACAACGGTAAGGATTATGTTCTCACGGAACACATATCTTTCAAGCTCGCCGTCATAGAAGCCGAGTACCTTTAAGGTCGCAAGCTCACGCCTGCGCTCGGTTATGTTGATGTTATTGAGGTTATAGAGGACGACCATCGCAAGAAGTCCCGCGGAAATAATCATCAGCGCAACAATTATATTGAGGTTGCCCATAGCCTCGTCGACCTGCTTTTGGGTGTCGGTGTTCATTGTAACCGAGGTTATGCCGTCAATCTGCAAAAGCTGCTTGGAAAATTCGCTGTTGTCCTGTGCGCTACTCCTCAAAAGAAGCGTGTTGAGCGCCGCAGAGTCGCCGAACAGATTCTTGTATGCCGTCGGGGTCATATAAACATAGTGATAGAGATAGTTTTCGGCAACGCCGAGAATTTTCACCTCGGCAGTAGAGCTTCCGTCCTTCTCGGTATTAAAGGAAACTGTGTCTCCCTCTTTAACGCCGAGCATTTTGGCAAGCTTTTCGGTTATGATTACGCCGTCGTCGGAAATGCTTATCTGCTTGTGTCCGAGCCTTGTTCTTATTGTGATGTAGTCGGAAAGATAATCGACATTCTGCGGAACAAGGATATATGCGTTCTCCTGCTGCTCGTTTGCGTTTACATAGGTAAGGGTTCTGTAGGTCTGGAGATAATCGTTAACACCCTCTATATCCTGAACCTCAGAGAGAAGATGTCTGCGCTCGGTTCTCGTAAGACTCTCGTCAACGGTAACCGTGCCTTGATAGTTCCAAATCTTGTTAAACTGATTTTTCGTCATTGACGAAACGGAGTCGCGGATGCCGAAGCCTACAAGCAGCAGTGCCATACAGCCTGCAACGCCGAAGAGCGTCATATAAAGTCGCTTTTTATATCTCATAAGGTTTCTCAACGCCGCCTTTTGCGAGAAGTTGAGCCTTATCCAAAAGCCGTTGAATTTTTCCAAAAATATCTTTTTGCCTGTTTTCGGAGCCTCGGGTCGCATAAGCGCGGCAGGGCTTTCCTTTAACGAGCGGCGGCACGCAAACACAGCCGCTCCCGTTGTGCAAAGTACCGCTATCGCAACCGAAATTACCGCATACGGAATATTTACAAAGCTTGCCGTCTTTGTTAGGTTGACATACATAATTTTATATGTCCTCAGCACAAGTCCCGGTATAAGCAGCTCGCCGAGCACCGCACCGACAATTCCGCCGACAAGCGTTGCAAGGAAGGCGTAAAGCACATACTTTGCAACTATCGACTTCTTTGAATAGCCGAGAGCCTTGAATGTGCCTATCTGCGTTCTTCTCTCCTCGACCATTCTTGCCATTGTGGTAAGGCTGACAAGCGCCGCAACAAGGAAGAAGATTATCGGAAACACAGTACCTACGGCGTTTATTCCCTTTGCGTCGCTCTCAAACGAAGCATAGGACGAAACAGCCTCTCTGTCCGTAACATACCATACGGGAACGGCGGTGTTTTCGATTTTTTCCTTATATTTATCAAGCTTTGCCTGTGCCGAGTCAAATTCCGCAACAAGCTCGTCCTTGGAAAGATTGTATTCCTCGGTAGCGGCGTCAAGCTGTTCCTGCTTGTCGGAGACCGTGTTCTGTGCCTCTCTGACCGCCTCGTCGCCCTGTGCGAGCTTTTCCCTTGCCTCGGCTATCGCCTCGGGGCTGCCGTTCAATATCTGCTCGGCGTTGGCTATCTGCACCTCCGCCTGCTCGATTCCCGATTTAAGGGTTGCAAGCTGACCCTGATAGAGCTGTGCCATCGCCTTATAGCTGTATACCTGGAAAGCGGCGTCCGCATATTCCTCGGTAGTCATTGAGCCGGCGTTTTTACGAAGCTCCTCCTCCATATTCGCAATAGTTCCCGACACCTGCTCAAGCTGGGCGGAAGTCGTGTTGTACTGCGTGCGCAATGTCGCAAGAGTTGTTTTTGCCTCTTCAATCTTTTGCCTGTTTTCGTCAAGACTGCCCTCCTGAAGGTCAAGAAGCGCCTGTGCGTCCTCAATCTCCTGGCGGCGTGAGTCAATCTCAGCCTGCGCCGTGTTAAGCTCCGTCTGTGCGTCGGAAAGCTGCTGATATGCGGCTTCAAGCTGAGTCATAGCCTTTTGCTTTTTATCTTCAAAGCGCGTCTCCGCCTTTTCAATTAGTTCGTCCGACTCGCTCTTGAACTCGTCGTATCTGACATTGCAACGGTTCTCGGCTATCGTGTTTATGTTTGAAACAACGCTGTCAACGAGGCGCGAATATTTTCCCGAGAAGCAGTTGAGCTCAGCCGCTCCGTTGACTGTAACGAAGATTTTTGTAAAAGCCGTGAGGGTAAACGCCTCTTTCGGAATTACGAGAAAAGCGTCAACGGTACCGTTGCCTATTGAGGTCGTACCCCTGTCGTCGCTGAGATAGTAAGAGGTCGTGCCCACGCCGACTATCGTGAACTCGTCTGTTGCGAGAGTGTCCGAAATTTCATCGTCCGTACCCATCGAAAGCTTCACGGTGTCGCCTATCTGATAGCCCGTCTTTTCAAGGAAAAGCTTATCGGCGATACATTCGTTGTACTTTTCGGGGTATCTGCCCTCGGTTACCTTTACAAGATTTATCCTGTCGGTCAGCGAAAGAACCGTGGTTACAACCTCGCTGTCCGTACCCGAGCAGAGAAAATCTCCGCTGTATGCGCCCTCGGCGTCCTTAATTCCTGCGATTTTAAGTAGCTCGACAATGTCCTTGCCCGTCATACCGAGAGTGCCCTGGATACAGATGTCCATCATATTTTCCGAGTCATAGGTCTTGTCTGCGGAGGATTTCATAGCGGGCGTCGCCGCCTTTATTCCCGAAAAGAAAGCCGTTCCGAGAGCAACTATCAGAAGTATGGAAAGGAATCTCGCAAAGCTGCCCTTTACTTCACGACGGAAATCCTTTTGTAACGATTTTGTCATTTCTTTCTTCCTTTACCATTCAATATATTCAACCGGAGTGGGCTTCTCATTAAGCAAAAGCTTGTCAACCCTGCCGTTCTTCACCTTGATTACCTTATCAGCCATGGGAGCGAGCGCCGAGTTGTGCGTGATTACGATTACCGTAACGCCCTTTTCACGGCAGGTATCCTGCAAAAGCTTCAATATGGATTTGCCCGTTATGTAGTCGAGCGCACCCGTCGGCTCGTCGCACAAAAGAAGCTTCGGATTTTTTGCAAGCGCCCTCGCAATGGATACCCTCTGCTGCTCACCGCCCGAAAGCTGCGACGGGAAGTTGTCAAGCCTGTTGGAAAGTCCGACCTCCTTAAGCACATCGGAAGCGTCAAGAGGATTTTTTGAAATCTGCAAGGCAAGCTCTACATTTTCAAGCGCCGTGAGGTTGCCGACAAGATTGTAGAACTGGAAAACGAAGCCAACATCGTCGCGCCTGTACGCGGTAAGCTGCGATTCATTGTATTTTGTAATATCTGCGTTATCGACAAAGATGGTGCCCGAGGTTGCCGTATCCATGCCGCCGAGAATGTTGAGAATTGTGGTTTTGCCTGCGCCTGACGGACCGACAATTACGACAAATTCGCCCTTCTCGATTCCGAAGCCGATTTCGTCAACCGCCTTTATCTCAACCTCGCCTGTTTTATATGTTTTTGTTACATTACGGACTTCAATAAACGCCATATCGCAAAACTCTCCTATTGTAAAAATATATACCTTAATATTGTATCACAACATAAGCAGAATTTCCATAGTAAATATCATAATTAAAATTCTGTTCATATAATTATGTGCCGATTTCGGACAGACCGTGAGGACGCTGTCAATGGCGGGAGCAAGCCGCATTTGCAAATATAGGTTCCCTCTGACGAGGGAGCGGAACTTCTCGAGTAATTTCATGTTTATTGACGGACAGAGGCGAGCCCTGTCCCTACGGTAATATTCTAATCCGTGCGAAGCATCCACACCTCTTCACTCTTCACTTTTCACTCTTACCTCGCCCAAAGGGTACTGCCCCCGCCCTACACGGTTCCCTATAACTTTCAAGCCGTATGATATAACCGCAAAAACAAAAGACGCACTCAACGAGTGCGTCAGAATTTGTTATGTATTAAATTATTCGTCCTTATCGTTTTTCTTTCTCGTAAGGATAAGCGCTGCGCCTGCCGCAAGAGCAACCGCCGTAACCGCAGGGATTGCATAGTCGCCTGTTGCGGGAATGTCGGTCGGGTTGGAGTTGCTTCCGCCGTTGCTGTTGCCTCCGTTATTATTATTGTTGTTGCTGTTGCTCTTAAAGAGACTTGCAAGAGCGGAGGTTATTGTACTGATAGCGTCGCCGAAGCCTCTGAAAAGCTGAGCCAAATCTGCGGGTGTGTAGCCCTCAAAGATTTTGTCAAGAGCACCGGTCGTAGCCTCGTCCGAAGAAATTGCCGCCAAAATGGTATCTCTCTCCTCGGCTGTGATGGTTTTGTTTTTATAGAGCTCGTTGACGATTGCCTTACCGTCGTCAAGAGTGATAACTTTATTGCCTATAAGGGAAACAAGAACGCTTTGAATCTGCGTTGCGTTAAGCTTTGAAAGGACATCGACATATTTCTGAAGATCCTCGCTCAGCTCCGAAGAGTCGTCGGGCTTCTGAGTTGTGGCGCTTGTGGTAGTCTCAGTGGGATAAATCGTATCGATGATTGCGCCCGTGATAAGCGTTGTAAGAGCAGCGGCAGCACTGTCCGAGAAGCCTGCATCCGCCTTAACTGCCGCAACAGCCGCAGAAACCAACGATTTGAGTGAAGAAGCGTCGTTATCATAAGCCGTTTTATATTCCGAATAATCGGTAATGCCGGCAATGACATTATTTTTAATGACTGTTCTGCCCATTATTGTTTCGGGATCGTATCCCTTTTCAACAGAAGCCAAAACAAGGTCTGCAACCTGCTTCTGCTGAGCGTCGGTCAATGCGTCGACATTGGCACCTGCGAAAGCCGGAACGCAAACCGTGAACAACAATGATAAAACAACCAAAACTGACATTACTTTTTTCATATCACGTTATTTCCCTTCATTAACGCCGCTGATAGGCATAATCTCTTTTATACAAATTGAATTATATCAGTTTGGCAATTCAATGTCAACAGAATTGTTGAATAATTTATCAAAAACAAGCATAAATTTTCACAATTTTTTTGACAATACTAATAAAGCAAACGCAGTCGGAGAGGATAAAAAATGAGTAAAAAGAACAAAAAATCACGCAAAGAAGCAGCGGAAAGGGTCGATAAGCTCACGCAGGAATTCGCCGATATATGGGACGGCTCGAACGAGGAAATAAACTCGGATGTGCTCGGCAGCTACACCGGAAATCCCACCGAGGTTGACAGACCCGTACAGGACGCAGATGACTTATAATATATATACTATTAAAAATATGCAAAAAAATACTTGCATTCTTAACAGATATGTGTTATTATGTCAAGGTACGAATATAGTTAAGTTGAGAGTGGGTTTTGAAACCCGCTCTCTTAATTTTATGGAGGGAATTATGGCGGAAAAGAAAAAGAACACCGTTTCCGTTGTGTGGGACATCGCAAAGCCGCTTGCAGAGGAGCTCGGCTTACAGCTGTGGGACATCCGTTTCCTTAAAGAGGGCGTAAACTGGTATCTCCGCATTATTATCGACAGGGACGACAGACCCGTTGACATTGACGACTGCGTAAATATGAGCCACTCTATCGACGAGCCGCTCGACAGATACGACCCTATCGACCAAAGCTACTCCTTGCAGGTTCAGTCACCCGGTATTGAGAGAGAGCTTACGAGGGATTTCCACTTTGAAAAGTATCTCGGCGAAAAGGTAATGGTTAAATTTATCCGTGCGGTAAACGGAAAGCGTGAGTACAAGGGTACTCTCGCCTCTTATGACAACGGCGATATCAGGGTTACTCTTGAAAACGGAGAAGCCCTTGAATTTAATAAAAAAGACACATCGTGGGTAAAGCTCGATGATTTTGGAGGTTTTGAAAAAGATGAATAAGGAATTTTTTGAAGCGGTTGCGCTTATGGAAAAGGAAAAGGGTATTCCCGCAGAGTATCTCTACGAGAAAATTCAGAGTGCAATCGTGGTTGCCGTTAAAAAAGAATACAACGGCAAGGATGTTATCACTTGCGAAATCGACCCCGAAAAGAGTGAAATGAACGTGTATTACTGCCGCACGGTAGTTGACGAGGTTGAGGACCCCGACGCTGAAATTTCTCTTGAGGACGCACAGGAAATCAAGAAAAAATACAAAGTCGGCGACATTGTAAAGGTTAAGCTGGGCAAAAAGGACTTCGGAAGAATTGCCGCACAGACCGCAAAGCATGTTATCCGTCAGGGAATCAGGGACGCGGAAAAGGGTCAGATTCTTGAAGAGTTCCAGTCAAAAAATCAGGAGCTTGTTACGGCAAAGGTTCAGCGCGTCGATCCCGTTACTGGCAACGCTACGCTTGAAATCGGCAAGGCGGAGGCAATACTCCCGAAATCGGAGCAGGTACCCGACGAGGTTCTTCGCGAGGATCAGCTTATAAAGGTATTTATCGTCGATGTCAAGAACACCGACAAGGGTCCCAAGGCTATGATTTCAAGAAAGCATCCCGGTCTTGTAAGACGCCTTTTCGAGCTTGAGGTTCCCGAAATTTACGAGGGTACGGTTATCATCGACTCCGTTGCCCGTGAAGCAGGCGCAAGAACGAAAATCGCCGTTCACTCAAAGGATGAAAATGTTGACGCAATCGGCGCATGCATAGGTCCCAAGGGCACAAGAGTAAATCAGATAGTCGACATTCTCGGCGGCGAAAAGATTGATATTATCAATTACAGCGAAAATCCCGAGGAATTCATTGCGGCGGCTCTCGCTCCCGCAAATGTGCTCAAGGTTGACATTGAGGACGCTGAAAAGAAGATTTGCCACGTTACCGTTCCCGACCATCAGCTCTCGCTCGCTATCGGCAACAAGGGTCAGAACGCACGCCTCGCCGCTCACCTCACGGGTTGGAAAATCGACATCAAGCCCGAAAGCGGCTTCTACGAGGGTTAAGCTTAAAGCAATTTACTTATCATAACGGCAGGAGATGAAAAAATGGCAGTTAAAAAAATTCCGATGCGAAAATGCTTAGGCTGTATGGAGCAGAAGCCCAAAAAGGAGCTTGTCCGCGTCGTAAAAAGCGCCGACGGCGACATAAGCCTTGACCTTACGGGAAAGAAAAACGGCAGAGGCGCATATATTTGCCCGAACGTTTCCTGTCTTGAAAAGGCAAAGAAGGCAAAGCGCATCGAGCGTGCATTTGAGTGCACAATCCCTGCGGAGGTTTACGAAGCTATGGAAAGCGAGCTTAAAAATGAATGACAAAGCGTTGAATTTGCTCGGTATGGCAAGACGGGCAGACAAAATAAGCCTCGGTCACGACGCAAGCGTTGCGGCGATAAAGGACGGTAAAGCAAGGCTTTGTATTTTAAGCTCGGACGCTTCCGAAAGGCTTAAAAACGAAATGGAAACGCTTTGCGACAGCCGTAAAACCGACCATAAGGTTTTTGAACGCACGATGGACGAATTCGGAGCGGCGCTCGGCTGCAAAACAACGGCGGTGCTGACCGTCAACGACAGTGGCTTTGCCGAAAGATTGGCTCAACTCATAAGGGAGGAATAAATTATATGGCGATTAAAAAGAATAAATTGAACGAAGTCGCTAAGGACTTCAATATACAGAGCAAGGCTCTTATAGAGCTTCTTGCAAAATATTTCGACGGGGAGAAAAAGTCACAGACAGCTCTTGAGGACAAGGAAATGGATGTAGTTTTCGATGTTCTGACAAAGCAGCACTCCGTTGATAATTTTGACGCATATTTCGCAATGCAGCAGGAGAAAAAGAAAGAGCTTGCGAAGAAGGAGCCCGCAAAGAAGGCAGAGGACAAAAAGCCTGCGGCTAAGCACGGAGAAAACGCGAACAATAACAAGGCGAAGCCCTCGACTCCTGCTCAGGAGCTTCCCAAGAAAAAGGTAAAGGACCCGAACAAGCCCATGCAGTCGAGGACGAAGGGCGAAATCCGCCACATCGACACGAGAGCGGGCTCGGTTGACCTTGACAAGTACAACGAAAGATACGAGAACATTGCCCCCGCAAACAACAGAAACTCGGACAATGTTGTTAGAAAGCAGAAGCTCAATCAGAAGTCAAAGCAGTACCGCAAGCAGGGCATGAGAAGCCACAAGCACGAAACTGAGGCTGAAAGGCTCAAGAGAATTGCAGCGGAGAGAGCAAAGAAGCAGATTAAGATTACCGTTCCCGAGGAAATTACGGTCGGCGAGCTTGCGGCTTTGCTTAAAATGACTGCGGCGGAGGTTATCAAAAAGCTCTTCGCTCTCGGTATGATGGCAACGGTAAACGAGGTTATCGACTACGATACGGCAGAAATCGTTGCGACCGAGCTCGGCGCTAAGGTTGAAAAAGAGGTTGTCGTTACAATCGAAGAGAGAATTATCGACGATACGGAGGACGCAGAGGAGGACCTTGTTCACCGCGATCCCGTCGTTGTTGTTATGGGACATGTCGACCACGGTAAGACCTCGCTTCTCGACGCTATCAGAAACACCTCCGTTACATCGACGGAAGCGGGCGGTATCACACAGCATATCGGCGCTTACAGGGTGCAGACTCCCGAGGGCAAGATTACATTCCTTGACACCCCCGGTCACGCGGCGTTCACTTCAATGCGTGCAAGAGGCGCAATGGCTACGGATATCGCTATCCTTGTTGTTGCGGCGGACGACGGCATTATGCCCCAGACCATTGAGGCAATAAACCACGCAAAGGCTGCAAATGTTTCGATTATAGTCGCAATAAACAAGATGGATAAGCCCGGCGCTTCGCCCGACAAAATTATGCAGCAACTCACCGAGCACGACCTTGTCCCCGAGGAATGGGGCGGCGACATTATCTGCATTCCCGTTTCGGCAAAGACGCATCAGGGCATCGACAAGGTGCTTGAATCCATAAACCTTGTTGCGGAAATGCTTGAATTGAAGGCTAACCCGAACCGTGCGGCAAAGGGCGTTGTCATCGAGGCAAAGCTCGACAAGGGCAGAGGTCCCGTTGCAACGGTGCTTGTACAGAACGGTACTCTTAAAACGGGCGACACGATAGTTGCGGGCATGGCAGTCGGCAGAGTCAGAGTAATGACGAACGAAAACGGCAAGGTTCTCGACTCGGCAGGTCCGTCTGTTCCCGTTGAAATTATGGGTCTTGCGGAGGTTCCGCAGGCAGGCGACACCTTTGACGCTGTTTCGGACGAAAAGCTTGCCCGTGAGCTCGTTGAGCAGAGAAAGAGAGAGGCTAAGGAGGAAGAGTTCAAGCAGTACCAGAAGGTTACTCTCGACAACCTCTTCTCCTCGATTTCCCAGGGCGATATGAAGGAACTCAACATCATCGTCAAAGCCGATGTACAGGGCTCGGTTGAGGCTGTTAAGCAGAATATCGAGAAGCTCTCAAACGACGAGGTCAAGGTAAAGGTTATTCACGGCAGCGTCGGTGCGGTAAACGAGTCTGATGTTATGCTCGCAAACGCTTCAAACGCAATTATCGTAGGCTTCAATGTCCGTCCCGACCCTGTTGCGGCTGAAATTGCCGAGAGAGACGGCGTTGATATGAGAATGTACAGAGTAATTTACGACTGTATCGAAGAGCTTGAAGCGGCTATCAAGGGTATGCTCGCTCCGAAGTTCCGTGAGGTCGTTCTCGGCAGAGCGGAGGTTCGTAATGTATTCAAGCTTTCGTCTGCGGGTATGATTGCCGGCTCGTATGTTCTTGACGGTAAGATTACAAGAAATTCACAGATAAGAGTGGTAAGAGACGGTATCGTTATTTTTGAGGACGCTATCGCTTCCCTTAAACGCTTTAAGGAGGACGCAAAGGAAGTCGCTTCGGGCTATGAGTGCGGCGTGGGACTTGAAAAGTTCAACGACATCAAAGAGGGCGATATTCTCGAGGCGTTCGTAATGGAAGAGGTTAAAGCGTAACGCTTTTTCGGAGGTAAAAATGGCTGGTTACAGACAGGACAGAGTATCGGAGGACATAAAGCGCGAAATAATCGCCGTGATGAGAGAACTCAAAGACCCCAGGGTCAAGGACAAAATGCTCACGGTTGTCAGGGTCGATGTAAGTCAGGACCTTTCGTTCGCAAAGGTATATGTCAGTGCTCTTGACGGAATCGACTCGGCGAAAGAGGCTGTAAAGGGTCTTGTCAGCGCAACGGGCAGAATAAGGCACGAGGTCGGCTCAAGGCTCAGACTTCGCAAGACGCCCGAAATCAAATTTGTTGCCGACGACTCCGTTGAACACGGTATGGAAATTTTCAAAAAAATTGAAAGTCTTACGAGGGATAAAGATGAATAAAATCGATGAAAAATCGGCAGCGCGTCTGCTGAAGGAAAACGATAATATTCTTATACTCACGCACAGGAACCCCGACGGGGACACGATAGGCAGCGGCTTTGCCCTTTTGCACACGCTTAAAAAGCTCGGTAAAAAGGCAAAGGTCGTATGCACCGACCCGTTCCCCGAAAAATACGGCTATATAACCTACGGAAACACCGACGAGGTCGGGGAAAATCCGTATGTTGTCGCCGTTGATGTTGCAGATATGGAGCTTATAGGCCCAGAGCTTCGCGAAAAATACGAAAACAGCGTGGATTTGTGCATAGACCACCATATCTCAAACAGAGAGTTTGCAAAAAATCTCTGTCTGCGTGAATGTGCGGCGGCGTGCGAGATAATCTACGATGTTATTAAGGCTATGGGCGTTGAAATCGACAAAACGGTTGCCGACTGCCTTTATACGGGCGTTTCGACTGACACCGGCTGTTTTCTCTTTTCAAATGTTACCGAGAGAACGCATATCATTGCGGCGGATTTAATCGGCCTCGGCGCAAGCTTCGTTGATATCAACAGAGTTATGTTTGAAACAAAGTCGCTCGGCTATTTCAAGCTTGAAGCAGCGGCGCTCAACACGGTTGAAATGTACTTCGGCGGGAAATGCGCCTTTATGACGGTTACGCAGGAAATGCAACGGCAGGCAGGCACAAAGGAAGGCGACTGCGACGGACTTGCGGGACTTCCGAGAAAAATCGAGGGCGTTCTTGTTGCGGCAACCTTCCGCGAGACAAAAGACGGCAAATTCAAAATTTCAATGCGCTCCCACGCACCGATTGACGCGTCAAAAATCTGTATGCAGTTCGGCGGCGGCGGACACGCAAGGGCGGCAGGCTGTACCTTTGACCCCGAAACGCTCGACGACAGCAAGAAAAAGCTGTTATCTATAATAGAAACGGAACTTAAAAACATATGACGGGTATCATTTTGCTTGACAAACCGAATAATATGACCTCCTTTTCAGCCGTGAACAGGGTAAGACGCCTGCTCTCGGTAAAAAAGGCGGGGCACACGGGAACGCTCGACCCTATGGCTACGGGCGTTCTTCCTATTGCGCTGTCAAACTGCACAAGGTTTATCGACCTTCTCCCCGTTCACGACAAGGCGTATGTTGCCACGGCTCGGCTCGGAATAACCACAGACACGCTCGACTCAACGGGAACGGTGCTTTCCGAAAGCGAGGTAAATGTCACAAGAGAAGCTCTTGAAGGCGTTATTAAGAATTATATCGGCACAATAAAGCAGATACCCCCTATGTATTCGGCAATAAGCAAGGACGGCAAGAGGCTCTACGAGCTGGCACGCCAAGGGATTGAAATTGAGAGAGAGGCAAGAGAAATTACAATTTACTCGCTTTCGCTCACCTCCTTTGAAAAAGACCGTTTTACCTTATCGGTCGAGTGCTCGGCAGGCACATACATAAGAAGCCTCATAGACGACATAGGCAGAGACCTCGGCTGCGGAGCCGTGATGACCGCGCTTCGCAGGACTGCGGCAAACGGCTTTTCGATTGAGAATTGCGTTACGCTTGACGAACTGCAAAATGCGGTAAACGAAAACAGACAAAACGAATATATCACGCCTGTTGAAAAGTGCTTCGACATCTACCCCGACATTACCGTCACAGAGGGTCAGGCAAAGCGTTTTTCAAACGGCGGCGAGCTGTCACGCGACAGATTAAGGGAAAATCCCGCCGACGGAATTTACAGGGTATATTCCCCCGAGGGCTTCTTCCTCGGGCTCGGCGAAATCGAACCGGAAAGCGAATTTCTTAAAGTAAAGAGGGTGTTTGTCCGTGAATGAGAAATCCTTGGCATTGGGCACATTTGACGGGCTTCACACGGGGCATTTACAGGTCATAAAGCAGGCAAAGGACAGCCGTTACGAGCCCTGTGTTCTGCTTTTCGATGTCCATCCCCTCTCGGTAATTACGGGCAAAGCCCCCTGCTCGCTCATAAGCGACGAAATGCGAAAGGAAATAATCGAAAGCCTCGGCGTTAAGGTTATAGACATAAGCTTTGCGGAAATTGCCGATATACCGTACGACGAATTTTTCAAAAAATATCTTGTGGAAAAATATCACGCAAGGGCTCTTTCCTGCGGAGAAAACTACACCTTCGGAGCAGGCGGCAAGGGCAATGTTGAAAAATTAAAGGTGCTTTGCGGCGAATACGGCATAGAACTGCACATTGCTCCCACGCAGAACTATAAGGGCGAAGCAATAAGCTCGACCAGAATCCGTTCGATGCTTGAAAACGGCAATATAGAGGACGCCGACGCAATGCTCGGCAGGGAGTTTTCCTATCGCTCGGCTGTCGTTGACGGAGACAAGCGGGGCAGGACGCTCGGCTTTCCGACCGCAAACCAATACTTCCCAGACAATTTTGTTAAGCTGAAATTCGGCGTTTACGCTTCAAAGACCGTGATTGACGGCGAAAATTTCCCCTCGGTTACAAATATAGGCATACGCCCGACCGTCTATACCGAACGGTACAGAAGCGAGACCTATATAATCAATTTTCAGGGCAACATTTACGGCAGAGAAATCGAAGTAAGACTGTCGAAATTTTTGCGCCACGAAAAGAAATTCGCCTCGCTGTCGGAGCTTTCCCGCGCGATTGAAGCAGACAGCAAAAAATCTCAGGAATTATTTTCCGATACCTCTTGCATTATTTGAATAAAAATTGTAAAATAAATATATTATAATTTATTGAAAGGTGTTAAAATTATGTGGGCATTAAAAGTTGCATACTACCGTGCCTATCAGAAAGTAATGAAGGTTATGCTTTACTTCCTTGATTGGTCGGAACCCCAGCTTCTTACAGGACCCGGTTCAATCCGCAAATTGCCGGCTGTAATCAAAGAAAAAGGTATCGGTAAGGTTATGATCGTTACCGATAAAGGTCTTATGAGCCTCAATTTGCTCGATGGACTTTTCGAGGAGCTTACAAACGCAGGCATCAGCTATGTCGTTTATGACGGCGTTCAGCCCAACCCCTCGATTGAAAACATCGAAGAGGCAAGAGAAATGTTCGTTACCAACGGCTGTGAGGCTATGATTGCTTTCGGCGGCGGTTCTCCCATGGACTGCGCTAAGGCTGCTTGCGCAAGAGTCGTAAGACCCAACAAGACCATTCCGCAGATGAGAGGCGTTATGAAGGTAATGCACAAGCTTCCTCCCTTCTTCGCTGTTCCCACAACTGCCGGTACAGGCTCGGAAACAACCGTTGCGGCTGTTGTTTCAAACACACAGACTCACGAAAAATACGCTATCAACGACCCGTGTCTCCGTCCTAAGTTTGCGGTTCTCGACCCCGAGCTTACGACAGGTCTTCCTCAGAAGATTACATCGACAACAGGTCTTGACGCCCTCACCCATGCGGTTGAGGCATACATAGGCAAATCAAACGTTCCCTCTACAAGAGATTATGCGGAAAAGGCTACAAAGCTTATTTTTGAAAACCTTGAAACCTGCTACAACGACGGCAAGAATGTCGAAGCAAGAGGTCAGATGCTCCTTGCATCCTTCTATGCAGGTATGGCTTTCACAAGAGCGTATGTAGGCTATGTTCACGCTATTGCGCATAACCTCGGCGGTATGTACGGCATTCCGCACGGTCTTGCAAATGCGGTAATTCTTCCCCATATGCTTGACGAATACGGCTCAGCGATTTATCCGCAGCTTGCAAAGCTTGCAGATATTGTCGGAATTCAGGGTCAGACTGTAGAGGAAAAGGCTAAGGGCTTTATAGCAGAAATTAAGGCTATGAACGAGAGAATGTCTATACCCACAGGCTTTGAGCAGATTAAGGACGAGGATGTCCCGACTATTGTCGAGAGAGCAATGAAGGAAGCTCATCCGCTCTATCCCACGCCCGTTATCTTTGACGCTGACAGACTTACGCAGATAGTCAAGAGCCTCAAGGCATAATTACAGTCAGGGAGTTTTCAATACAGACTTTGCGTTTACCCGGGTGCTTTCGTTTAAGGTGCCCGGGTATTTCCTTGCCCGAAAATTTCTATACAAAAAGCCGCCGAACATTCACCCAATGTTCGGCGGCACTGTTTTACAGAATTTTATATAAGGCTTAACTGCTCGCCCGTGTCCTCGGCTGAGAGGGTTGAACCTGCGGCGGGGAGTGTCCTTGTCCTGTATCTCGCAGGCTTTACAAACATATCCTCCGTAAAGTCGGCAACGCTTTCAAGGCGGTGGTTTTTCCTCTGGGTCATAACGCCAACGCCCTGAGTGTCCTTTGTGGTCTTGGGCGATACCGCACCCGTGTTGAGCAGCAATATCCTGCCCGAAGTGGATTTCATTACGATTTCGCAGTCCTCTTTAATCTGCTTTATCGCAACAATCGGGAACTTATCGCAATAAGCCTTGATAAGCTTCTTCCTGTTCGTCTTTGTCTCATATGCGCTCAAATCGACCTTTGCGACCTTGCCGTTTTCAAAGAAGAAGAGCATATAGCCTTTATAATCGGTCGTTACCGCCATATAGACCGCCGACTCGTCCTTGTCCATCTGCAAAGCGGAAGCCACGAAGTCGCCGAGCACGCTCGCCTTGGTGTCCGAGAAATCAGCCGCCTTTGCCTTATAGACCTGACATCTGTCGGTAAAGAAGAGCAAATCGGTGTTGTTTGAAGCCTCGACGGTCTGAACGATTTCGTCGCCCTCTTTAAGCTTCTGCTCGCCGCTCATACGAAGCGACTGCGGAGTAATCTTTTTGAAATATCCCTCTTTCGTAAAGAAAAGGGTAACGGGATAATCGGGGATTTCCTCAATTTCCTCGTCATCCTCCTCGGCGTCGGCAAAGATAATCTCGGTTCTCCTCGGCTTGTCGTACTTCTCGACGACCTCTTTAAGCTCGGAGATGATAATCTTCTTGACTCTCGATTTTGAGGAGAGAATATCCTCCATATCCTCAATGTCTTTTCTTAATTGCTCAATGTCCGCCGTGCGCTTTAAGATGTATTCACGGTTAAGGTGGCGCAGCTTGATTTCCGCAACATATTCCGCCTGGATTTTGTCAATTCCGAAACCTATCATCAAGTTCGGAATAACCTCCTGCTCCTCGTCCGTAGAGCGGATAATCTTAATCGCCTTGTCAATATCGAGAAGAATTTTCTGCAAGCCCTCAAGCAAATGAAGTCTGTCCTTTGCCTTTGAGAGGTCAAAATAAACTCTTCTGTTTACGCACTGCGTTCTGAACGCAATCCATTCAAGCAGGAGCTCACGAACGCCCAAAACCTGCGGCGTACCGGCGATAAGCACATTGAAATTACAGCCGAACGAGTCCTCCAACGGGGTCGATTTGAACAGCTTTTTCATAAGCTTGTCGGGGTCCGTGCCTCGCTTTAGGTCGATTGTGATTTTAAGACCCTTTTTGTCGGTCTCATCACGGATGTCGGAAATTTCCTTGACCTTACCTGCCTTTGCAAGGTCAATTATCTTGTCAATAATCGCCTCGCTCGTCGTGGTGGCGGGGATTTCGTATATATCGATACAGTTCGAGGACTTGTCGTAATTATACTTTGCACGCAGCTTGAAGCTTCCCCTGCCCGTACGGTAAATCTCACGCATAAGCGCTTCGTCGTATATAATCTGACCGCCGCCGATAAAATCGGGCGCTTTGAGCGTTTCCGTAATATCTGCGTCGGGGTCTTTGATAAGCTCTATCGTGGTGTTGCAAATCTCGCCGAGGTTAAATGAACAGATATTTGACGCCATACCGACGGCAATACCCATATTGGCGTTTACAAGCACCGACGGGAATGTTACGGGGAACAGCGTCGGCTCCTGCATCGAGTTGTCATAGTTCGGGACAAAATCGACGGTATCCTTGTCAATATCCCTGAAAAGTTCTGCGGCAATGGGGGCAAGCTTTGCCTCGGTATATCTCGAAGCCGCATACTGCATATTCTTTGAATAGGATTTACCGAAGTTACCCTTTGACTCGACATACGGGTGCAACAGGCTTTCGTTGCCTCGCGCAAGCCTTATCATCGTCTCGTAAATAGCCGCGTCGCCGTGAGGGTTAAGCTGCATGGTGCGTCCGACTATGTTGGCACTCTTGACCGTCGAGCCGTTGAGAAGTCCCATTTTATACATTGTGTAGAGCAATTTCCTGTGCGAGGGCTTGAAGCCGTCGATTTCGGGTATCGCTCTCGACATTATGACGCTCATGGCATAAGGCATATAGTTCACCTCAAGAGTGTCGATAATGTTCTGATGTACCACCTCTCCCGCACCCGAGATATGAGCGTTCGGGTTCAATTCCTCTTCGTGGGAAATTTCGGTTTTCTTTTTCTTAGCCATTTGGTTCTCCTCATGTTACTGGTTTCGTTTGACGCATTCTGCATTTAATATCGTAGGGGCGAACTGTGTTCGCCCGCTTTTAATTTGTTCTGAATTTGTCGGGCGAACACAGTTCGCCCCTACGGGTTGTGCGTTGTCGTATCCTGTGGCGGATAAAGGGAGCATATGTTGGCGCAGCGGTCAATTTTGTGCGGCGCTCCAAGCCGCATTAACAACCATAGGCTCCCTCTGACGAGGGAGCTGTCATTTTTCTTCTGAAAAATGACTGAGGGAGAGATAACGAAAATTTGATGTTTATTGCCTCTCTCCTTCCGACACGCCTGCGGCATGCCACCTTCCTCGTCAGAGGAAGGCTTGGTTCTGCATACATTTTAATTTGATAAAAGCCATAGTGACAGTCCTTGCGGCTGTATGTGGGTTTGGTTTTACAATCCCTCCGAGTTGCCTCTCGGCAACCCACTTCCCTTTACACAAGGGAGGCTGAATGTGCAAACACACTCTGTATTTACGACAAATCAGTCAAATCAATGTACTGATAGCCGTTCTCGGCAATATAGTCCTTTCTGCCCTGAAGGTTGTCGCCCAGAAGCAAA
Source organism: Eshraghiella crossota (assembly GCA_963624605.1). Classification (GTDB taxonomy): domain Bacteria; phylum Bacillota; class Clostridia; order Oscillospirales; family Acutalibacteraceae; genus Fimenecus. The sequence goes on along the minus strand of CAVFQD010000007.1, from coordinate 30,033 downwards.
TCAAACTTGTCCGCAACCGCTTCGGGGCTGTAGTCGGGCTCGACCTTGATAAGGCGGCGTGTTTTCGGGTTCATTGTTGTAAGCCACATCATTTCGGGCTCGTTCTCACCGAGTCCCTTTGAACGCTGAACGGTATATTTTTTGTCGCCTATCTCCTCGAGCACCTGCGATTTTTCCTTTTCGGTGTAGCAGAAATAGGTGTCGTCCTTACAGTTTATCTCGTAAAGCGGAGACTCCGCAATGAACACCTTGCCCTCCTTGATAAGCGTGGGCATAAGGCGGTAAATCATTGTGAGGATAAGCGTTCTTATCTGGAAGCCGTCGACATCGGCATCGGTACAGATTATGACCTTGCTCCAACGCAGGTTGTCCATATTGAAAAGCGAAAGGTTTTTATTTGCCTTTGAGCTTACCTCGACTCCGCAGCCGAGCACCTTGATCAAATCGGTTATGATTTCCGACTTAAAAATCTTCGGGTATTCGGCTTTTAAGCAGTTAAGAATTTTACCTCTTACGGGCATAACCGCCTGGAACGCCGAGTCCCTCGCCTGCTTGCAGGCACCGAGAGCCGAGTCGCCCTCTACTATGAAAATTTCCCTCTCGTTTACATCCTTTGAACGGCAATCGACGAACTTTTCAATCCTGTCGGTCATACTGTTGCTCGATTGCAGGGTTTTCTTGATGTTGAGCCTTGTGCTCTCCGCCCTTATCCTCGAGCGCATATTTATGAGCACCTGCTCGGCGATTTTGTCCGCTTCGATTTTATTCTCTATGAAATATACTTCGAGGCTGTGCTTTAAGAAATCGGTCATAGCCTCCTGAATAAACTTGTTGGTAATCGCTTTTTTGGTCTGATTCTCATATGAGGTCTGAGTTGAGAACGATGAAATTACGATAACAAGGCAATCGTCAACATCCTGAAATGTGATTTTCGAGTCCGTTTTGAGATACTTGCTGTTTGCCTTGAGATAAGAGTCAAGCTGTGAAACAAAGGCACTTTTAACAGCCTTTTCGGGTGCGCCGCCGTGTTCAAGGAAGCTGGAGTTATGATAATATTCCTTGAGCTGAACTTTGTTTGAGAAGCAAAGAGCCACATTCATTTTGACCTTGTACTCGGGCATATCGGCTCTGTCCTTACCCTTGCGCTCCGCCTGCCAGAACTGAACGGAGGAAAACGCATTGTCGCCGACGATTTCCTTTACATAGTCGGTAATGCCGTTTTCGTATGAATACTCATACTTCTCAAAGGCGTTTGTGCCGACCTGCTCCTTGAGTATAAACTTTACGCCCTCGTTGACAACCGACTGACGCTTTATTGTCTCCTGATAATATTCAAGCGGAATGTCTATGTCCGTAAAGACCTTCAAATCGGGCTTCCAACGGATGCGTGTACCCGTGTCTCTCTTGTTGTACAGCTCTTTTTGAAGCTCGCCCACAGGTTCGCCGTGAGCAAAGCTCATCTTGTAGCAGAAACCGTTTTTGTGGATTTCCGCCTCCATATATTCCGACGCATACTGCGTAGCGCAAAGACCCAAGCCGTTAAGACCCAGTGAATACTCGTATGTTCCGCCGTTGTTCGTGTTGTATTTGCTTCCTGCGTACATTTCGCAGAAGAGAAGCTCCCAGTTGTATCTTCCCTCTTTCTCGTTGTAGTCCATCGGCATACCTCTGCCGTGGTCGAGAACCTCGATAGAGCCGTCAAGGAACTTGGTAACGGTAATTTCCGTACCGTAGCCCTCCCTCGCCTCGTCTATGGAGTTGGAAAGTATTTCAAACACTGCGTGCTCACAGCCCTCGATTCCGTCCGAACCGAAAATAACCGCAGGTCTCAAACGAACCCTGTCGGCGCCTTTTAACTGTGAAATACTCTCTTCGGTATATTCCGCTTTCTTCGCCATCTTATTCCATCCTTAAACACAAATTAAATCGGACCCGCCGCCTTAGAGGCACGGGACATCTGCACCGAATTATAAACCTCATATATTTTACACTGTATATTGGGGTTTAGTCAAGTTTTATTGTATATGTTGATATTTGAAGCATCTCTTTTTCACAATTACATAATACCACACTGTCAGTCCGTTTAACGGTACACAACTGCCAATTTGAATTTGATTTTTATCCTTTAGGTTGTTAGTATAGAAGTAAAACATATGTTCTTTGCATATCGATAAGCATAAAAATAACATCAAAAAGGGAGTTGTTAAATTGTTATTATCAAATATTCAATTTACATATCTTAAAAACGGTACTTGGAACACATTTTCCAACGCCGTAGAAAGCACTATTGACGGAATCCGAATTCAAACTCCGTCAAATAACTCATTTTATTTGAAGTATCGCACTTGGAATGAGGGGAAAAGCACTTGGTATTCTAAGGTTGACAGCAACACCTCCGACTATGCCGGAGCACCCAACCGCCCTGTACAGCGCTTACAGATTCAGGTGTACAAAAATGACGGAACAAAACTCACTGAAAAAATTGTCGTTATGTACCGTGCACGTGTATCCGGCAGATGGCTTCCGTGGGTCAGCAATGCAGAACCTGAGTGGATGCAAAGCGTACACAGCAAGTATAACCTCGGCGGCACAATAGACACTGAAAGTTATTTCGCCGGAAATGCAGGTCAAAACATAGACGGTCTTGAAATACGAGTCTACGAAGAAGCTATGCTCGGAGATTTTACCGGGGGGCGAAATCAGTGCCACAATGCAGTATATGGTCGGAAGCCTTGACAACTGGCAATCGTTTGATAACGGTGTATTGCCTACTACTTATAGGATATGACGAAAAGCACTACATTTTTAATGATCCCCTAGAGCATGAATTAACATATTATCCTAAAAGCGCTGTTGAAACGGCTTACAAAGGCTTATCACAACAAGCTTTGGTTGTTCTAAACGACACTCCGACATCAGTATATCCTATACATAAATATGGGTCTATTGAAAATCCGGTAACTAAAGAGATATATCCCATCATGGTTTACAAAAACAATGAAAGATATGTTGATTCGTTTGAAAAAGAAACAAATATTGAGGAAAAAAAGCCAACATATTTAAACAAGACAAATTGGGATATTGTTAAATTTATAGCAGGTCTTGAGTTTAGTAATTCATATTCAAGTTTAAAAGAATATGCTATTGGCGGAAAAATCAGTATCTTTTTGGGATGTGCAACCAGTCTCGTGGACAGTTTGGAGTCTGTATATTTTAAAATTGATTATTACAAATCTCCAAAAGGAATTCTCAGACAAGCTGTGATACACTGCGGTGAAACGAAATTAAAGAAGCTGTTTTCGCAGGTGAATTACGCTAAACCTGTTTCATTAAAGTCAATGCATAGCTATTTGTCCGGAAGTGATGCTTGGACATCTGCAATATGGAATGAAAAAGTAAATTCGTCAATAAAAGATCTATACGCCAATTTCAAGGAAATTTCACCAAACGATTCATATAAATATGATTTGGAATACACTTTTAACCCCAACAGAGAAAATGATGAATACTTTTCACAAATCTTTCTGGATAAAGACGGTGATGTTTATGAATATGCAACTATTTACCCGGATGAGAAAATTGAAATCGTTGTAGTTAAAGGAAAAACAGAAATTGACAGATTAAACATATTGCCGTTAGTCAATCCAATAAACAAATTGTCTGATGAACAACGCAATGTTTTAAATATTTTACTACAGTCATAAAAGAAATCTGGCGGCATCAAAAATGATGCCGCCTTTTGTTTCACTTTATCCAACCGTCAGTCAATTCATAATCTTCTTCAACCGTCATAGTACTTGCAACCAAAAGTGCGTAGTCTCCGGAGGACACAGATAATGTATCATCAAAACCTCCGCGCACAAAATACGGCATATCATCCCTTATGCAATCTATACATTTGTATATGATGCCCTCTAAATCATATGAATACTTTACTACAGCAATATTAAATCCGTCGGCGGCATAATATTCAACCGAATAATCGCTTACATAGCTATCTTTCGGAATAAACTCCGGCTTTTCGGGAATACCGTCACTTGCGGCAAGCACTTCGGAATATAGCATCAATTCATTATCCTTCATATACTCTGTTTCCAACACTTCTTTGTATGCCTGTGTGTTTCCCCGAAACAATTCCTTGTACGCCTTTTTTTCTTTAGCGGAGATACTTTCAACAGCATCTCCCCGATGTTCATAATTATCAATCAAGAGCCCGTATTGAGGAATACAAGCGTCAATCTGTATTGCGCTTGCCGGCGTAATTTCGCCGATTGATTTATTAAAACTCCATACTGAGTAAAAATCGGAAGAGGATACATCCCAATCCTCGGGAAGCATATACTCAAATCTGACATAACCGAATTTACTCTCTGCGTTGACAGACTTCAATTCGTCGCCGTACTCGGGAAGCGATTGCGGTTCAATACTTTTAGAACATCCGACAAGCAATCCCAAAACAGCAACGCATATAAAAGCATATAAAATATGATATTTTTTCATTATATACACCTCGGTTAAGTAATATTTGATACATTTCGCTATTCAAACGCAGGCTTTACCACTCCCTCGGCAATTATGCTGTGGCGGTGGTAAAGGTAAAATCGGTTACTGGGACAAAGCAATTTTTCATTCACAGTGTCATCCGATACAAACGATATATCGCAGATACAGTTGCGACTGTCTGCCCATTCAATATTTTCAAGCACAACACACAGAGCTGTACTTATGGGCTGCCCGTTTTCATCAGTAAAGCAGGCGGGAAATATCTCCCCTTCGGCTACCTGTATTTTGGGGCAGGTCAATCCCCCTGCTTTACGCCGTCTCCATTCAAGCGGCACATTTTGCTTTGCTTTTTCAGGTGCTTTCTCGCCTTTGGCGTAGTAGCGTGCATTCGGCGAACGCAAAGTAAAATATAAAGAGAACAAAAACACCGTTACATAAGCAATCAAAAACATCAATGAATAATGTTTGCTGATAAAAAAGCGAAACAACACAAACAGCAGGGCAAAAATCACGCTTATTATCAATAAAGCCGTCTCTGTTTTGTTTTTCCCTTTTACAAACGAATAACCTGTATATGGGTGCTTACAATTCGGACAAATTTCAAACGGTTCATACAGTTCCTGCAACCAGTCATATTTGAAACGGGATTTTACACGCACTCCGCACCACGGGCAACGATGTATAAGCATATTAAGTTACACTCCTATTATCAAAAACCGTTAATAAACATCAATTCATTGTGCTGTCTTTGCGGCGGATTTTTCTTTTGTGCCCGTGCTCATCAACTATATATGTGTTGTCAAGCTGTGCGACAAGGTTTTTCTTAAACGCCGCAAGGTATTCCCCTCGCAGCCTTGCCTGCTCGGCTTTTTCCTGTTCGGTCAAGCCCTCTTCCTTTTCCTTATGAGCCAATTCGTTTATTCTTTTTAATCTTGCTGTTTCCATTTTTCAATCTTTCCTTTAACAATTTCCTTGCTTCCATATAATAACATAAAACATTATCTGTTTACAAGTAAATAAAAATATACTAAAATATATCTGAAAACAAACACGGAAAAAGGTGCGGTATGAATTTTAAGTTACCCGAAAAAGTGAACGGTATTATTAACCTGCTCAAAGCGGGCGGATATGAGGCGTATGCGGTCGGCGGCTGTGTGCGTGATATAGTTATGGGTATCGAGGCGCACGATTTTGACATAACGACCTCTGCCCTGCCCGAGGAGACGGAAAAGGTCTTTGCAAATTTCAGGCTTGTCGAAACGGGTATAAAGCACGGCACGGTTACCGTGATTTCCGAGCACGAGCCGTTTGAAATCACGACATACAGGATTGACGGCGACTATCTTGACAACCGCCACCCGGAAAGCGTGAGCTTTTCACGCAACCTCAAAGACGACCTCTCAAGGCGTGATTTTACCGTGAACACGCTCTGTTTTAACGAAACGGACGGAATCGTCGACCTCTTCGGCGGAACGGAGGATATAAAAAAAGGCATAATCCGCTGCGTCGGCGACCCCGAAAGGAGATTTTCGGAGGACGCACTGCGAATTATGCGGGCGTTGAGATTTTCCGCAACGCTTGGCTTTTCGATTGAAAAAGAGACGGCAAGATGCATACATTCCCAAAAGGCTTTGCTTAAAAACATTGCCGCAGAGCGTATAAGAGATGAATTTACAAAGCTGATAACAGGCAAAAACGCTATGGGCGTGCTTAGGGAATACCACGATGTAATCGAGGTGTTCATACCCGAGTTTGCGGCGCTTTTCGGCTGTGAACAGAACACACCGTTTCACATTTACGATGTTGCCGAGCACACTCTGCATGCAGTTGACAGCGCGGAAAACGACAGAGTGCTTAAAATTACGATGTTTCTGCACGACATAGGAAAGCCGCTTGCAAAGACCACCGATATGAACGGTATCGACCACTTCAAGGGTCATGCGACAATCGGTGCAAAAATGTGCGTTGACATTCTCAAGAGGCTGAGATACGACAACAAAACGGTTGAAAGAGTATCCACGCTTGTCGGCATACACTCCGAGTGCTGTCCGAAAACCAAGGCGGAAGCAAAGCTTATGCTCTGCGAGGTCGGAGAGGAATATTACAAAGATTTTATGAGGGTGCGCCGTGCGGACTGCCTTGCCAAAGCAGACCCCCACTCTCCCGATAAAGAGCTGAAGAAAATGCAGGCGCTTCTTGACGAAATAGCCGAAAACAACGAGTGCTACCGTCTCAAGGAGCTGAAAATTAACGGTAACGACCTTAAAACTCTCGGCATAACCGACGGCAAAGCTATAAACAGAATTTTGCAAAAGCTGTTATTTGAGGTCATAAGGGACAACAAAAAAAACAACAAGTCATATCTTATTGCAAGAGCAAAAAAGCTGTCGGAGGAAAGCAAATGACAAGGAAGCTCCGATACACAATAGATGACGCCTATTCCTCACGCAGGGTGCTCGACTTCTTAAAGCATCTCGGCTTTTCGCACCGACTCATCACAAAATTAAAGCAGTCGCCCGACGGAATACTGCTAAACGGCGAGCACATCCGAACGATTGACCTGATGAAGGGTGGAGATGTGCTTGAAATAAATCTTCCCGAGGATAAAAAGGAAAGCATTTCAATTCCCGTTGAAATGCCGCTTGATATTGTCTGTGAGGACGACGATATCCTTGTGCTCAACAAGCCGCCTATGCTTGCCGTGCACGAGAGCCACAACCATTTGGGGGACACGCTGTCGAACGCCGTTGCCTATCATCTGAAAAAAGAGGGAAAGCCCTCCGTTTTCAGAGCTGTCGGCAGACTTGACAAGGGCACCTCGGGGCTTATGGTCTGCGCACTGAACAGGTATGCCGCCGCAAGGCTGTCGGGCAAGGTTTACAAGGAATATCTTGCAATCGCAACGGGCGTTTTCGAGGGCGAGGGCACAATTGACGCACCGATTTACCGCCCCGACCCCATACTTACCCTGCGTACCGTTGACGAACGGGGCGAAAGGGCGGTAACCCATTGGAAGGCGATTAAATCGGACGGAGAAAGCACGCTTTTGAGAATACATCTCGAAACGGGCAGAACGCATCAGATAAGAGTGCATTTTGCCTCACTCGGCGCTCCGCTTGTCGGCGACACCATGTACGGCAAGCCCGACAGTAGGATATGCCACCAGGCGCTTCACTGCTGCCAATGCAAATTCACCCACCCGATAAGCGGACGGGAGCTTGAATTTTTCCGTGATATGCCGGACGATATGAAAAGCATAATAAAATGACCTCCGAGGCTGTGAAAGCAAATCGGAGGTCTTATTGCTGTAATTAAGGCTTATTCCCAAATTATATTGAGCTCGTCTATTTTAAGTCCGTTGTTTGTCGGCTGCCAATCTTTGCCGAGAGTTACCTTCTCCTGAGAGCATTTCATATTTACCGTATGCAGATTTGTACAGTTGAAAAAGGCATAGTCGCCGACAGCCGTCACGCTTTTCGGAATGGTAATCTCTTTGAGAGATGAGCAATAGCCGAATGCGTCCTTTTCAATCAGCGTAACATTTTCCGGAATTATGAAATTTTCCATTGCGGAGCATTTGAAGAACGCCTTTTCCCTGATTTCCGTTACGCTGTCGGGAAGGACGATTTCCGAGATAACCGAGCATTTGTAAAACGCCTTTGTGCCGATTATTTCCACTCCGTCGGGAACGGTGTAGGAGCTTGATTTGACCTTTTGCTTTTTGCCCTCGCCGTCAAGCTTTTCAACCTCTTCTACATCCTTCGCAAGCGGATAGAAAAGCAGCTGCTTCATATCCTTTGTGAAAAGCACGCCGTCAACCGAGCAATAGTATTCGTTCTCGGGGTCAACGACAAAGCATTTGAGCTTCTGATTGTTTTCAAACGCCCACGAGCCGATTCTTTGAACATTTTTGCCTATCGTGATGACCTCTACATTTTCAAGGTTACACCCTGCGAAGTCGGCAATTTCCGTAACGGGCAAGCCCTCGTATTCGTCGGGAATTTCAACCTCCTTGATGGTGGTCTTGTTCGGCAGCTCCGTTACACTGACCGAGTTATCCGAAACGGCATATTTGATTTTTGCGTTGCCCAAGCCCATTTCCTCACCGCAGCCCGTAAAAAGCAGGCAGATTATCATTACAAGGGCAATAATTAAAGCCGATTTTCTTTTCATATCGCCGCCTCCTCACTGCTGTTTACCGTGTCCTCGACGCGCTGCTTGAGCTCCGAAACGCAGGTTTCATACTTTTCCTTGGTCAAATCATAGAATATAAACGGAAGCGTTACAAGCACAAGGGAGATTATCGACGCCCAGGTGTATATTGAAAATACCTTTGTAAGTATTTCCGAGTCGTACAGGACATCCCAGTCCGAGGTGAAGCCCACAAGCTTGAGAAGATAAGGCACGATATAGCTTATCACCATATTCACAGGGTTTAAGAACCAGCTGAACACGCCGGACATCGAGTCCGCACGCTCGCCGTATTTCCACTGATGATAAACCTGTACATCCGCACCGAGACCCGAGCTTACACCGTCGACCACGGGCTGAATTGTATTTTTAAGCGTAAGCGATATTAAGAAAATATAGATATTTCCCGTTTTTACCGCAAGCACTATGCCGAAGCACATAAGGATAGTCAGCGCCCTTGACAAAATCAGTATATCCCGTTTTTCAAATTTTCTTGTGAGCACCGGACACAGGAGATTGCCAACGGTCATACCGACAACGACGATATTTGCCGCAACGCCCGAGAACCACTCCATACGAAGCGAATATATGAACCACCACGCAAGCAGATTGCCTATGTGCCACTGATAAAGTCCGAGCGTGTTTGAAACATTTATTATCCAGAAATACTTGTTTTTGAGGACATTCTTTGCACCCTTGAAAAATGTTACTTTTTTACGCTTTTCGATCGGCGGCTCAATAACGCGCTCCTTGCATTTGACTATGCTCAGTGCGACAAGTATACCCGCAAAGCTGAAAATCGGTACAAACACCCTGTAAGTTTTAAGATTGAGGTATCCGCCGGTTACGGAAATGAGCATCGGCAGGAACATATTGATTATCGACGGGAACAGACCCGTGATAATCGGAACTATGGAATAAAGCCTTTGCCTCTCCTGTGAGTTCGGTGTGATAAACGCAACCAAGCCCGTTACATTTGTAAGGTTACCGTAAAAATAACTCATCAGAGAAAATGCAAAATGCAAAATGATAAGCCTTTTGGTGTAGGTTGTATCAAGCAAGGGAAGATACGGAATAATTGACATAATAAGTGCCGACGGTATTCCGCAGATTACCAAAAACGGTTTTAATCTGCCGTGCTTTGCACTGAACGCACGCCGTATTATCCATGTGATGTAGTTCGTTACTCCGGCTATAAGAAGCATATTTCCTATAAGCTGCGGAAAGCCCTTGATGATAAACTCAAAGCCCTCCGACGGAATAAAGTAACAGCATATCCCGACAACAATTTCGGCTGTATACGCTATATGCGCAAAGATTTTCATCTTCCTTGAAAGTCTGCCGTGATTTTCGTAAATCAATACGCCAATCGGGTTAAAAACAATAAGTATGTAATTCACAACGGTGCTCATTATTCCGATTATGGTAAAATCAAGGTTTGAAATGCCCATAATCGAACCCGTAAAATAGGTTGCGCCGAAGGTCATAATGCCCGCAAAGGTCATAAAAATGTATATTCCTGCCTGTCCGAAGGTGTATGCCGCCGTTTCCGACAGTGAAAGATACTCTCCCTCGTTGGGACTGTTCCAATGCTCCTTTACATAGGTCGGCGCTTGTTTTATCTTTGCGCCCAATTCTTTAATTTTCATATTATCCAACCCCGTTTTTCCTTTTAGGAAAAGAAAAGGGCGGATTTTAATCCGCCCTGTAATCTGTTAAAAATCAACCGTTAAGAAGTGCAAAGATCTTCTTGTTCGACTTATAAAGATTTACATAAGCTTCATAATTTCGGTCGTAAACTGCTCTGTAAGCATAGTTTGGTTTGAAGGTCTTTGCTACGGGAATAAGTTTCTTAGCGTCCGTAATATCGCCGATAATTCCCGTTCCGACGGCGATTACAATTGCCGCACCGACTGCGCCGATGTTCTGCGGACTGTCAACGGTTTCAACGGTTCTGCCCGTGCAGTCTGCAAGTATCTGACAGGTAACATCCGAAAGAGCGCCGCCGCCGACAAATCTTACGGTGTCCGAGGTCTTAATCTTTTTATCTTCGGTTTCAAGGAACCAGCGAAGATGGAAGCAAACGCCCTCGTAAACGGCTCTTATCATCTCCGACTTGCCGGTATCAAGGCTTATGTTGAAGAACATTCCCCTTGCGTTCGGGTCCTCAAACGGACAACGGTTGCCGTGAAGCCACGGTGTAAAGATTACTCCGTTTGAGCCTGCGGGAACCTCGTTGATTACCGCCGCCATATATTCAAAGAGGTTTGTATATACGGTTTCCATATCGCCCTTTGAGCGCTTGAGGTTATGGCTCTTGTCAAGGTATATGTCAATTTCGTCAAGCGCAAGGTGGTCCTTTACCCACTCAACGCACTTGCCAGCCGTTTCAAGCTCGGCAAAGTAGTTGTAATATCCGTCCTTTGCGCCGACAATAGCGGCAATCATTGAGCTTGTATCGACAATGGATTTGTCAACAACGGTCGATACCCATCCCGAAGTACCCTGATAGATGTGGGTGTCTCCGAGCTCAACCGCACCTGCGCCTACGCCGATAAGCGATCCGTCTCCTCCGCCGCCGAATACCGCCGTACCCTCGGCAAGTCCTAAATCCTTGGCAGCCTTTTCGGTAAGCTCGCCTACCTTGTCGGTAGATTTTACAATCTTTGCAAGGTGATCCATATTTACGCCGAGCATATCGCACATCTGCTTGCTCCAGGTTTTATTCTTTATGTCGTAAATCATAGTCGAGAACGCCGAGTCGTGCGTCATAACGAACTCGCCCGTCATTCTCGCAATAAGGTACTCCTTAACATCAAGCCACTTGTAGACCTTGCTGAAGTTCTGCGGCTCGTTGTTCTGAGTCCACTTGTACTTCCAAACGGGATCCTTTACCGAAAGCGGTGCCGCTCCCGTAAGAGCAAGCGATTTAAGCACCTTTACGGCGTTGCCGCCCGCTATCTGCAAGCCGCCGCCCATACCTTCCTTCAATTCCTGAGTCGCACGCTGATCCATATAGCTGAACGCACGCCTTACCGCATTCGCGTCCTTGTCTACAAGGACAACGCCCTGCATCTGAGAGCAGAATGAAATGCCCGAAATTTTTTTCTTGTCGATTTTGGACTTTTTCATAACAACGGCTGTGCTGTCGCACATAGCCTGCCACCATTCTTCGGGATCCTGCTCCGCTCCTCCGTCGGGCATAACATAAAGCTTGTAGCCCTCGCTCTGCGCCGCAATAAGCTCTATCCTGTCTCCGATGGAAAAAATGCAGGTTTTGACGCCCGTGGTACCTATGTCGTACGCAATTACATATTTTTCTTCTGCCATAAAGAAATCTCCCTTTTCCAAAAAATATATAAATATTTATTTTTTACTTTTTCAATGCCGATTTAATAAATTTCAGGCACTGCTCAACAACAAAATCGTCCTTTTCAAGGATACTGTCGCCGGCATATATCTTAAAGCGTTCCTTATAATAGTCACAGGCATACGAAAACTGAAGAGACATAAACAAATTGTCGAGAAGATATGCTGCAAACGCCGAATCGATGTCGGTTCTGACATCTCCCGCCTTTTTGCCCTGCTCGATAGCCATGTAGTAAATCCTTGCCGTCAGCGACTCCATTTCGTTTGCGAAATAGCCTGCAAAGCGGGGATTGTTCTCATTGGTCATAACATTGTAGAACTTGATGATAAGCTCATTTTCCTTTGAATACTTCTGTATGGTGCGAAGTATCTGCTCAACCTTCAGAAGTATGTCCTCATCGCTCTGCGAAAGTGCCGTAAGCAAATTGTCCATAGTCGCGATGTTGTGGTTCACTATGGTAAGGAATAAATCCTGCTTGTTGTCAAAGTACTTATAAAGAGAACCGACACTTATCTCGGCTTTTTTCGCAATATCGTTGATATTGGCGTTTTCAAAGCCCTTGAGTGCAAATTCCTTTGTGGCGACGTTTATTATCCTGTCCCGCTTTTCCTTGGAGATGTTGTCAAACGTCGGCTTGTGATGTTTTTTAAGATCCAAAAATTATCACCTTGCCGTTCAAAAAGAGGTCTCGGCGCAGTTACGCACCTAAACGCTCTATGATATACCCATTTATTTTAACATAAAACAAATGCACATTACAAGAAAAAAACGAAAAAAATACCTAATTTCAACAATTTATAAAATTTATCAGCCGATATTTGTATATCTTGCACATACCGACTGCCGATAAATAGCTCTTGCTCACGGTATAGTATGATGTTATACTATTTATAAAGATGTTCTTCGGAGGGGAAATATGAAAATTGTAAATAAATTTATCCGTAAAATATCGGGTGCCGAGCTCGCACAGAAGCAGGCGGGACAGGTCATGGGCGGCAAGCCCAATGAAAGAACAGTTCCTCTTCTGCGAAAAGCGGGTGCCGACGGCTGTGTACTGCTCAAAAACGACGGCGTTTTACCGTTTGCCGACGAGGACTCCGTTGCGGTTTTCGGAAGAGTGCAGAACGATTGGTTCTTCGTCGGAAACGGCTCCGGCGGCGATGTCTGCACACCGTATAAAACAAGTCTTATAGACTCCGTTGAAGCGGAGCAACCCTTTAAGATTGACGAACGGCTGAGAGTGGCATACAAATCATGGAGTGCCTCGCATCAGGTTGACCCGGGCTTCTGGGCTCATTGGCCGAGATTTTACCCCGAAATGAAGCTCTCGGACGCCGAGGTAAAGGCGGCGGCTGACAGGAATACAAAGGCACTTGTCGTCATAGGCCGTTCCGCAGGAGAGGACAGAGAAAATGTCCTCAAGGAGGGCAGCTTCTACCTGACAAAGGCTGAAATAAAGCTTCTTGACTCGGTAACAAGCCACTTTGACAAGGTAGCGCTTTTGCTCAATGTCGGCAGTCTTATTGATTTTGAAAAAATCAATTCGTACGGCGACAAAATAGGCGCGATTATGCTTGTGTGGCAGGGCGGTATGGAGAGCGGCAACTCCGTCTGCGACGTGCTCTCGGGCAAGGTCTCCCCGTCGGGCAGGCTGACCGACACAATCGCGCGCAAATATTCCGATTATCCGTCGGCGAAGGATTTCGGCGACAAAAACGAGAACAAATACACCGAGGACATATTTGTCGGTTACAGATACTTTGAAACCTTTCATCCCGAAAAGGTGCTGTATGAGTTCGGCTTCGGACTATCATACACGGAATTTTCGCGGGAGGTCGTAAAAGCCGATTTTTCGGACGGAAAATTTACCGCCGAGGTCAAGGTAAGGAATATCGGCAAGGTAAGCGGCAGGGAAACCGTTCAGCTCTATGTCGGCGCACCCGTCGGCAAGCTTCCGAAGCCCTCAAAGGTGCTGACTGCTTTTAAGAAAACCAAGCTTCTCGCTCCCGACGAGGAGGAAATCATAAAAATTTCCTGCGATGAATATTCCTTCGCCTCTTTCGATGACGACGGCTCGACGGGCAACGCAAGCTGCTATGTCACGGAGGACGGAAAATATAATTTTTATATCGGCTCAAGCGTTAAATCCTGTGTAAAGGCGTTTTCCTTTACACGAAGTGAAACAAAGGTGCTCGAACAGCTCAGCGAGGTTATGGCAGTGCCTGATAATATGAGGTTTGTAAGGCTTACGGGAAGATTTTCCGACGGTAAGACAACCGTTTCGTACGCCCCTGTTCCCTGCCGTACAACCAACCTTAAAAGCATAATTCTCTCTGAGCTTCCGTGCGGCAAGGAATATACGGGTGACAAGGGCATAAAGCTCAAGGATGTACGCGACGGCAAGGCGGAAATGTCGGATTTTGTCGCTCAGCTGAGCCCCGATGAGCTGGAGCTTATCACAAGGGGCGAGGGTCCCATGGACTCAAAGCTCGGAGCAAAGGGCAACGCAGGCGCAATAGGCGGCGTGAGCACCTCTCTGAGAGAAAAAGGTATTCCGCCGATTATAACGACCGACGGTCCGTCGGGCATAAGGCTTTTGTCCTCCTGCTCGCTTATGCCGTGCGGTACGGCGCTTGCCTGTACCTGGGACACGGAGCTTATAGAAGCCCTGTTTGACGAAATGGGCAAGGAAATGGTCGAAAAGGGAACGGATGTGCTCTTGGCTCCCGGAATGAACATCCACCGCAACCCCCTGTGCGGACGGAACTTTGAATACTATTCCGAGGACCCCGTTATAAGCGGAGAAATGGCGTCGGCTACAGTTTCGGGAATACAGAAAAACGGTGTGAGCGCCTGTCCGAAGCACTTTGCCTGCAACAATCAGGAATACAACCGAAATCATAACAATTCGGTCGTTTCTCAGAGGGCGCTTCGTGAGATATACCTAAAGGGCTTTGAAATATGCGTTAAAAAATCAAAGCCGCTCAATATTATGACAAGCTACAACAAGATAAACGGCGTGTGGAGTCATTACAACTACGAGCTTTGCACCACGGTACTGCGAGGCGAGTGGGGCTATGAGGGTATGGTGATGACCGACTGGTGGATGCGCTACGCCCCCTCCCCCGAATTTCCCGAGCTCAGCGGCAACGCATACAGAGTGCGCGCACAGGTCGATGTGCTTATGCCGGGTGGAAAAACCGCTGTCAGCAAGAGCTTTGAGCCCGACGGCACACTGCTTGAAACGTACGGCAAGGCAGGCGGAATCACACTCGGCGAAATGCAGAGATGCGCCGCAAATGTGCTCAATATGGCGCTTAAAACAAACAAAGGTAAAAATTTATAATTACGGAGCTCCCCAATGGAAAAATATCTTATCAATCCTAACCAAAAAATCGCAAAAATCAGCAAGGACATTTACGGGCATTTCAGCGAGCATCTCGGCAGATGTATCTATAACGGCATATATGTCGGCGAAAATTCCGAAATCCCGAATGTAAACGGTATGCGCACCGATGCGGTAAACGCTCTCAAAGAGATGGGAATACCCGTTCTGCGCTGGCCCGGAGGCTGCTTTGCGGACGAATATCACTGGAAAGACGGCATAGGTCCGAAAGAGCAGAGAAAGAAAATGATAAACACCCACTGGGGCGGCGTTGTCGAGGACAATTCATTCGGCACGCACGAATTTTTCGAACTCTGCCGCCAGCTCGGCTGCGACGCCTACATAAACGGAAATGTCGGCTCGGGCTCGGTTGAGGAAATGAACGAATGGGTGGAATATATGACCTTTGACGGCGTGTCGCCCATGGCGGAGCTTCGTGAAAGGAACGGGCATAAGGAGCCGTGGAAAATCAAATATTTCGGCGTCGGCAACGAGAGCTGGGGCTGCGGCGGGAATATGGACCCCGAATACTACGGCTGTCTTTTCAAAAGGTACAACACCTATGTCAGGGACTATGACTCAAATTATCACATAAACCGCATCGCCTGCGGTCCAAACGGCAACGACTACCGTTGGACAAAGCAGGTTATGGATAAGGTAAACCGCCACGCAAACGGTCTTGCGCTCCACTATTACACCGTCCCCACGGGCGTTTGGGCGCACAAGGGCTCGGCTACAGACTTCGACATAAAGGAATACGACTCAACAATTTCAAGAGCATATGAAATGGAGCTGCTTGTCAATAATCATATCAAGATGATGGACAGCGTAAAGCCCGACCATAAGGTAAAGCTTGTCATTGACGAGTGGGGCACCTGGTACGATGTTGAGCCGTTCACAAACCCGGGCTTCCTCTATCAGCAGAGTACCATGAGAGACGCCGTTGTCGCAGGTCTTACGCTCAACATCTTCAACAAGCACGCTGACAGGATTATGATGGCTAACATCGCACAGACCGTAAATGTGTTGCAGGCGGTGATTTTAACCGACGGCGACAGGATGGTTCTCACTCCGACTTATCATATTTTCAAAATGTACAAGGACCATCAGGAAAACACGCTTGTAGGCTCGTTCCTCACGACCAAGGAGCTGTCGTCGGAGATGAACAACGGCAAAAAATATCCTCAGCTTACAGAGTCGGCTTCGATTGACGAAAACGGCGTTATTTACTCAACCGTTACCAACAACTCGGCGACGGAGGCGGTTGAAATTAAATGTCAGGTTGCCGACACCGAGGTAAACGAAATCAAAGCGGAAATCCTCACGGGCGATATTCACGACAAGAACGACTTCGACAACGCAAACAATGTTGCAATCAGGGAATTCGACGGCTTTGAAAAGACTTCGGACGGCTTTATCGCTCAAATTCCGCCCTGCTGTGTTGTTAAGTTCGTAATCAAATAATATGGAAAAATGCAAAAGATGTCTGCTTCGGGAAAGCGCCGAGACAGACATTTACAAGGATATACAAGGTCGCATAGAAAAGCTGTCCGAAAGCGACAGGGCGGACGAACGCACCTACGATTCACGCATTGAAATTTGCAAGACCTGCGAGCATTTGATTTCGGGCGTTTGTATGAAATGCGGCTGTTATGTCGAGCTTCGGGCGGCGTTCAAAAAGCAGCGCTGTCCCGCAAAGCTTTGGGATTAAAAAGTTTACTGGAAATAATATGAAACCTTTGCCGTACCTGAAATTCATCCGACAAAGTTCAAAAATCACGAAAACAAAGACAAATAAGGAAGCGAGAAAATTTTATGAAGTATGTCAAACTCGGAAAAACGGATATTGAAATTTCGCCGTTGTGTATAGGCTGTATGAGCTTCGGCAAGGCGGGCACAATGCACGACTGGACTCTTGACGGGACGGAAACCGAGAGCATGGTAGAGCATGCGCTCGACCTCGGCATAAACTTTTTTGACACCGCAAACTGCTACTCGGCGGGCACAAGCGAGGAATACCTCGGCAGGGCGCTCAAAAAGTGCGTTGCGAGAGACAGGGTCGTTATAGCCTCAAAGGTTTATTTCAACGACGGCAGGCTCTCAAAAGAAGCGATTACACGGGAAATTGACGGCACGCTCAAAAGGCTCGGCACGGATTATCTCGACCTGTATATAATCCACCGTTTCGACTACGACACGCCCATAGAGGAGACCATGGCGGCTCTTGACAGCCTTGTCAAGGCGGGAAAAGTCAGGGCACTCGGTGCTTCGGCAATGTACGGCTATCAGTTTTTCAATATGCAGCTTGCCGCAAGGGATAACGGCTTGACCCCGTTTTCCGCAATGGAAAACCATTACAACCTGCTCTACCGTGAGGACGAAAGGGAGCTTATCCCTATCTGTAAGCAGTTCGGCGTTTCGCTTATGCCTTACAGTCCGCTTGCGGCGGGACATCTTGCACGCCCGACCTGGGAGTCAAAATCAAAAAGAGGTCAGACCGACCGTGTTGCAAAAGGCAAATATGACAAAAGCAAAGCTACAGATATAAAAATCGTTGAAAGAGTTTCCGCCCTCGCACAAAAGCTCGGCTGTACAATGTCGCAGGTTGCCGTTGCGTGGCAATGGAAAAAGGGCGTTGCTTCGCCGATTATCGGTGCGACAAAGGAAAGGTATCTTGACGACGCAGTCGGCGCACTCGGCATAACGCTCACGGACGAAGATGTATCATTCCTTGAAGAACCGTATGTTCCGCACAGTATCGTCGGCGCAATCGCACAAAACCCTCCGCAGGGCAAAATCCTTTTGGATGAAAAGAAATAAAGCGTAACGGCGGATAAGCACCCGTATGGCGAGGTAAGAGTGAATAGTGAACAGTGAAGAGGTGCGGGTGCTTCGCACGGCGTCGTCGTTTGCTCCGTATCGTTCGCAACAGCCTTTAGCTGTCTCTCGCTCACTTTGCAACTCCTCCTTTTCCGCAAAAATCACGCTCGGCTCGCCTGCTCGGTTGTAAACGCCCTCCCGACAGCTCGCTGTCGCTACCGACTTTTGCGGATTTGCGGCGGGAGCAAGGGCTGTCCGTCATAGGCTCCCTTGTAAAGGGAGCTGTCATTTTTGTGAAAAAATGACTGAGGGATTTTTACAAAATCACATAAGAACAACCTTACAATCCCTCCGCCTCACATTCGTTCGGCACCTCCATTTACACAAGGGAGGCTGAACGCACGAATTGAAAAACATATTATACCGTAGGGACGAACTGTGTTCGCCCGCTTTTAATTTGCTCTGAATTTGGCGGGCGACCGCAGGTCGCCCCTACGGGTTGTGCGTTGATTATAATTTCATATCAACCGTAAATTACAATAAAAAAACAACAAACCAACGGCGGGAGCAAGCCCCCGCCCTACGCTGTGGGATATAATTTATAATCCGTGCGAAGCACCCACACCTCTTCACTATTCACTTTTCACTCTTCACTATTACTTTGCCCGCAAGGGCTCGCACCTGTCCGTAAATCCGTAAAAAAGCCATAGGTATTCCCACGAACACCTATGGCTTTGATAATTTATTCAATCAAATAAATTACTTTGCTTTCTTTTTTCTACCTGTCAAAAGCGACACGCCGAAAATCACGCCCAAAAGCAACAGCGCAAACGCCATCCAACCGACAAGCACCGCGGTTCCCTGAGAAACAAAGGTATCGTAATAGCCCTTGAGGTAAACGATAATTACGACAAGCGGCAACGCATACTGCATATACGCTCTTGCCCATTTCGGGAATTTCATTCCCTCGCCCTCGTTGGCTTCCTTGAGGAAGTTTTCAAAGCCCCAGCCGTTACGCCTTACGCAGAACATTACGAACAGCAGGCTTCCGAGCGGCAAAAGGTTGTAGGAAACAATGAAGTCCTCCAAATCCATAATGCCCGTTCCCTCGCCCAAGGGCTGAAATTTTGAGAGAACATTGAAGCCTAAAATCGCAGGGATTGAGATAAGCGTTACGATAACAAAGTTTACCGCAACCGACTTTTTACGCGACCAATCCTTCATATCCATAAACGCCGCAATCAGGTTTTCAAACACGGCAATGACTGTCGAGAGAGCCGCAAACGACATAAATATGAAGAAGAGCGTTCCCCACAATCTGCCGGCAGGCATCTGATTGAACAAATTGGGAAGCGTAATGAACAAAAGCGACGGACCCGAGCCGGGCTCAACGCCGAATGCAAAACATGCCGGAATGATGATAAAGCCCGCAGTCAATGCGACAAGCGTATCAAGAATCATAACATTCACAGCCTCGCCGGCAAGCCTTTTTTTCTTATCAAGATAGCTTCCGAAAATTTCCATTGCGCCGATACCGAGGCTCAATGTAAAGAACGAGTGGCTCATTGCCGCAAATACAGCCGTGCCGAAGCCCTTAGCTTTGACAGAAGCAAAGTCGGGTACAAGATAAAATCTGAAGCCCTCCTTTGCATTGGGAAGCGTTGCGGAGTTAATCGCAAGCGCAACCATAAGCACTATGAGCAGAACCATCATTACCTTTGTAACCTTTTCAACGCCGTTTTTAACACCGAGAGCACATATTCCGAACGATATGACAATCGCAATAAACGCCCAAACGCCCATCGTCAACGGCTGACCGAGCATATTCGAGAATGCGTCCGCAACGCCGTCAACCGATAACCCCGAGAGACTGCCCGTCAGCTCAAGGTAGGTATAATAGAGCATCCATCCTGCAACCATTGTATAAAACGACATTAAAAGGAAGCAGCCTATAATGCTTATCCATTTAAGCCTGTGCCATTTTGTGCCTGCGGGCTCAAGCTTCTCAAACGCCATGCCCATACCGAGCTTACTTGCCCTGCCTATTGAAAATTCGGCAACGAGTATCGGAAAGCCCAGTATTACCAAAAACATCAAATACATCACTATGAAAGCCGCTCCGCCGTACATACCGCATATGTACGGAAACTTCCACACATTACCTATTCCGACGGCACATCCCGCCGAGACAAGAATAAAGCCGAGTCTGGAACTGAATTTTTCCCTTTCCATCACACACCTCCGTTAAACATAGCAATATATTGTACCACATATTACAAAGATGTTCAACAATAAAATTAAGGTTGTATTATAAAACGGTCAGGGCTCACAACTTTTCAAAGCGAATTATATCCCCGTCGTCATCTTTTATGCCCTTTTCAAGACTTACGGTAAGCGTTCCGTCTATGACCTCCGTAAATTTTACAATGACAAATTCCGCTGTTTCGGCAACATCCTCTGTCGAAACCAAAATATTTTTTACCATTTGACTGCTCCTTTACATAATAATCACGCCGAAACACCTTAAATATTTATTTGAAAACACATATTCCACTCTCCTTTCCGAACAAATGTTCGTGACTATAATACCCCCTTTCCCCCTGAATGTCAATACCCATATAACGGCAAAGTCCGAATAACGGTACTCGGAGTGAAAAATTATTGACAAACACCACGATAAAATGTTAGTTTATAAGCAGAACATTTTGGGGGTATGATTATGGCTGATTTCAAGCAATTCAAGGAAAAACACCAAACGGTAATTCAATTTATCAAGTTTTCGCTCATCTCGATGCTTGCGGGGCTTACCGAAACAATCTCATTTTTGATAATGAGCTATCTTTTGCCGGCAAAGCTTCCCGAGCAATTCGATTTTTTCGTTTTCCACTATGACACGACGGGAATGTTTGTCGCATTTTTCGTCTCGGCAATTCTTGCGGAAATCGTATCGTTCACAATCAACCGCAAGGCGACCTTTGACGCCAACAACAGCGTTGTCAAAAGTGCCTTGATGTACTTTTCAATGGTCATTGTGGTAATTTGCTTAAAGACCTGGATTGCAGGCGCATTGCAGCCCGTTATGAGGAACATCACGGATATTAAATTGCTTATCGACTGGGTGCCGAAGCTCGTTTCGATGCTTGTTGCGGTCGCTATCATCTTCCCGATGAACAAATTCGTAATTATGAAGCATACGGACGAACCCGAACAGGAAAAAGAAAAGGAACAGGCAAAATAAACATAAAAAAATCAAGACGGCTTATTTCACTCGGAAGTAAGCCGTCTTTTTTAATTGAATGTAAAGGTAAATCCCTTGTCGGGTACCGATATTTCGTAAATGCTCTGCGCCTGCGAATCGGTTTTGATTTGAAACTTCATACCGTCCGTTTCGCCCGAAAAAATCATTGCCTCTCCCGAGCGTTCGCTTGAAAGCTCCGCAGAGCTTTTTTTAGCGGCGGTAAGAATTTTTTGAAGCACACATATTGCGGAATTATCCGAAAAATAGTTTGCCGCCGACGACACCCGAAGCCCCGAAAGCTCGGCGGTACTGCCGTTTTCATCCTTGGTAAGGGACAGCCCGTTGAGATATTTCGGCGCCGAATAGCTGAGATTTATATATCCCTGCCTCTGCGTGAGCGTTGCGGAATACTGCGAGGACTTGTGCGTTATGCTCACCTCGGCGGAGATTTCGTCGGGCAGACGCAGTTCATTGCCGCCCGCAGTCTTTGAACATCCCGTAAGCAGTAAAACGAATACCGTCACCGCACACAGGAATTTTTTCATAAAAGCATATCACCCTTTTTCAAAGGCGGAAAGCGTTTTCGGAAGCTCTGCAATAATTTTCTGAGCGGTCATACCCATTTTTGAGTATTTTTCGGTTGCTGCGTCGCCCGCATGACCGTGGATAAAAGTGCCGAGCACCGCCGCGGGCTCGGGTCTTATCTTCTGGCAGATAAGCGAAACGATTATGCCTGCAAGCACATCGCCGCTGCCTGCCGTCGCAAGCCCCGAATTACCCGTTCTGTTAATGTAAAAATCCTCGCCGTTGCTTGACACGACCGTCCGTGAGCCCTTTAACACAACCGTTGCACCCGTAATTTCCGTGAGCCTTTTGCACGCCGCAATTCTGTCCGCCTGAACCTCACCGGCGGTACAGCCGAGCAGTCTTGCCGCCTCGCCCGGGTGCGGAGTTATTACAACCTTCGCCTTTGCGTTTTTAATAATATCTATGCACTCGCACATTGTGTTTATGCCGTCGGCGTCAAGGACAACGGGCACCTGCGAATTTTCAAGCACGGTCTTTACAACCTGCTTTGTGTCGTAATCGTTTCCGAGACCGCAGCCCACAAGCACCGCCGTACAGCCTTCAAGCTCCGTTTTAAGGCGTTCTTCGGCAAGTGCGGAAATCCTGCCGAAACGGTTTGAGGGCAAGGGAATTAACACCTTTTCGGGGCAGACATTCATCATAACGGGATACGCCTTGTCGGGGAAGGCCAATTTTACGATTCCCGTTCCGCTCTCGGACGCCGCCCAAGAGGAGAGAAGAGCCGCACCGGGCATTTCATAGCTTCCGGCAATGATAAGCGCCTTGCCGAAATCGCCCTTGTTGGAAAGCTCGCTTCGTTTCGGAATTTTTGATTTTATATCGTTTATGCCGAGCGTATAGCAGCCGGAAAACGAGCGCAAGATTTCCTCGGGAATACCTATGGAAACGACCTGTATCTCTCCCGCAAATTCCGCAGACGGATAGTAGACAAGCGAATATTTGAGCGCAATTACGGATATTGTCATATCTGCTTTGACGCACGGTGCGGAAAGCTCGCAAAGGTCGGCGCACATACCGCTCGGCAGGTCAATGCTTACGACAAAGCCCTCGCTGTCCGACATCTTTTTGAAAAGGGTTTGCAGTCTGTCGTCGGGAACACCCGAAAAGCCCGTGCCGAAAACGCAGTCAACGATAATGTCGCTGTTTTGTATCATACGGTCGTATTTTTCATCGTTTTCGTCGTAGCTTTCGATTTGCACGCCGCCCGTCTTTATGCGCTCAAACATCTCCCGTGCGGTGTCCGCAACAGGCTCGCCCATAGTGAGAAGCACCGTTACCTTGTAGCCGTTTTCGGTGAGCTTGCGGGCGATAACATAGCCGTCGCCGCCGTTTTTGCCCTTGCCGCAGACTATCAGCACTCTGCGAAGCCCCGTGTCGTCGAATTTGTTGCGGATGGTCTTTGCACACGCAGAGCCTGCGTTTTCCATTAAACGAAGATAGGTAATGCCGCCCTCGTTCGCCGCATTTTCCACCTCTTTTATCTGCTTTGAAGAAAGTATTTTAATCATTTTTCGTTCCTCCGTATGCTATTACCGAAGCCGTCGCAACGGTGTCGGTGTGAGTTATGCTCAGTGAAAATTCAAGACCCTTTTCACGGGCGATTTTTTCAGCATTGCCCGAAAGGGAAAAATACGGTGCGCCGTACCCGTCGTGCAGCACCTGCACCTCGCACAGCGAGAAGCCCCGAACGCCCGTTCCGAGTGCTTTTGAAAACGCCTCCTTGGCGCAAAACGCCCCCGCAAAGCTCTCCGCCTTTTTGTTTTCAAGCTCTTTTAATTCATCATTGCCGTAGACGCGCCTTTTGAAGCTTTCACTTTCAAGCGAGCGCTCTATTCGGCTTATTTCGACCGAGTCAATTCCGTTTTTTATCATAACTTCCTCCGAATTTACCGACAAAATCCTTTTGCGATTTATATTTTAATTGTATCATAAATTGTGCCGTACATAAAACAAAAAAGTAAATAAATGTTGAATTTTTTATGTTTTATGATACAATTATGTTTCGGAGTAAAAATGAAAGAAAAGAAGTGATTGTATGAATATATACATAATGGAGAACGCACAGGAAATCGGAAATGCTGTCGGCAAGCTTTTTGTCGACGCAATCAACCGCAAGCCCGACATAACGCTCGGACTCGCTACGGGTGCTTCGCCCATTCCGACATATAAGTATATTGCCGAGGAGTACAAAAAGGGCAATGTATCACTCGCAGGGGTTAAGACATATAACCTTGACGAATATGTAAATCTTCCCAAAAACGACAAGAACAGCTATTATTCGTTTATGCACACGGAGCTGTTTGACCACACCGATATAAAGGAAGAAAATGTTCATTTCCTCAACGGCAACGCCGAAAACATTGAGGAGGAATGTGAGCGTTACGACGATATGCTCGACGAGGCAAGAGTTGACATACAGCTTCTCGGCATAGGCAGAAACGGACATATCGGCTTTAATGAGCCGTCAATCCGCTTCTCAAAGGGTTCGTTCAAGGTAAAACTCACACAGAGCACCATTTCGGCAAACTCAAAGTATTTTGACGAAAACCCGATGCCCACACACGCTCTTACAATGGGCGTAGGCTCGATTATGAAAGCACAAAAAATCGTACTTATCGCAACGGGAATCGAAAAGGCGGACGCTGTTTCGGCAATGATTTCAGGCGATGTTACGCCTGTTTGCCCCGCTTCCATATTGCAGTTTCACCACGATGTCGATATCTATGTCGACAAGGCGGCGGCAAGCCTTTTATAATTCACAATAAAACAGTAAAGACCGGGTATTTTGCATACTCGGTCTTTTGTTATTCTCTTATTTCGCCTCGGTGCTTTTTAACGAATTTGTCAAAGCCCGCAAACTGCTGCTTTGACATCTCGCAAAGCTCGTTTTTCCGTTCCTCGGTTATTGCGTTTGCACGGGCGATGAGCTCCTCTGCCGTGAAATTCGGAATATCCTCAAACATAATCGGGCTGTCGCTCAAGCCGAGGTCGGTCAGCACATTTGAGGTCTTTTCGCTGTAACAAAGCGGCAGCACCTTTTTGCCTGCGATATAACCCAATACCATGGCGTGAAAACGGCTTGCGATTACATATTCGACGGTTTCGATTTCACCGACAGCTTCGCCGATGCTTTGTCGGTAAACAATGCTTTTTACCGACTTTGCCGTTTCCTCGGGCAGGGCGGACATAATCCTGTCTGCCGCAACGGCGTCCTGTTCAAACTCGCAAAAGCTCAGAAGCGAAACCCTGTAGCCGTCGCTTACAAAGCGCTTTATCATTTCCGTGAGCGTGTTTTCATATGCCTCTGCCGTGCTTTTATCAAACGGTCTGCCGTCCAAAAATGCGTCAATGAGCGAAACGGCAACCTTTTTCTCCGTCTCCTTTTGCTCAATCGGATATCCGAAAAGCAAATCCGGAGCGTAACGCACCGTGGGAATATCCCTGAAAAGCTTGTAAGAATATTCATCTCTGAAGCAGATGTCAGTCCACTTTTTGAACTCTTTTGCCCACGTATCACGGTAGGCGTCGGTGCTGTAAGGTCCGAAGTTGTTGGAAATCGCAAAGAATTTTCTGCCGAACAGCTTGCGCTTCTTTCTTATGTCAAAGTCAGGCTGCCAATTTCCGACCTGTTGATAAATCGAGCCTCCAATATGCATTGCGCCGTCGCAAAGCCTTATTAAAAGCCGTTCAAAGAAATTATCCTTGTGCAGCTTACGCCCGATAGCGTTTATTTTGCCGACAAGCGGACGCGTGCTGTCATAGAACCTGACATTCGGATAATGTGAGAAAAACTCGGCATAATCAGGCTCAAACAAAATATAGAACATAATGTCCGGATAACGCCTGAAAAGCATATCAAAGAACATATCGTCCCCGAGATTGTGACGATAATATCCGTAAAGGACTATCCTCGCTCTTACCTTTTTTCCGTCAAGCGTTCGTCGAGGTTTCGCGTGACGGAATTTCAAAAAAAACTTTTTATTTTCCTTAACGGTGCGGTTATTTTGTACGATTTACTGTTTAGTATAAGGTTGTACTGCGCCGCAAGTCGGGCGTGCTCGGCACTCAGAGAGTCAAAGCCTTGCCTCAACTCATTGTACGAGCCCGAGAGCTCCTCGTATTTCTGACGGTTGCTCCTTATTTCCTCCTGCTGCGCCGCACAAAGCTCGGATTCCTGCTTTAATTGAGCGTCCTTGCTTTCAACGCTCCTTTCCAGCTCGGCGTTTCGGCTTTTGAGGGAGTCGCTCTCCGCCTTATTGTAATAAATTTCGTTTTTACGCAGATTGTGAAAATCGGCAATCGTAAAGCCGAATTTTTCCTCGGCAAGGTCGATATACTTTTTATCACGGAAAAGCTCGTCAAGCTTTTTAATTTCAAGAACCTTGTTTTCGGGAAGCATGGGAAGCGCGTCACCGAGCACAAAAGCCTTTTCGAGTTCCAACTCCTCGTCAGTATGCTCTCCCTTGATTTTAAGCTTGTCTGCAAAGGCGTCAAGGAACATCTCTTTCGGGCAATCGTTTATAAGCTTATACATTATCCTTGCATACTCTTCGTTATGAGCAATGAGCTCCCGTTCGCCGAGCGTGCTGTTGTTCGCCCGCCATATTCGACAAAGCACCAATTTCTCCGGGATAATATAAAACGGACACAAAAAGTTCATACGAACCCAACAGTCAAAATCGTGAAGGTAATTCATTGTAAGGTCGTGGTCGCCGAGCTTTTCGTAAACGCTTTTTCTCATTACCATACTGCAATGGCAAATGTGATTTGATTTGTCAAAAAAGCTCCTGACAAAGCCCGACTGCGGCATATTTTCATGCACATACACATTCAGATAATAAAGAGGCAAATGCTCTTGAGTCAGAATATTTGAGTTCTCATCAATAAAGCCTGCATATGAAAAGCACGCCCCGTACCGAGGATTTTCCTCAAGGAATTTTACCTGTTTTTCGATTTTGTCCGAAACCCATATATCGTCCGAATCAATATGCGCTATATATTCTCCCCTCGCACGGTGCAGGCACTCGTTGTTTGCGTTGGAGATGCCGCTGTTTTTCGGCAGAGCATAAAGCTCTATTCTTCCGTCGTCAAAGCTTTTTACAATTTCCGCCGTGTTATCGGTTGATCCGTCGTCAACAACGATAATCTGCAAATTTTTATAGGTTTGATTAAGAACGCTTTCAATTGTTTGAGCAATTACATCGGCTCTGTTATATGCATTTATGCAAACGCTGACAAGTTTTTCCTCACTCATACTGTCCTCCGATTTTAGACTTAACATTAGAAATATAACATATTTTTCCCGAAAACGCAATATTAACGGACATCTGTCGAAAATAATATAATGTATTGCTCCCCGAAAAATGTTTATGAAGGTAATTTACGGGTAAAAATAATTTTACAGACACATAAATTACCTTTGGAGAGTGATAAAAATGACAGTCAGGCGAGGAGAAATCTACTATGCGGATTTAAGCCCTGTTATCGGCTCGGAGCAGGGCGGGATGCGGCCCGTTCTCATAGTTCAGAACGATGTGGGCAACAAATACAGCCCGACGGTTATCGCCGCCGCCATAACGAGCCGAAAGTATAAAACGCAGCTTCCCACGCACATAAGCGTAAACGCCGACAACTGCGGACTTCAAAAGGACTCCATTGTGCTGCTCGAGCAGGTTCGCACTCTTGATAAAAAACGCTTGAAGGAGCGTATGGGCAATCTGCCCGACAGCGAAATGAACAAGATAAACAGGGCGCTGTCCGTCAGCTTCGGGCTCGGATAAAGCAAAAATTTACGGCACACTCAAATTCAGAGTGTGCCGTGATTTGATCAAACGATTATTTTGCCTTGAGCAGGGTCGAAAGCTCGTCCATAAATGCGTTAATATCCTTGAAATGCCTGTAAACCGAAGCAAAGCGCACATACGCTACCTCGTCAATATCCTTGAGCTTGTCCATAGCGAGCTCGCCGATATGGATTGAGGTAACCTCCCTGTCAAGAGAATTCTGAAGATTAGCCTCGATTTCATCAACCGCATTTTCAAGCGTTTCAATGGTAACCTGACGCTTTTCGCAGGCTCTCATCATACCGCTTAAAAGCTTGTTGCGGTCAAACACCTCACGGGACTTGTCTTTTTTAATAACAAGAATCGGAACGCTCTCGATAATTTCATATGTTGTAAATCTCTTACCGCATTTGATACATTCGCGGCGGCGGCGGATACGCTCGCCCTCGTCCGTAGGACGGGAGTCGATTACCTTGCTTTCCTCAAAAGCGCAAAAAGGACATTTCAATGGGATCACATCCAAGTTAAAAATTTTCTAAATTCCATATATTGTATTATACCAAATATTTTTCACAATGTAAAGTGTGAAAACGCCGATTTTTGACTTTCTTCCATTATTTTACGCTTGAATATACGCCGTTTTTCCTCTACCATTACATCAGAGGTGATAAAATGAGCGATATACTTTTACAGCTCGGCAAATGTGTAAGGAAGATGAACAAATTATCCCGCATTTACATAAAATACGGCAGTATGCTTGTGTTCGCGCTTTACTTTTCGGCACTCTTCTGCACGCTGATTATGGGGAAAATCGGCAATTACGACAGCGTTCTGTTTTTCCGTGACGAACTGCTCGTCTGCGCCAAGGAGACCGTTTCCGCAGTCTATGTGCCGGCAATATTTCTTGAAATTGCGGTGCTTGCCGAAAAATGCGACTGAATAAATTGACTTTATAACCGCAAAATGTTAAAATAAAAATCTGAAACGGAGTGAAGCTGATGATTTGTCCGAAATGCAGAAAAATTTATCCCGACTCGGTTGAAATTTGTCCCGACTGTCAGGTCGATTTAATAGGCTTCCTGGGGGACGCCGACGCTCCGGACGACAACGCAAAAATGGAACGCATAGTTATTGACAACAACGGAGAAATTGCGCCGACCGTTGTTTACAGACCCGTTGAAGAACCGTTGCCCGTAAATAACGGATTGCCGATAATGCTTCTTGTGCTGTCGGCCGTTATGCTTGCCGCAAGCGGATTCTGCTTTGTGCTCGGTAAGTCCGGCGGGGCGCAGGCTGCGGAAATATCATCGTTTATAAGCAATTTCCTTATTTGAGCATATAGTAAAAAACCGCCTGTGAAAAAACTCACAGACGGAGCAAAGGCACTGCAAACGCTTTTTTCTTGTCCTTTGCTGTCTGTATTATATGCAAAAAGCAGGAAATTATAACATTTTATAATATTTTTTCAAAAAAGACTTGCATTTTACCCCGGCATATGATAAAATACTCGGGCGTTGAAAAAATGCAAGTTTATCAAGGAGGAAAACAGAATGTCAGCAATTGAAATTATACTCGGCTCGGTAGTTATTCTTTCATCAATCGTAGTAATCGTAGTAGTTCTTATGCAGCAGAGCCGTGAAGCCGGTCTTTCAGGTGCCATTTCGGGTGCGGCTGATACCTTCTTCGGTAAGAATAAGGGCAGAACAATTGAAGCAAAGCTTGAAAAATTCACAAAGTATTTCGGAATTTTCTTCTTCCTGCTCGTTCTCGCTTCGGGAATCGTTCTCCTGTTCGTAAAATAACAAATTATAAAGCGGTTCTCCGCTTTATATATGATCCACTAGCTCAGCTGGCAGAGCACTTGACTTTTAATCAAGGTGTCCGGAGTTCGATTCTCCGGTGGATCACCAAAAGGAAAACCCTTGAAAAGCTTGGTGTTTCAAGCTTCCCGAGGGTTTTATTTTTTACTTTTTTGTAAAAATCGGTAATGACAAAAGTAGACAAAAAGTCCGTAAAAATGCCTAAAAAGTCCGTACAAAAGTCCGTACAAAAAATAACGGGGGAAAGTAATGCTCTCCCCCGTTAAATAATTTATTGTCGGCTTTGCGGTTTATCTTTTCACTTCAACAAAGCACTTGTTAAGACTTATCCAGCC
>CAVFQD010000006.1:41782-56311 GCA_963624605.1 Eshraghiella crossota | reverse complement strand
ATTTTTTGCCTTATGTGATAGGTGTATTTTTGCGATTTCTGATGGGGTTATGGGTGGGATTTATTTCTTTCGCTTGAATATTTGATAGCGCATTCGTTGTTTATTGATAGTTCTTTCTGCTCTATCAGTAATGAAGCCATATCGGTTACATATAGTTGCAGAAAAATCCCTTTGCCTTTTGGGTTGTTCACCAATAGTTATGCAGAATGCTTGATATTCGGGATATGTACCGTAAAAGCCATTCTTAATAGGTTCACGCAACAGATAATCTTCTGTGATTTTTGCTTCGTGCAACCACTGAATAACGGTGTCATTTTCGGTTACGAATTCATCTAATGCCCTTTCACTTTCTTTGGTGCTGATGAAACCCTTGTTGACAATCAGGCTTTTATATCCGTCAATAGCCATATTAAGCAGTGCTGACATACATTCATCAGTCGCTAAATCACTGTTGATATGTGGATTGAAGTCTGCATCCCCCTTTCGAAAAACATGATTGAATCGGAAGATAACAAGCCTTCTTTGTACACCGGCAAAATCATTTGACATATCGGGGAATTGATTCATTCCGAATATCAGTTTGCCGGTGAAAGAATAAGTTAAAACGCCTTTATATTTTCGCTTGATATTCAGCGGTGAACCGTCTGCAAGCATTTTGAACTTATCTGTTTTCAGCATTTTTGTTTTGGGAATATCACCGAATATATTCACCGTCTTGTTGATGATCGGTTCAAGCCCAAAATTTTCATTCATATCTGATAGTGAAATGCTTGATACATTTTCTTTGCCGCAAAAATTTGTTATCAATTTTAACAAACAAGTCTTTCCGGTAGAAGGCAAACCAATAAAGAAAAATATCTTTTCATAGTCAACATGGTTCATCATCAAATAGCCCATCATTTGTTTGAAAAGTTCAATTTCTTCCAAATCTTCGTTGAACCATTTGCGCAATGATTCTTCAAGCAATTCACATTTTACATCAGGGTTATAAATAGCATTAAACTGCTTAAAAGATATGTATTCCGCTGAATGTGGAAGAATCTGAACTGTTCCGCTGCTATCAATAGATAAGATACCGTTCTTCACATTGATTCCGCTGTATTCTGATTGTTCCTTAAAAACCCTACCTTGCATATAATCTATAACTTCGGCTTTAAATTTCTTTTGTGCAGAAGGATAATTGTTGCTCATAAACGCTTTGATTTTGTCCACTGTAAAAGGTTTGTACACACCGTTTTCATAGCTGTAAAAATCACCATTTACACTTATCAAGTCATAGCGGTCAATGATTTCATCACCAACAGTAACATGGGAAAGGTTTTTTGCAATTTTTTCTTTTTGACTTTCCTTCAGCTTTTCAAGCGTGCTTTCATTCAAAATTTCAGCTTTCAAAGTCTTTTCCTGAATGGGTTCTTCAAAGACATAATCATTCATATATTGAACAACCCTGAAAGCCTGTTCCGGAGTTACTTGCAGTCCCTTCATTTCCGTTTTAACCAAATGGAACAGATAACCGCCTAATTCTTGTGTCCTTTGCCCGCTCGGGAATGTGATATCATACGGTCTTTCTTTGGATTTTTGGAGCGGATAAAGAAAGAATGGCAATTCATCTATATCATCATTTTCAAGAGAACCTTTGAAAATTTTTCGTTCGACATTATTGATCTTCAAAGGAATGTGATCATCAGAATCCGGGAATTTCCATTCGCACTTAATACCGATAACGGAGTACCACGGCTGAATTGTCTTTTTGACCATTTGAGATGGCACACGGAAGAATAGGTGAACACCGTTTTCAGTTCTGATTCCGTTGTATTTGATGCCTAAATCATTAAGTAACTTCAGCACTGCTTCACTTCTTGGTCTGCCGTGAATCGCTTCTTCAAGTTGTTCTGTATTATGATCATAATCATCTATATCCACTTTCAGAAAATCATCCGAATAAGAACAGCCATAACTTATCCAGTCACTTTTTGGTTTGTTATAATAGTGACGATTTTCTTTATTGGACTTTGTGTGCTTTCCTTCAAATTCAATAAATCCGGTTATCACAAATCATCACCGCCTTAATTTTTTTCATAATTATTTCCCCTCTATTTCTATGATTTCAGTAACATCAACACCCAATGCAGCGGCGATTCTGCCGACAGTAGCAGGCTTACAATTACCGCCGTTAAATATCCGTCTGAACATCTGATATTTCATTTCGGCGGTCTTGCAAAGGTCAAATGTGTTCAAACATTTCTTTGCCATTGCAACTTCTAATTTTTGTTTGTTAATTCTCATCGTTGCGTACTCCTTTCAGATACTTTTGTGACTGTAATCACATTGTAGCAGATACTTTTATATCTGTCAAGTATATTTTTTGAAATTTAACAGAAAGTTTTATTGCTGTTTCTTTGGAAGTATGATATAGTAGTTATGTAAATGGGGGTGATGTCTTGGTAGGCGTAAAAATCAAAGAACTGAGACTGCGGAACGGTTTAACACAAAAACAACTAGGGGAAAAATGCGGAATTGCTGAACCGACTATTAGAAAATATGAATTAGGAAAGTTGAATCCAAAGATCGAAACAATCGGTAAAATTGCCGCTGCGTTGAATGTGCCTGTTGCCGATATTATGGGATGGTCACAGTTTGATGAAATGTACCCAAATCTTGGTGAAGCAGTTAAGTTAATTGAAACGGTTGAAAATGAGTATGGAAAGGGTTCCGGAACATTACTTGATCTATTTTCTAAACTAAATGCCCAAGGAAAGAGAAAAGCAATCGACAGTTTATCTGACTTGACAATGATTAAGCAATATATTGAAACGGAATAAGCGGAATAGCTGCAACTATTCCGCTCCAAAACCTTGTTTTCATTGCTGCATTACATCGAAGCATTTATCAATCAATTCTGCATACTGCTTGTATGTTACAAATTCAATGTCAATTCCTGTATCAAGGGAACGCAAGAATTCATTGCAAATATGAACCTGAAAGCCTTGATAAAGCGGAAAATGATATATGGTTTTATTTTTATCTGACTGATCTATAAGCAACATTTCCGGTTTGCCCGAACAACTTGCGCACAGCATTAAAAGGATTGTTTTGTGCAGTTTTATTTCTTCAGTCTGTTTTGATGTTCTGATGTAAATATGTTCGTCTAATGCTTCTTCCGAATCGGTGAGATTATCGAAATAATCGTATAATTTTTCCATTGTAAATTACTCCTTTTATACTTGAATTATCGGAGCGGGTACAATATAATGTATTTGTACCCGCTCTGTGGCGGTTATAAGGCTCTGTACAGCGTTCCTTTGGTCGGGTGTTGCTGTATGGGGCTTTTCTTATGCAACGGTGAAACGGCGGGTTTCTGTGGCTTTGGTGTACTGTTCATATAGGTCTGCATGGGTTTTCTTGAATGATGCAGTATCAAAACGATTTGAAACAACCTTCTTCCAACGGATTTTGTATTCGCCGGTGATAAGTTCATCCGTTTCCCTTGCGGTCATTTCTGCTTTGATGGTGTCCTCAATAGCGGTGATTTCTGCGGCAAGTTCTTCTGCCATCATTTTCAGTTCCTTCAATTCCTTGACTTTGCTTGTTAATTCGATAGTTGACATTATGTGTACCTCACTTTAATTTATTTGGGGTTGTTCTCTCAACCTCTGACCATATTATATCACTAATAATAGAGATAATCAATAGGTGAATATCACAAATAATAGTGATATAATTTGTGCATTTTGTCACTTGAATTAGAGATAAAACTGTGCTATAATATGTACAATGGAAAAGTGGGTCAATAAAAACCCGCTCCCAACTACATGAAAGCAGGTGTTAAAATGCCAATTGTATATGATAAGCTGTTGAAGCTATTGGATGAAAAGGGAATTACCTCTTATACAATTAAGAAAGACAATATCATTGGTCAGGCAACATTTAAGAAAATTAAAGAAGGTGGGGATATTGATACTCGTTCTATTGCTAAACTTTGCAAGCTGCTGAACTGTCAGCCGGGTGATTTAATGGAGTATGTAGAAGAAGGAAGTGAAAATGATGCCGATTAAGTATAACGCTGAACATATATGCGAGAAATGCGGCAAACTGTTTGAATGGAATTACTTTGACCAAAGAAGATCTCATTTAGATTCAAAATCCTGTTTTATTGAAGAACTTCCAAACAAAACGCTTGCACACTTGTTTGTAAAGAATAACGATGGTACATATAATGTAGCTGTCAACTGTCCACATTGCGATTACGATAATCTTTTTATATGGGGTAAATCAAATGAATGAACGAATAATTAAAGTTACCGGCATCGGTAATGTTTCTGTAAAACCTGATTTGATTATCATAACAATGAAACTCGAAAAAACCGATTATTCATATAACGGTGTAATGCAACTGTCTTCGGATGTACTTGATAAACTCCGTTCCTCGTTGGTTTCTGTTGGTTTTGAAAAAGACAATCTAAAAACAACGGATTTCAAAATTGAAAGTGATTATGAAAGCTATAAAGACAATCGTGGTAATTGGAAAGAAAAATTCAACGGATACAAATGTACCCACAGATTAAAACTTGAATTCAATTTTGATATGGAATTGCTGAATAAAACACTTACAGCTATTTCTTTAAGCGGTTCTGATCCGGAATTTAATATTGATTTTTCGGTCAAGAATAAGAATGCTGTTTCGGAACAGCTACTTCAAAATGCAATTAAGAACGCTTCCGAAAAAGCGGCTATTCTTTCTGCTGCTTCCGGTGTTTCACTTGGGCCTATACAGCGGATTGATTATAGTTGGGGTGAATTACACTTATATTCCGAATCAAAAATGATTGAACCGCTCTGTTGTGCAGCTGAAGCATCCCCGATTGACATTGAGCCGGAAGATATAAAAGCAGAAGATACCGTAACAGTTGTTTGGTTGATAAACTAATAATTACCCTTCCCATTACTATTTGGGAAGGGTAATTAACTTTTTGCAGTTGTTCTTCAATACATCTTTTGACCTTAACATTCCTTAACAATATGTTGATGTGATGTTGATTTACGGCACTATATATGGTATAATGACAATAGACAATATTTGTATAAATTTGAATGAAAAGGGGTATGTTTGTGTTAAATTCAAAACAAACAAAGGCAAAAGAATATTTGAAGCAAGCCTTTAGATATAGCGAAATGTTAAAAGCAAGTCTTGAAGAAATCGAAAGCATTCGTTCAATGTCAACCAACATTGCTTCACCTGATTTGACCAAAGAAAGAGTAAACAAAAGTCATTCTTCCGATCCGGCTTTTGTCAATGCTGTTATTAAACTTGCCGACCTTGAAAAGCAAGTAGATCAAGAAATTGTTGATTTGCTTGATATGAAGCAAGAAATCCGGAACACAATAAATCAGGTATCTGATGTAAACGGCGTTTTGATCCTTAGATACCGATATCTTGATTTTATGAAATGGGAAGATATAGCTGATAAAATGGGGTACTATTCTATCAAATCGCTGCACAGAATACACCATTCCGCTTTGGAAGAAGTTGCGGATATTCTTGAAACCAAAGAAGCAGCCTAAAATCACCCCTATTTATCTCTAACAGGTAACTAACAAAAGAGCCTAAAAACCCTTATTTTACGCCATTGTCCGTACACCGCAACCATGAAAAAGCACTTAGCATAACGCTAAGTGCTTTTTTCAAATGAAGCGCACCTAAACGGTGCAATAAGAAGAAAAAGAAAATTTGTAATGACTTCATCAGAGGCGAAAAATATGAGTAATATAATGACAAAAGACACTGTGCCGCAGGATTTCAGCTTAGGACTTGCTTTGGTTGACGCCGTACCGGTGCTGTTCTTCGGCGCAACGGCGATTGTTGCGGGAACAATTCTTGAAAGTACGCTGTTTGTTGTCGGAGCGGTAATTTCATTTATATCGGGCGCAGTAAAAGTTCTTTGGAAAATTATTGCGGCGCTTAAAAAGAAAAATATATGGTGGATGTTTGTGCAAATGCGAATAGCAATGCCGATAGGCTTGCTCGTTTTAATCGCAGGCTTTGTCTCGGCAATAAAGCACACGGATTTTTCGTTGCTTCTTCACACCGCCGCTTCTCTGCCGTACATCATTTTCTTCGCTTTGGGCTTGCTCGGAATGATTTTGATGAGCGTGTTTGCATTCACTCTCGACGGCAGCAAGCCAAAGTCAAATTGGATCGAGCAAATTACAAACGGCATATCGCAGGCAATGTTTTTAATAGGTGTGTTACTGATGAAGCTTAAATAAAATTATAGGGCAATCCTCTTGGACTGCCCTGTTTTTGCGTTTTGTATCATTTAATGAAGTTAAACACCATAACCGTTACACCGAGAATGACGAGTATCACGCCCGTTGCACGGTTAAGTGTTTTAGGCGAAGCTTTGTTTGCAAATACAGCCGCAATTCTCGCCCATATAAGCGTAAATACAACGCAGAGAATAAACACCGTCCAATCGGGTGCGCCTCCTATCGAGAAATGCGAAACAGCACCCGTAAGAGCGGTAAAGGTCATTATAAACACACTTGTTCCGACGGCGGTTTTAAGCTCGTAGCCGAGAACGGTTGTCAAAATCAAAAGCATCATCATTCCGCCGCCCGCTCCGACAAAGCCGCAGATAAAGCCAATGAGCATACCGCAGACAACAGACTGCACAGCACGCTTTTTCTTTGATACGCCGAGCATTGCCTCCTTGGTTGTCATTACAGGCTTCACAATAAACTTAATTCCGAGCAGGAATGTCATAAATACAGAAAATCCGCTCATCGTGGTTGACGGAACAAGGCTTGCAACATAACTTCCCACAACCGTGAAAGCAAGTACGGTAAACATCATAATTAAGCCGTTGCGAATGTCGAGGTTTTTATGCTTGCCGTAGGTGTACGCTGAAACTGCACTTGCAAGAACATCGGACGAAAGCGCTATGCCGACCGCCATATACGGGTCCATACCCAAAAAGGTTATCAGCATCGGGCTTATAACCGCCGCCGCACTCATTCCCGCAAAGCCCGTACCGAGACCTGCGCCCATGCCGGCAAAAAATGTTACCAAAAAGGTTATCAATATATTCATTAAAAATCCTCCGTTATTGTATCAAGGTTTTCATTCATAATGTCAGTTACCGTAAAGAACAGTTCCCGCATTTCGCCGTTAACTCCGCTGAACAGCGCTTCAAGGAACTCGACCTGCATTTGTCTGCCTTTTTCGATAACCGGCATTGACTTTTCGGTGCATAAAAGCTGCGTTTTTCTCCTGTCTCCCTCAATTGCCTCACGGCGAATATAGCCGTCTTTAACCAGCTTATCGACATTGACGGAAACCAAGTTAGCTTTAATTTTTCTGTACTCCACAATCTCCCCTGCCGTCTTATATTCGGGATTGTTGGCGAGAAACATAAGAATGTCAAACGCCGTCTGCGGCAACTTCAACTCACGGCACAACGGTTTGCACATAATACCGTAAGCCGTAATAAGCTTGTGCGAGAACTCCAAACTCGGATTCATAAATACGCCTCCGTTAGTTCAAATTTATATATTTCAAATTTGAACTAATTATAATCCACAGTTTTATATATGTCAATAAAAAATGAGCCGACATAAGCCGACTCGTTCGTGTTTAACATTATTTTAAGCTTTCCAAAGGCCGTGAAGGTTGCAGTAAGCATAAACAGCCTCAACCTCGTCGCCGTCCGAAAGTGCAAAGGTTACGCTCGGTGCGTTGCCCGGCTTCAACTGCTTGCGCTGATTGCCGAACTTCGTCTGAAGCGATACCCATTCGATATAGTGCTCGGCAAGCATCGGATGGTCGATTTCACCAACATTTACGCTGACGGTTTCGTTGTCAACGCTGTAAACCGGAACATGCTTTTCACGGGCAGCATCGGTTGTACCGGGAATGAGCTCATGCATTTCCTCGCCGCAGCAAGAAACACGAACTCCGCTGTCCTTAACATAAGCTATTATATTTCCGCAATGCTTGCAGATAAAAAACTGTTGTTTCATAAATTATCACTCCTTAAAATATTTGCAGGTTTATTATACTTTACGGATAAATCATATGTCAACAAGGCAAAGCTTACAAAAATGTTAATTTTTTTCGAGCCTTGAAAAAATTTGTCCCTCCGTGCTTTTAAGCCTTGACTGAACAGCTTTATAATCGGGCATTACAGAACCGACAAGTGCCCAAAACCGCTTTGAATGGTTCATTTCCTTTATGTGGCAAAGCTCATGGATTACGACATAATCAATTATTTCCGTATCGGTCAGCATCAAAAGGCAATTAAAATTGAGGTTGCCTTTTGAGGAGCAGCTCCCCCACCTTGTTCTTTGCGTTCTTATCGTAACCGAGGAATATTTAACGCCGATTATATCCGCCCAATACTCAACACGGACCGGTATATATTGCTTTGCCCGTGTTTTAATAGCGTTTATATCGTCATCGGAAAGCGGCGGGAACGCCGAACATTCCCGTCTCGCCCTTTCATTCTCGGCAAGGTGCTTTTCAAGCCAAGCCTTGTGTCCAAGGACAAAGCTCTCTATCTGTTCTGTGCCTGCGTAAAGCGGAGCTCTGACGACAACGCTGCCGTCATGCTTTATTTCAAGAGAAAGAGTTTTTCGGTTTGATTTTATAACCTTTATATTTTCCATTTTTCACCTTTCAAATAAATTCAACAGATTAAAATAATTTTAACACAAAGTTGCCGAAAAAAACATAAAAATTAACAAAAAGGTGTTGTATTTATTTTTGAAAATGCTATAATAATATACAAGAGATTGTTAAACTATTGTCAATCTCTTGAGCTTAATATACGAAAGCAATTTGCTTTAGCGTTAAAACATTTTAGGAGGCAAAATTATGGCAAGATTCACTCTTCCCAGAGATCTTTATCACGGTAAAGGCTCACTTGAGGCTCTTAAAGACTTTAAGGGCAAAAAGGCTATTGTTTGTGTAGGCGGCGGTTCAATGAAGCGTTTCGGTTTCCTTGATAAAGCTGTATCATACCTCGAAGAAGCAGGTATGGAGGTTAAAATTTTCGACGGTATAGAGTCAGATCCCTCTGTCGAAACAGTTATGCGCGGCGCTCAGGCAATGATTGATTTCCAGCCCGACTGGATTGTCGCTATCGGCGGCGGTTCTCCTATTGACGCCGCAAAAGCAATGTGGATTAAATACGAATATCCGGACTGCACATTTGAAGATATGTGCAAGGTATTCGGTCTCCCCGAGCTTCGTAAAAAGGCACACTTCTGCGCTGTTTCCTCAACATCGGGCACAGCTACCGAAGTTACCGCTTTCTCAATCATTACAGACTACTCAAAGGGAATTAAATACCCGATAGCCGATTTTGAAATCACACCCGATGTTGCTATCGTTGATCCCGAGCTTGCAGAAACAATGCCCAAAAAGCTTGTTGCTCACACAGGTATGGACGCAATGACGCACGCTATCGAGGCTTATGTTTCAACGGCTAACTGCGATTATACGGACCCGCTTGCTATCCATGCTATCGAAATGATTATGAAGGACCTTATCCCCTCATATAACGGCGATATGGACGCCCGTGACCGTATGCACAACGCACAGTGCCTTGCAGGTATGGCGTTCTCGAACGCACTTCTCGGTATCGTTCACTCAATGGCACATAAGACAGGCGCTGCATTTGCAGACTACGGCGCACACATCATTCACGGTGCGGCAAACGCTATGTATCTTCCCAAGGTTATCGCATTCAACGCTAAAGACAAAACAGCCAAAAAGCGTTACGGTGTAATCGTTGACTATATGGGTATCTGCGACAATTCGGCTTCCGATGACGAAAAGGTTGCGGCTTTGATTGCATATCTCCGTAAGATGAACGACGACCTCAACATTCCTCACTGCATTAAGAATTACGGCACAGACAGCTATCCTACGGAAAACGGTTTTGTTCCCGAGAATGTATTCCTCGAAAGACTTCACGACATTGCTGTCAATGCTATCGCAGACGCTTGCACAGGCTCTAACCCCCGTCAGCCCTCTGTTGAAGAGATGGAAAAGCTTCTCAAATGTTGCT
Source organism: Eshraghiella crossota (assembly GCA_963624605.1). GTDB lineage: Bacteria > Bacillota > Clostridia > Oscillospirales > Acutalibacteraceae > Fimenecus. Next base: position 46,241 of record CAVFQD010000006.1, on the reverse strand, counting down.
ATTACGACACGGAAGTCGATTTCTGATAAGTTATCTGACCGAATCGGCTGTTTGCGCAGCCGATTCTTTTTTGAGGCGCATATATGGACAATAAAAAAGATAAAAACGGCTTGACCGAGGAAGAATTCCTCGAAGCGTACAAGAAAAAGAATTATCCCCGACCGTATCTCACCGCCGATATTATTGTTATCGGAATTATCGGCGATAAGGAAAAGCTCCTTTTAATTCAGCGAGGCGGGCACCCGTATATAAATATGTGGGCGCTGCCGGGCGGATTTTCACGGCAGACGGAGACTATGGAGCAGACCGCTCACAGGGAACTTCTCGAGGAAACAGGCGTAAATTCGGAGTGCATCTCCCCTGTCGGACTTTTCAGCAAACCAAATCGTGACCCGAGAGGCTGGGTGGTAACCCAAGCATACCTTGCCAAGGTCGATTTTACAATGTGCAAGCCGCTTGCGGGAGATGATGCAAAAAACGCTCAATGGTTTGACATTTCCCGGGATAACGGTACAATTACACTGACCTGCGGCGAAACGCAAATTTCTTTCAGACCCAATAAGACGGGAATTGAATATTTAAGCGCTGAAAGGCTTGCATTTGACCATGCGGAGATAATTGCAAAAGCCCTTGAAACGCTCTGAAGAACAATAATTTTACCGACATATTCATTTTAGGATATGCCGGTAATTTTTTACCAAAAAAGTGTTGACAAATACCCCTATAGGGTATATCATAAATGCGTAAAACAGTGAAAAGGAGAAACACTATGCCTTGTGATAAAAAATGCTGCTGTTGCGAAAAAAACACACAACGCACTGACGAAGAAAAGAAAAAGCTTATAAACAGACTCAACAGAATTGAGGGTCAGGTCAGAGGAATAAAGGGTATGATTGAAAAGGACGCATACTGCGCCGATGTGCTTGTTCAGTCGGCGGCGGTAAATGCGGCAATAAACTCTTTTAATAAGGATTTGCTTTCAAGACACATTCATTCCTGTGTTGTCAGAGATATTAAAAACGGCGACGAGGAAGTTGTTGACGAGCTTATGAACATCTTATCAAAGCTGATGAAATAAGAAAGTAGGAATAAAAATGACACAGTATTCGGTTACGGGTATGAGTTGCGCCGCTTGCAGTGCAAGAGTTGAAAAAGCGGTAAATGCGGTTGACGGAGTAACCTCATGCTCTGTAAGTCTGCTTACAAACTCAATGGGCGTCGAGGGCACAGCTTCCCCGAGCGATATAATTTCAGCCGTCGAAAAGGCGGGCTACGGCGCATCGCTGAAGGACGGTGGCTCAAAGCCAAAGAAAAGTCAAGGCTCGGACGAGCTTACGGACAAGGAAACGCCCAAGCTTATTAAAAGACTTATAAGCTCTGTTGTATTTTTGCTTATACTGATGTACTTCTCCATGGGTCATATGATGTGGGGCTTCCCTCTTCCGAAATTCTATGACGGTAACCATGTTGCAATGGGACTTACTCAGCTTTTGCTGACGGTTATCATAATGATAATCAATCAGAGGTTCTTTTTAAGCGGATATAAAGCGCTTTTCAAAAGAGTGCCGAATATGGACACTCTTGTGGCGCTCGGCTCGACTGCGGCGTTTGTTTACAGCACCTATGCTCTGTTCGCAATGACAAGAGCACAGACAGACGGCAATATGCAGGCTGTCGAAAGCTATATGATGGAATTTTACTTTGAAAGTGCGGCAATGATACTTACGCTTATCACTGTCGGAAAAACTCTTGAAGCGAGAGCTAAAGGAAAGACTACAGACGCTTTGAAATCGCTTATGAAGCTCGCACCGAGCACGGCTACTGTTATCAGAAACGGTGAAGCGGTTGAAATTTCCGTTGACGATGTTAAGGTAGGAGATATTTTTGCGGTAAAGCCAGGCGAAAGCATACCAACCGACGGCACAGTATCAAAGGGAAGCAGCGCAGTCAATGAATCGGCTCTTACTGGCGAAAGCTTACCTGTTGAAAAGGCTGTCGGCGACAAGGTGTACGCAGGAACAATAAACACCTCGGGCTATCTTGAATGTACTGCCGATAAGGTCGGTGAGGACACAACGCTTTCAAAGATTATCCAAACCGTCAGCGACGCCGCCGCAACAAAGGCACCGATAGCGAAAATTGCCGACAAGGTCTCGGGTGTGTTTGTACCCACGGTTATGGCTATTGCGCTTATCACAACGGTTGTGTGGATGTTTATAAACGGCAACTTCGGCTACGCCCTTGCAAGGGGTATTTCCGTACTTGTAATAAGCTGTCCTTGCGCTCTCGGTCTTGCAACCCCCGTTGCGATTATGGTCGGTAACGGCGTAGGCGCAAAAAACGGCATACTGTTCAAAACCGCACAGAGTCTTGAACAGACAGGAAAAATAAATACGGTTGTACTTGATAAAACGGGTACAATAACAAAGGGAGAACCGCAGGTTACCGATATTTATTCGCCGGTTTTATCTGAAAACGAACTGATTGAGCTTGCGGTATCCTTGGAAAGCCTCAGCGAACATCCGCTTGCCATTGCAATTACCCAAAAAGCCGAGGCAGAGGGTATCACCCCAAAAGAAATTACGGATTTTGAAGCGGTTTCGGGCAACGGACTTAAAGCGGTGCTCGGCGGCAAAGAAATCTACGGCGGCAATATAAAATATATAAGCGATAAGGCGGATTTGCCGAGTGACATTCAGGCAAAGGCTGACTCCTATTCAAACGAGGGTAAAACTCCCCTGTTCTTTGCATATGACGGTAGATTTATAGGAATTATAGCCGTTGCGGATGTAATTAAAGAGGACAGCCCCGAAGCTGTTAAAGAATTGCAAAATATGGGAATTCGGGTTATAATGCTTACAGGCGACAACGAAAAAACCGCAAAGGCAATCGGCGACAAGGCAGGCGTTGACGAGGTAATCGCAGGCGTATTGCCCGACGGCAAGGACGAGGTTATACGCTCGCTTCAAAAGGACGGTTCGGTTGCAATGGTCGGCGACGGAATTAACGACGCCCCTGCCCTTACCCGTGCGGATATAGGTATGGCTATTGCGGCAGGTACAGATATTGCGATTGAGTCGGCTGACATCGTTTTAATGCAGAACAGCCTGCGTGATGTTCCTGCGGCAATTAGATTAAGCCGCTCAACGCTTAAAAACATTCACGAAAATCTGTTTTGGGCGTTCTTCTACAACTCAATCGGAATACCGCTTGCGGCAGGTCTTTTTATAGGTCTCGGTCTCACACTTGACCCGATGTTCAGTGCGGCGGCAATGAGCCTTTCGAGCTTCTGCGTTGTGACAAACGCTTTAAGGCTTAATCTTTGTAAGATTTACAACCCCAAGCACGACAGAAAAATCAAACAAAACCACTCAAAAAAGGAGAAAAACAAAATGGAAATCACAGTAAAAATCAACGGTATGATGTGTCCTCATTGCGAAAATCATGTCAAAACAGCTCTTGAAGCACTCGATAATGTAACAGAGGCAACGGCAGACCACACAAAGGCACAGGCTGTTATCAAAACAAGCGGCGAAGTTGACAAAAGCACTATAAAAGAAGCTGTGGAAAAGGCAGGCTATGAATTTGTCGGAATCGAATAATATTAAAATTGTAAAGACGGACGACATTGCTGCCTGTCTTGCAATCAGAGAAACGGTATTTATCAAAGAGCAAAAAGTTCCCACAGAGCTTGAAATTGACGAATATGACAAGCCTGATGCGGACTGCGAGCATTACCTTATAACCGAAAACGGCGTCAATGTAGGCACATTCCGTTGCATACACGACGCCCCCGGTATCGTACATATGCAAAGGCTCTGCATATTAAAAGAGATGCGGGGCAAGGGCTGCGGTTACGCCGCAATGGCATTTTTGAAAGAGCATTATAGACAGCTCGGAGAAAAAAAGATAACCCTCGGCGCACAGTGCCACGCAATACCGTTCTATGAAAGCTGCGGCTTTACCTGTGTTTCGGATGTTTTTCTTGACGCGGGAATTGAGCACAGAACCATGGAATTTAACCTTTAATCTTACGGTTTATTTATATGAAAAATGCTTTTATCAGAAAATATTCTTTATCCGACAGGGATAATGTCAGAAATATTTGTATCGAAACCGCGGACGCTTTATTCAAAAAGAACAAGTATATGCTAAAGTGTGTTCCGATAATATATAATGACTATTTTACCGAGCAAGAGCCCGAAAACATATTCGTGCTTGACGACGGTAACGGCAAAGCGGTCGGATATATACTTTGCAGCGCCGATTTTGAAAAGTTTATTAAAAACAACAGAAAAATTTACTTAAAACGCCTTTTGAAAACGCATTTACCGTCAGCCGCCGTTTTATTGATGTATATTTATCAGTTAAAGAAAATCAAGGAAAACTCCGTCCATCTGCATATTGACATTTTGCCTGAATTTCAACACGCAGGCTTCGGAACGGAGCTTATCAACAC
>CAVFQD010000006.1:39397-41772 GCA_963624605.1 Eshraghiella crossota | reverse complement strand
TCAACACTCTTAGCGAACATCTGAAGGAAAAAGGACATACCTGCCTTTCCGTTTGCGGAATAAGCAGAAGCTCGGGTGCTTACGGATTTTACATAAAATGCGGTTTTCACGAAATTTACAGCTATGGCGCAGGTACCGTTTCGCTTTCAAAAAAATTATAAAAAAAGAAAAATAATTCTTGACAACGCTTTTTCATAGTAGTATAATTTTTTGCATAAAGACAAGGGCGTCTTTAAGTCATAGGGCTTGAAGACGCCCTATCTCTATTTTTACCATACCTGACAAGGCAACGGCGCCCAAGCAAGTTTCTGCGGCGCAGTTGCCTTTATTTTTATCAGAAAAGAGGAATTTTTATGAAAACCGTACCCGAATACTTTGGAAGCAAGGTCTTTGATGACAGAGTAATGAAAGCAACTCTCTCCGCAGATGTTTACACGTCGCTTAAAAAGACCATTGACGAAGGCGCACAGCTTGACATTACGGTAGCAAATGCGGTTGCAACCGCTATGAAAGATTGGGCGGTTGCCAACGGAGCAACCCATTATACACACTGGTTCCAGCCTTTGACGGGTATTACGGCAGAAAAGCACGACAGCTTTATCTCCCCCTCTCCCGACGGCGGAGTTATTATGGAATTTTCGGGCAAAGAGCTTATAAAGGGCGAGCCCGACGCGTCATCATTTCCCTCGGGCGGTTTGAGAGCGACCTTTGAGGCAAGAGGTTATACTGCTTGGGACCCCACCTCATATGCATTTATCAAAGGCAAAACTCTTTGTATTCCGACGGCTTTCTGCTCATATGGCGGCGAAGCACTTGACAAGAAGACTCCTCTTTTGAGGTCGATGGAAGCGCTCAATGTACAGGCATTGAGAATACTCAAGCTCTTTGGTCACGATGATGTTAAATGCGTCAGAACATCCGTAGGTCCGGAGCAGGAATATTTCCTTATTACAAAGGAAATGTATGACAAGCGCCCCGACCTCCGATTCACCGGAAGAACTCTTTTCGGAACAAAGCCTCCTAAAGGTCAGGAATTGGACGATCACTACTTCGGCGTTATCAAGCCAAAGGTTGCGGAGTTTATGGAAGACCTTAACGACGAGCTTTGGAAGCTCGGTATTCTCGCAAAAACAGAGCATAACGAGGTTGCTCCCGCTCAGCACGAGCTGGCTCCGATATATTCGACAACAAACATCGCAACCGACCACAACCAGATTACAATGGAGATTATGCAGAAGGTCGCTGCAAAGCACGGACTTGTTTGTCTGCTTCACGAAAAGCCGTTCGCGGGCGTAAACGGAAGCGGTAAGCACAACAACTGGTCAATTTCAACCGATACGGGCGTTAACCTTCTCTCTCCCGGAGATACACCGTATGAGAATGCACAGTTCCTCATCTTCCTTTGTGCAGTCATCAAAGCGGTTGACGATTATCAGGATCTTCTGAGACTTTCGGTTGCGACTGCCGGCAACGACCACCGTCTCGGTGCTAACGAGGCTCCCCCCGCCGTTATTTCAATGTTCCTCGGCGATGAATTAAACGCTGTTCTTGAAGCCATTGAAAACGATACGCCCTATGAGGGTACAAAGAAAACAAAAATGAAGCTCGGCGTTGATGTTCTCCCGAAATTTAACAGAGACACAACCGACCGTAACCGTACATCGCCCTTTGCATTTACCGGCAACAAATTTGAATTCCGTATGCTCGGCTCTTCAAACAGCATTGCTTGCGCCAACATAATGCTTAACAGTGCGGTTGCCGAAAGCCTGAAAATCTACGCGGACAGGCTTGAAAATGCCGACGACTTTGAAGAAAAGCTTCACGAGATGATTCGCAAGACAATTAAAGACCATAAGCGTATCATCTTTAACGGAAACGGTTATGACGACGCATGGATTAAAGAAGCTACCGAAAAGAGAGGTCTTCTCAATCTCAGAACCACTCCCGACGCAATGCCCCATCTTCTCGACAAGAAAAATGTCGATATGCTGACTTCACATAAGGTGTTCACGGTTGCAGAGCTCAACTCAAGATATGAAATCATGCTTGAAAACTACTGCAAGGCGGTTTCGATTGAAGCTTCTACAATGATTGAAATGACAAAAACGGAAATTTCTCCCGCAATTGCAGGCTACACAGCTGAGCTCGCAAAGGCTGTAAAAAACAAGAAGCTTGCAGACGCTTCAATTCCCTGCTCATACGAAATCGGCGTAGCTAAGAAGCTTTCATCTCTCAACGACGGTATTGCCGTTAAAACCGATGAACTTGAAAAAATTCTTGCTTCACTTTCGGATTATACCGACATCGGAAAAGAGTCTGCCGCTATTCGCGACGAGCTTTTGCCGAAAATGGATGATGTCCGTGCACTTTGCGAC
>CAVFQD010000006.1:0-39387 GCA_963624605.1 Eshraghiella crossota | reverse complement strand
CAATCACCGCGAAAGAATTTTGGCCTTATCCCTCATATGGGGACTTGCTTTTTGGCGTAAAATAAACTAAAATAAATAAATAAAAAAACATTTCGGATTCCCGTATTTTTACGGGGGTCCGAAATTGCGGTATAGAAAGCGGTTTTTTATGTTCAACACCTTACATGAAGAATGCGGCGTTTTCGGAGTTTATTCCCCGATTGTATCTGACGTCGCAAGGACAACCTATTACGGACTTTACGCCTTACAGCACCGAGGTCAGGAAAGTGCGGGAATCGTCGTAAACGATGATGGCATTTTTTCGGCAAAAAAAGCTCTCGGCTTGGTTTCAGACGCCTTTTCTCAGGAGGACTTAGACTCTCTCGGGCATGGCAACATCGCCGTCGGTCATGTCCGTTATGCCACAACAGGCAGCGACAGCTCAGAAAACATACAGCCTATTGTTGTAAACCACAACAAGGGCAAAATGGCACTCTCTCACAACGGCAATCTTACAAATTCCTTTGAATTAAGGGAAATGCTTGAAGAAAAGGGAGCCATTTTCCATACAACGACCGACACTGAGGTTATAGCTTATATCATTGTCCAGCAAAGGCTTAAATGCGGTTCGATAGAACAGGCTGTGGCATCTTCAATGGATATTATCAAGGGTGCATATTCCCTTGTTATCTCGTCGCCGTCAAAGCTCATAGCAGTCAGAGACCCAAATGGCTTCCGTCCCTTATGCTACGGCGAAATGCGGGATGGCTCAATAGTTTTCGCTTCAGAGAGCTGTGCTCTCGATGCGGTAAACGCAAAACATATCAGAGATTTACTTCCCGGTGAAATTGCTATTGTCGAAAACGGCAAAATCCGTTTTGACATGTCACATTGCAATTTAACACCGAGAAGTCTTTGTGTGTTTGAATACATTTATTTTGCACGCCCCGACTCGGTTATAGACGGTGTGAGCGTATCGCTTGCCCGTCAGCAGGCAGGACGGTTTCTTGCCAAGGCTTATCCCGTTGATGCAGACATTGTGGTAGGCGTGCCCGATTCCGGTCTTGAAGCGGCGCTCGGATATTCCGCAGAATCCGGAATACCGTATAATATCGGATTTACAAAGAACAAGTATATAGGTCGTACCTTTATCGCACCCGAACAGAGTTCGAGAGAAAAAGGCGTTAATATAAAATTAAATCCTATCAAAGAAATAGTAAAAGGTAAAAAAATTGTCCTTGTTGACGACTCAATCGTCAGAGGTACAACAAGCCGACGGATTGTCGATCTGCTGTGGGAAGCAGGAGCAAAAGAAATACATATGCGTATAAGTGCTCCTCCTTTTGTTTCTGCCTGCTATTACGGCACCGATATCGACAATGCAAAGGGACTTATTGCAAACGAGCATTCGGTTGAAGAAATTGCCGATTTAATCGGCGTTACCTCGCTCGGTTACCTGCGTATGGAGGATGTACGGCTTCTTACAGGAAAGGATACGGGCTTCTGTACCGCATGCTTTGACGGTAAATATCCGGTATGTCCGTCCGAGCATTCCGAAAAATCAAGATTTGAAAATAAAATCAGTGAAAGCAAGAAATAAAGAAAGGTTAGGAAGTAAATTATGACAAAGTACATTTTTGTAACAGGCGGCGTTGTGTCCGGACTCGGAAAAGGAATTACCGCTGCGTCTCTCGGCAGACTTTTGAAATCAAGAGGCTTGAAGGTAGCCTCACAGAAGCTTGACCCGTATATAAATGTTGACCCTGGCACAATGAGCCCTTACCAGCACGGGGAGGTTTATGTTACGGAGGACGGTGCTGAGACAGACCTTGACCTCGGACATTATGAGAGATTTATAGATGAAGATTTGAACAAATATTCAAACCTTACAACAGGTAAGGTTTATTGGAACGTCCTCAACAAGGAGCGCCGCGGCGAATATCTCGGCTCAACGGTTCAGGTCATACCTCATGTTACCAACGAAATCAAGGAATTTGTATATTCTGTAGGCAAAAAAACAGGAGCGGATGTTGTTATCACGGAAATCGGCGGCACAATCGGCGACATTGAAAGCCAGCCGTTTCTTGAAGCCGTAAGGCAGATTTCACTTGAAGTCGGAAGAGAAAACAGTCTGTTTATTCATGTAACCCTCGTTCCGTTCCTCAGAGGCTCCGACGAACACAAGTCAAAGCCGACGCAGCACTCTGTCAAAGAATTGCAGGGAATGGGCATAAATCCCAATATTATTGTATTACGCTGCGACGAACCGCTTGAAAAATCAATTTTCCAAAAAATATCAATGTTCTGCAATGTAAAACCGGACTGCGTTATAGAAAACATCACTCTCCCCTGCCTGTATGAAGCTCCGCTTATGCTCGAAAGCGCCGAATTCTCAAGCGTTGTATGCAGAGAACTCAATATCGACGCACCCGATGCAGATCTTACCGAATGGACAAATATGGTTGAACGCATAAAAGCAAGCCACGAGGATGTTGAAATCGGACTTGTCGGTAAATATGTTCAGCTTCATGACGCATATCTCTCCGTTGCCGAAGCTTTAAGGCACGCAGGCTATGCTCAAAGCTCCAATGTAAACATACATTGGATTGACTCCGAAACCATTACAAAAGAAACAGCAAGCGATGTTCTCGGAAAGCTTGACGGAATCATAGTTCCCGGCGGCTTTGGCTCAAGAGGTATAGAGGGTATGATTCTTGCGGCACAGTATGCAAGAGAAAATCATGTTCCGTATTTCGGTATTTGCCTCGGTATGCAAATTGCAGTAATTGAATACGCGCGCCATGTTGCAGGCATCACCGATGCACATTCAGGCGAATTTGACGAGCTTTGTAAAAATAAAGTTATTGACTTTATGCCCGGACAGAGCGATGATATAGATAAAGGCGGCACTCTTCGTCTGGGAGCATACCCATGCGATATTCAGCACGGTACTACAATGGAGAGATGCTACAAATCAAATGAAATCTCGGAGCGCCATCGCCACAGATACGAATTCAATAACGAATACAGAGATGTTCTTGTTTCGGCAGGTCTTACACTCAGCGGACTTTCACCTGACGGCAAACTTGTTGAAACGGTTGAGCTTACCGACAGACCTTTCTATGTCGGCGTTCAATATCATCCGGAATTCAAGTCAAGGCCGAATAAGCCTCATCCGTTATTTGAAGGTTTTGTCGGTGCGGCTCTTGAGAACAGGAGGAATAAATAATGATTCAGAAGCCCGACAGAAAAATCATTTTGGAAAACGGTTCGCAATATCTCGGAACAGGCTTTGCAAGCAAAGGCGATAAGGTTGTGGAAATTGTTTTTAACACATCAATGGTAGGCTATCAGGAAATTCTTTCAGACCCGTCATATACCGACCAGGGCGTTGTGTTTACATATCCGCTTATCGGAAACTACGGTATGGCTGACGACGACTATGAAACCGAAACACCCACCGTCAGTGCATTGATTGTCAGAGAATATAATCCGGAGCCGTCAAATTTCAGAAGCACGGCTACGCTTGAAGATGTTATGCTCAGATACGGAATAGTTGGCATTTCACAAATAGACACAAGGAAGCTTACCCGTGAAATAAGGAACTTCGGAAGCTGTAAAGCGCTTCTGACCTCGGCAGACACATCGGTTGAGGACGGGTTGAAAATTCTCGGTAATACAAATATGCCGCACGATGCAGTGAGCCGTGTCAGCAGAAAAAAAATTACTCCGTACAATGTTGAAAACGCAAGATTTCATATTGTGGCTATTGACTGCGGAATGAAGCAAAATATCGTAAGAGAGCTTAACAGAGTCGGTTGCAGCGTAACCGTCGTACCGTATAACACAGACAGTGAGACAATCAAATCGCTTTCGCCGGACGGCGTGTTTATTTCAAACGGACCGGGAGATCCGACTGATGTTCCCGAGGTTATAAGCACAGTTAAAAATCTACGCGGAGTCTGTCCGATATTCGGAATTTGTCTCGGTCACCAGATAATTTCTCTTGCCTACGGTGCAAGGACATATAAGCTGAAGTTCGGTCACAGAGGCGGTAACCACCCCGTAAGAAATCTTTTAACCGACAGAGTGGAAATAACCTCGCAGAACCATTCCTATGCCGTTGAGGCAGACAGTATAAATGATACCGAGCTTACAGCAACGCATATCAATCTCCTTGACAACACGGTCGAGGGAGTCGAGTGCAAAAAGGATAAGGTGTTCGGCGTGCAGTACCACCCCGAAAGCGCACCCGGACCGCAGGACAGCGCATACCTGTTTGACAGATTTATAGATTTAATGGAGGAAAGCCGAAATGCCTAAAAGAAAAGATATAAACAAAATTCTTGTAATCGGCTCGGGACCCATCGTTATAGGACAGGCGGCTGAGTTCGACTATGCGGGCACACAGGCTTGCCTTGCGCTTAAAGAAGAGGGCTACGAGGTTATCCTCTGCAACTCAAACCCCGCTACGATAATGACAGACCCGGCAATTGCAGACAAGGTATATATGGAGCCTCTTACACTTGAATACATTGCAAAAATTGTCCGTAAGGAACGTCCCGACGCCATCTTACCCGGCATCGGCGGTCAGACCGGTCTTAACCTTGCAATGCAGCTTGAAGAAAAAGGCGTACTTCGTGAATGCAATGTTGAACTGCTCGGCACAAAAAGCGAAAGCATTAAAAGAGCCGAGGACAGAGAGCTTTTCAAGGAGCTGTGCCTTGATATAGGCGAACCCATACTTCCGTCGGAAATCGCAAATACCGAGGAAGAAGGCTTTAAGGTTGCCGAAGAAATCGGCTATCCCGTTGTTTTAAGACCTGCCTTTACTCTCGGCGGAACCGGCGGCGGATTTGCCGAAAACAGAGAGGAATTTGCCGAGCTTATCAAAAATGCGCTCACTCTCTCCCCTGTTCATCAGGTACTGATTGAAAAGAGCGTAAAAGGCTATAAGGAAATCGAATACGAGGTAATGCGCGATTCTGCGGACACCGCAATCACGGTTTGTAATATGGAAAATATCGACCCCGTCGGTATACACACGGGCGACTCAATTGTTGTTTGCCCATCACAGACGCTTACAAACAAGGAATACCATATGCTCCGTGACAGTGCACTTAAAATAATCAGAGCGTTAAAAATCGAAGGCGGCTGTAATGTTCAGTTTGCGCTTGACCCCAAATCGTTCCAATATTATCTTATTGAGGTAAACCCGAGAGTTTCCCGTTCTTCGGCTCTCGCTTCAAAGGCAAGCGGTTATCCGATTGCAAGGGTTTCGGCTAAAATCAGCGTCGGTCTGCGCCTTGACGAAATTCATCTTGCAAACACACTCGCATCCTTTGAGCCGACGCTTGACTATGTTGTTACAAAAATGCCTCGTTTCCCGTTTGACAAATTTGCGGACGCAAATAATTCCTTGAGCACACAGATGAAAGCTACGGGCGAGGTTATGAGCGTTGGCAGAACGATTGAGGAAAGCCTGTTAAAAGCAGTTCGTTCGCTTGAAATCGGCGCATATCATCTTCACATAGCAAAGTTTGACGAAACCTCCACGGAGGAGTTGTGCGAATACATCAAAATCGGTACTGACGACAGGATTTTCGCTATTGCAGAGCTTCTGAGAAGAAATATATCGGTTGACGAATTAAATTCGCTTACAAAAATCGACCTTTTATTCCTGCGAAAATTTAGAAATATTATTGAAATTGAAAGAGAATTAAAGGCTAACAAAGAAAGTATTGACTATCTTAAATATGCAAAGAAAAACGGATTTTCCGATATTGAAATTGCTTATCTTTGGGATAAAACTCCAAGAGAAATTTTTGAATTGCGTAAGAAAAACGGCATAATGCCGACTTATAAGATGATTGACACCTGTGCTTCGGAGTTTAAGAGCTATGTGCCCTATTTCTACTCAACCTATGAAGAGGAAAACGAATCTGTTGTATCTGACCGTAAAAAGATAATCGTTCTCGGCTCGGGACCGATTCGTATCGGTCAGGGTGTTGAATTCGACTACTCTACCGTTCATGCCGTTAAAACCATCAAAGAGGCGGGCTATGAGGCTATTATCATAAACAACAACCCCGAAACCGTTTCAACCGACTATACTACCTCCGATAAGCTCTATTTTGAGCCCTTGTGCGTTGAGGATGTAATGAACATCATAACCCTTGAAAATGCCGACGGCGTTGTTGTTTCTCTCGGCGGTCAGACTGCCGTAAACCTTGCTGAGCCGCTCGACGAATACGGCGTTAAGCTTATCGGAACGGACTGCGCCGCAATCGAAAAGGCAGAGAACAGAGATTCGTTTGAAAAACTGCTTGTTGAACTCGGTATTCCACAGCCCAAGGGTTGTGCAGTTACAAATATTGAGGACGGTATCCGTGCCGCAGAGGAAATCGGATATCCTGTGCTTGTGCGCCCGTCATTTGTTCTCGGCGGCAGAGCAATGCAGATAGTCGCAAAGGAAGCTGACCTCCGCCATTACCTTAAAACGGCTGTTGAAATTGATGAGGACAAGCCCGTATTGGTTGACAAATATATCAAGGGCAAGGAGCTTGAGGTTGACGCAATCTGCGACGGACGGGATGTGTTCATTCCCGGAATTATGGAGCTTGTCGAAAGAACGGGCGTTCATTCCGGCGACTCCATGAGCGTATATCCGACCTTCAGCGTATCAAACAAGGTTAAGGGCACAATCCTTGACTACGCAAAGAAATTAGGCTTGGGAATAGGAATTGTCGGACTTTATAACATTCAGTTTATCGTTGATGAAAACGAAAATGTATATATAATCGAAGTAAATCCCCGTTCGTCGAGAACAGTTCCGTTCCTTTCAAAATCCACTGGTTATTCGCTTGCCGACATCGCGACATATGCAATTCTCGGCGTAAGCTTAAAAGAACAGGGTATTTTCAATCTCTATCCCGAAGAGAAAAAGCGTTGGTATGTCAAATCCCCCGCCTTTTCGTTCTCAAAGCTCCGCGGTATGGACGCATATCTCTCCCCCGAAATGAAATCTACGGGCGAGGCTATCGGTTACGATGATAAGCTTCACAGAGCTATGTATAAGTCACTTATCGCTTCGGGTCTCAAGCTTCAGAACTACGGTACGGTTATCGTTACTCTTGCCGATGAGGACAAGGAAGAGGCTCTTCCGCTTGTTAAACGCTTCTACGATATGGGCTTTAATATTGAAGCAACCATAGGTACGGCAGATTTCTTAAAGGCTCACGGTATCAGGACAAGAGTCCGCAGAAAATTGAGCGAGGGCAGCACGGAAATCCTTGAAGCTATCAGAGCGGGATATGTAAGCTATGTTATCAACACAAGAGCTATACTTTCGGGCATACACTATGAGGACGGCGTTGCAATAAGAAACTGTGCTGTTGAAAACGGAGTTACTACCTTTACTTCGCTTGATACGGTAAAGGTTCTGCTCGATGTGCTTGAAGAGATAACAATGGGTATTTCAACTATCGACTCTTAATTTGTACGCAAGATACGAAAATTTAATTAAACGTACTGAAAAGCGACTGCGTTCAAACCGTAAGGTTATAAAATGCTGTCGCTTTTTGCTGTATAATTCGCTTTTTGGAAAAATAATTACTTCCCTGCTCTTACAGCACAAAAAAGGCGCTATCTTACGATAACGCCTTAATTATTGTGTCAAGTAAAATTATTCGCCCTTCATATCAAGGAGCTTAACTTTACCGTCGAAAGCAGCCTGTGAAACCTTGATGGAGTCTGTGATAGCAGCTTTAATGTCGTCCTCTTCTACGCCCAATTCAAGGCAGTATTTCTTGTCAATGAAGAGGTTGTAGTCCATAATGTCGGGAAGCTGCATCGGATCCATACCTGATTCAATGCCTCTCTTCTTATAGTCCTTAACAATCTTGCCCATACCCATTCTCATCATCCAGGGAGCAACTGTAACAACCTTTCTGCCGTGCATTCCTCTTGCGTCGAATACGATAGCAAGGAACTCGGGCCATGTCATGTTGTACATACCGATCGGGATAGCTTCAAAGCCGGTCTTGCCTGCCTTGTTTTCAGCCGCACCTGCGATAACCTGACCTACCTGACGGCAAGTAAGCATTGCAGTGCCTCCCTTCGGATACATTGTGAAAGGCCATTTGTCCATAAATTCAATCTGCTCGATAAGAACAGTCCAAACAGGCTTTCTGCCGGGCTGTGTACCGAAAATGTAGGGAAGCTCAAGAACACAAGCCGAGAAGTTTTCGTCGCAAGCGTCCTCGCAGACCTTTTCCTGAATCATTCTTGACTTCATATAGGGGTTTCTCTCTTCAAGCTTCATTTCGGGTCTTATCTTATTAAGATATGAGAAATAAGAACCGAGAACAACAGCTCTCTTAACGCCTGCCTTTTTGCAGAGCGGGAAAATTCTCTCGAGCGGAGCAATGTTGAACTTGTAATAGTAATCCATTACCGGATGCGGGAACTCAACTCTCTCGTCAACGCCTGCAGCGAAGATGAAAACATCGGAACCCTCAAGCAACTTTTCGATTTCTTCGTCGGACTTCTTGTTGATGTCGCCGAAAACTATTTCCATTTCCTTGGGGATAGGTGCGCCCTCCGGAAGAGGCGGAAGAGCAACGCTTGTTACCTGGTGGCCTCTTTTAATAAGAGTAGTTGCAGCTTCGCAACCGAGAAGACCTGTACCACCGATCATAAATACTTTCATAGTGGACCTCCAATATGTTTTACGGGCGATGCCCGATAGTTTAACTTAATCTTTGAATACGGGATCAAAAAGCGGAAGCTTAGAAGCCTTCATAACAGCGGAGAAAAGTCTGCCGCCCTGAACAGGCATAATCCTTCCGAAATAGTTCATAAACGCAGCGTCGAAGCCGTGAACACCGAGCGGACGCTTAAACTTGATGTCTCTCATAATCATATTTACCATTTTATCGCAAGGTGTGCTTACAGCATTAAGCATCTTTGTTCCCTTGTCGTCGGTAGCGCTCTGGTCTCTGAAAATGTCTGTCTTTGTAAAGCCGGGGCAAACAATTCCGACATAGCACTTGCCTCTCAATTCCTCCCTGAGAGCCTCGGAAAGAGACTTCAAGGCAGCCTTGGAAGCAGAATAAACCGATGTACCTGCAAGAGTCATAAGAGCCGCAGATGAATCAACATTGATGATTGCAGGCGCAGAGGACTCAAGAAGTAACGGAAGAAGAGCGTGAATGGAATAAACAGCAGAATAGAAGTTAATATCCATTGCCTTCTTTATGTAATCAATCGTATAATTCTGGAATCTGTCAAACTTGGGAAGAATTCCCGCGTTATTGATAAGAACATCGGGATGAATGTTGTTATCTTTAAGATAATCAACAAAATCAAGCCAATTCTGCTCAACGGAAACGTCGAAAAGCTGATAAGAGAACTTGTCCGCATAGTTGCCGAGCTCCTCGACAACCTTTTTCATTTTTTCTTCGCTTCTTGCAATACCGATTACGGTACAACCGTGTTCCTTGATAAGGCGCTCGGCAACGCCTTTACCCATACCGCCCGAAGCACCTGTGATGATAACGGTTTTGTTATTCATCCAATTAGTGTTCATAAGCACACTCCTTCAACTTTATTGTATCTAATATATTATACATCAAACTAATATTTTTTCAATAGAATAACCGAATTTTGTTAAAATTTCGTCAAAAAAAGTTATTGCAAAAATCTTTATTTATGTTATACTATAGTAACAAACAGAACAAATCCGAAAAACGCTGTGAAAAAGTCAGTAAATCTGCCGATTTTAAGAATTTAAGAGAGAGCTTGCACAAGCTGGGAGCAAGCTTATTCCGACGACAGGTTGAAATTTCACTTTGGAGCGGTGCGACTGAACCGTACAGTAGGTCGCAACGGCAGCCTCCGTTACGGGCAAGGGAGTGTTTGCTCTTTCCAATCGGGTGGTTTACGGTATTTTCTCCGTCCCAATTTGGGGCGGAGCTTTTGTTTTGTTAAATATATTTCACAATATTGAAAGGAAGAGAAAAATGAAAGAACAACTCAGCAAAATTCATGAGTCTGCCAAAGCCGAATTAGCCGAGCTTTCAAGTATTCAGGATCTTGAAAATTTCAGAGTACAGGTTCTCGGTAAAAAAGGCAAATTGACAGCCATTCTCAAGCAGATGGGCACACTTTCCGCAGAGGAAAGACCGAAAATCGGTCAGCTTGCCAACGAAGTAAGGCAGAGCATTGAAGAAATGCTCAAGGAAAAGACCGTTCAGTTAAAAGAAAAAGAGCTTGAGGCAAAGCTCTCAGCCGAGGCCATTGATGTTACCCTCCCCGGCGACATCACACCGATAGGTCACAAGCATCCGCTTTCAATCGTTCTTGACGAGGTTAAGGACATATTTATCGGCATGGGCTTCCAAATTGCTACAGGTCCCGAGGTTGAGTGGGATTATTACAACTTTGAGGCACTCAATCTTCCGCCAGATCACCCTGCAAGAGACACGCAGGACACATTCTACATCACGGAGAAGATGCTTTTGAGAACGCAAACCTCCCCTGTTCAGATCCGTGTTATGGAAAAGCAGAAGCCGCCTATCAGAGTTATTGCTCCGGGCAGAGTTTACCGTTCGGACGCTGTTGATGCAACTCACTCCCCCTACTTTCACCAAATTGAGGGACTTGTTGTAGATGAAGGTATTACAATGGGCGACTTAAAGGGCAATCTTATGCAGTTTGCAAAGCGCCTCTATGGCGAAAATACCGAAATCCGTTTAAGACCTCATCACTTCCCGTTCACAGAACCGTCCTGCGAAATGGATGTTACCTGCTTCAAATGCGGCGGCAAGGGCTGTCCTATGTGTAAGGGCGAGGGCTGGGTTGAAATTCTCGGCGGCGGTATGGTTCATCCGAAGGTTCTCCAGAACGGCGGCGTTGACTCGGAAAAATATTCGGGCTACGCTTTCGGCATCGGTCTTGAAAGACTTACAATGTTCAGATTTAATATTGACGATATGCGTTTGCTGTTTGAAAACGATATGCGTTTCTTAGGTCAGTTTTAAGGAGGCGTCGAAATGAATTTATCAAAAAAATGGATGAGCGATTATGTTGCTCTCAATGTCAGCGACCAACAGTTTGCGGACGATATGACAATTTCGGGTTCAAAGGTAGAATGCTTTGAAGCAGAGGGTAAGGATATAAAGAATGTTATCGTGGGCAGAGTTGAATCGCTCGAAAAGCATCCCGATTCAGACCACCTTTGGGTCTGCCAAATAAATGTCGGCGCACCCGAAAACATTCAGATTGTTACTGGCGCACAAAACCTCAATGCGGGCGACTATGTACCCGTAGCAATGCATGACAGCTATGTTGCCGGCGGTCAGCACATCAAAAAAGGCAAGCTCCGCGGCGTTGAGTCGAACGGTATGCTCTGCTCCCTCGGTGAGCTCGGTCTTACCGCTCATGATTTCCCGTATGCCGTTGAGGACGGAATATTTGTTCTGGGCGACGACTGTGATTTAACTCTCGGTAAGGATATTCACGAGGCTATAGGTCTTGACGATGTTGTTACGGAATTTGAAATTACTTCAAACAGAGCCGACTGCCTTTCAATAGTCGGTCTTGCAAGAGAGGCTGCCGCAACCTTTGACGCAGAGCTCAGGGTTCCCGTCCCCGAGGTTAAGAACACTCACGGCGATGTAAACGACTTCCTTTCGGTTGAAATCAAGGAACCGTCGCTTTGTTACAGATATGCCGGCGCAGTTGTTGAAAATGTCAGAATAAAGCCCTCTCCGAGATGGATGAGAGAAAGGCTCCGTGCCTGCGGCGTCCGTCCCATCAACAACATAGTTGACATCACAAACTATGTAATGCTTGAATTCGGACAGCCTATGCACGCATTTGACCTCAGATACCTTGACGGACACAAGGTAATTGTCCGCAGAGCCGAAAACGGCGAAAAGATTACCACACTTGACGGCGTTGAAAGAGAGCTTAACCACGAAATGCTTGTCATCGCTGACGAAAACAAGCCCGTTGCCGTAGCTGGTGTAATGGGCGGCGAATATTCGGGAATTATGGACGATACGACCACGATTGTATTTGAGTCAGCTATGTTTAACGGCGTTTCGGTAAGGCGTACGGCAAAGGCTCTCGGAATGAGAACCGAGGCTTCCGCAAGATACGAAAAAGAGCTTGACGCAACAGGCTGCCTGCGTTCTCTTACCCGTGCTTTGCAGTTAGTTGAAATGCTTGACGCAGGCGATGTTGTAGGCGGCGTTGTTGACTGCGACCACAGCGACAAAACTCCCGTCACTCTCCCCTTCAAGCCCGAATGGGTAAATAACTTTATCGGAATTGACCTCTCGGCAGACGAGCAGAAGAAAATCCTTGAAAAAATCGGCTTTGAAATTAAGGACGGTATAATTATTTCTCCGTCGTTCAGAAACGATATTGAGCATCAGGCGGATATTTCCGAGGAAATCGCAAGATTTTACGGCTATGACAAAATTCCCGACAGAGCGCTTGCAGGCGTTGCCGACGGCAGATACACCGACGAGCAGATGCTTGAAAAGAAGGTCAATGAAACCATGCTTGCCGCAGGATATTCCGAGGTATGCACATACACCTTCATAAGCCCCAAGGAATTTGATAAAATTATGCTTCCCAAGGACAGCGAGCTTCGCAACTGCGTTGTTATTTCCAACCCCTTGGGAGAGGATACCTCGGTTATGAGAACAACGGCAATTCCGTCAATCCTCCAGGTGCTTTCAAAGAACTACAACAACCGTAACGACAAAGCCGCTGTTTACGAGATAGGACCCGTTTACAAGTCAAACGGCACAGAAGAATTACCCGATGAGCCGTCGCTCGTTACAATCGGTCTTTACGGCGAAAAGGTTAATTTCTTCAACATCAAGGGCGTTGTTGAAACGGTTATGAACGCTGTCGGAATAAAAGAATATGAAATTGAAAGGGTTTCGGACAATCCTGTATTCCACCCCGGCAGAGCCGCAAAAATCAGCGTAAACGGCAAGGAATTGGCTATATTCGGCGAGGTTCACCCGAGCGTCAGAAACAATTATTCAATCGGCACACGCTGCTATGTCGCACAGATTTCAATGGCTGTTCTGTTTGAAAACAGACTTGTCGAAAAGGTTTATACTCCGTTGCCCAAGTTCCCCGCTCTTACAAGAGACCTTGCTTTTGTATGCGAGAAGAATATTCCCGTTGTATCGCTTGAGAAGGTCATTTCCTCTGCGATAGGCAAAACTCTTGAAAGCATCGCCTTGTTCGATGTTTACGAGGGCAGTCAGGTTGAAAACGGTATGAAGAGCGTTGCGTTCAGCCTGAAGCTCCGCTCGGGCGAAAGAACACTTACTGACGAGGACGCAGACAGTGCTGTAAGAAAAGCTGTCAAGGCACTTGAAAAAATCGGTATCAAGCTCAGAAGCTGATAAACGGCTAAATCTGATATTTTATAATGTACCCTCTTTATGAGGGTACATTTTTTATGCGGTAAAAGATTGTCTGCAATGGTTTGAGGCGTTTAAATAACCGATTCGGTAGGGCGAGGGCTTGCTCTCGCCGCAAAAGTCAGCACAAATTGAATGGAATACCATATCATACCGTAGGGGCAAACTTCGTTCGCCTACTTTAATTTATGCCGAAATTTGACAGGCGACCGCAGGTCGCCCCTACGGGTTGTGTGTTGAAAAGCAATGCCATATCAGCCATAAATTGCGATACGCCAACAACAATCTATAACGTCAGGAGCAAGCCCCTGCCCTACAAGGCGATACAAACTACAATGCTTGCAAAACTAAGACTCACTTGTGTAAAGGGAGTCTGTATCGGACAGCTGCAAGGGCTCTGTCCCTACGCTTTGCCGTAAATTTTAATTTTTATAAACCGATTTTGAAACATTGAGAAAAAACTACATAGAATGATAATGTGCAAATAAGCAACGGCTTATAAGCGGTGGCAGCAGCCCACAGAACAGCCGCTTAATTCGGGCTTTGCACAAAAATAAAGGGAAGCCGTGTGCTTCCCTTTAAGTTTATTGCGAATACATTATCAGTCTTCATTTTCCTCTTTGATTTTGTCAATCGTTTCCTGAGAAATCGTCTGCGACTCGCCGTGCTTAACCTGTGACATACACAGCAAAGCAAGTGCGAAGCAAATCGGGCAGTAAATAAACAGCGACCAATAGTTGACTTCGCCGCTCGGCGTCATAAGCTTTGTAATGTCGAACATACCGCCTACAAGTACCGGACCTACGATAGAAGCTGAGAATGTTGCGGTGTAATAATAGCCCGTAAATGTACCTACCCTGTCAAGTCCGCCTATTTCAAGCACAAGCGGAAGCGTGTTGATTGTAACAAATGCGATAAGAATACCGCCGCATACGATTGCAATGTAAAGAAGCGGATTCCACTTTGTCAGCGCATATGTGAGGAAAAGGACCAGCACGCCTATCCAACCGGACATAATTGTTTTCTTTCTGCCGAACTTCTGTCCGAGCTTTCCTGCCGGAATAGCACCGATAACCGTCGCCGCCGCAAAAAGAGTGATTACAAGTGAGGCGTCTGCCTCCGTAAAGCCCAATTCGCTGGTTGCAAAGGTGGTGAAATATGTATTGATTGAGTCCGTTGCGTTTGAATTGAAGAAAAGAGCGATAAGCATAAAGATAAGGCTCTTCTTTTCACCCTTTGTAAGACCCATTGTCTTAATCGACTGCTTTTCGCCTTTAGGTGCGTTTGCCTTTTCATAATCAGCTTTGATTTTAAGCGACTCTTCCTTGGTAATTCTGCTGTCGGGCTCTTTTACGAAGAAAAAAACCACCAAAAGACAGATAACCATTATTACCGAGCCGAAAACAAAGACATTGTTTCGGATTTCTGACTGCGTTGCGTTTGGAGTGATAAATGTAATTATCTTACCGGCAACAGTACCGAGAACAACGCCGATACCGCCCATAATGTTAATTACCGCATTACCCTCGCCTCTTATTTCTGACGGAGTGAAATCCGGCATCATTGCAACTACGGGCGAACGCCATGTTGACATCAGGAAGTTGAAAACGATGATGTCAAGCATAAGTATGCCGAGCAACTGTATTCTCGGAATAAAGATAAACAACAGCGCACAAATCGGAATACCGTACATCAAAAACGGCTTTCTTTTACCGAACCTTGTGTGTGTGCGGTCGGAAATTTTACCGAACAACGGCTGGAAGATAACGCCGAAGATATTATCAATAACCATTATTATGCCGACTGCCGTTCCGGACCATGCAAGGTTTGCTATCGTGCTGTTTTCTCTTAAAATAAGCGGAACATAAGCGTTGTAAATTATCCACGCAATCTGAACTGCCATAAAGCCGAAGCCCGTGAGCATAGTATGCGGATAATTGAGCTTGCCGTTGGGCTTTGCGCAGAAAAATTTGTTGTTATCCATACCCTTTTTACTCCTTTTTATTCCAATTAAGGAATAATATGTGTCATTCGACACTTTAATACTACCAAATAACAGAGAATTTTGCAATAGTTAATCCTCAAGAATCACTCTGGATTTTTTCCATTTCCCCGAGCGGACATACCAAAGTCCGATAAATACGCTGAACGCCGAAGCGCAGCCTATAGCAAGTCCTACGCCGTTAAAGCCCATATTCAAAAGATATACAGCCGCATAAGCCAACGGTACACGAACAATTATTGAATTAAAGAACGAATTGAACAACGCAAACGATGTATTACCTGCCGCAATGGCAAGTCCGTTAAACGAGAACATAAATGCTGTAAACAGATAATCAATTGCAATAAGTCTCAAATAAGGAACACCCGTTTCGATTACTTCGGCATCATCCGTGAAAGCTCTGAAAAGCACCTCGGGGAACGCCTCTGCAATGCCCATAACGATAAGCGAGAAAACAAATGCAAGTATGAGACCTATACGCATTGTCTTTTTTGCCCTCTCGTATTCTCCTGCTCCTATATTCTGACCCGCCATTGATGAAATTGCGTTTGAGAACGCAAGTCCGGGCAAAATCGCAAAGGAGTTTATTTTACCGCCTATACCTTGGCAAGCCGCCGCAACCTCAGCGTTGGAAAGCGAATTTACGAGAGCCGTAAGTGTCATAAACGAAAGCGAAATAACAAGGCTTTGAATAGCACTCGGAAGTCCTATTTTGAAAAGCAGAACCGCTTTATTCTTATCTATCTTAAAATCATTTGCAGTATAGCCTTTGAAAAATCCTGTCATTGACAGATAGGATACAGAAAGTATAAAGCTGATTGCCTGTGCAAAAATCGTTGCATACGCCGCACCTGCCGCTCCCATATTGAATTTACCGACAAGCACAACATCGAGCACGACATTGATAAGAGCCGCAATCATAACAAAATAAAGAGGGCGTTTTGAATCTCCGAGGCCTCGTAAAATCGCACACACGGCATTGTAACCGAACATAAAAACCGTTCCTGCCATACATATGTTGAGATACGACAAGGTCTCTGAAAAAGCGCTTTCCGGCGTTTTAAGAATCAACAGCAACGGTTTTCCGACAAGGAGCATGACGGCGGTTATAATAATGCTCAAGACAAGATAGAGCGACGACATGGTGCCTATCGTCTTTTTCTGATCGTCATACTTTTTTGCACCGAGATACTGCGCCACAAGAATAGTTCCCGAAATTGCAAGTCCGTTTGCCGCACCCGTGATGAGAATATTAACCTGACCGCCGATGGAAACGCCCGTTATTCCGGCTTTTCCGCAAAACTGACCGACTACAATCATATCAACAACGCTGTAAAGCGCTTGAAGAATGTTTGAGGCAAGGAAGGGCATGGCGAATTTGATAAGGTTTTTAGTAACGCTGCCCTTCGTTAAATCTTTTCTGAATTTGTCTGACATCTTTAATTATCTTCCCCTCCGACAAAATAACAAGGACGGAAGCGACCGCCCTTGAAATTATTTTTTCTTAACTTTTCCGTAAAGCTTTCTGCCGACCTTGCGAAGCTTTATGCTTTTGTTTCTGTATCGCTCAAACAAAAGCTCGGCAATAACAAATCCTATCACGACCAGAACTGCGGCAACTATCCTGCCCTTTGTAACGGTCTTTTGGTTTTTGTCGTTTACCGATCTGTCGTTAAGTGAATTGAGCGCATTTGAAAGCTCGTAATATTGGTTTTCAAGCGTATTGGCGCAAACGGAATTCACAAGCACCTCACGGCTGTCGGCAAGGCTGTTTTTGAGCTTTGTGGCAGAATATGTGCTGCAAAGCGTAAGGTCGGTATTTGCAACCTCATCGCTAAGCTCGGAAAGCCTTTGTCTTGCATTTTCTGTTCGCTGTGCATATTCCGAAAGCTGTTCGATATTATCCGTAATTATAACCGAAAAGCCCCTCGATGTGACATCATCCCAATAAAGCTGTGTATCGGCACGCTTACCGCAAAGCTTGGGGTCTGTCATATCAATAACCGCACGAGTCTTACCCTGCGTTTTTGACACCGTATTCTTATTAAAGGTCATGGAATAAGCGTTTGACGAGCCGAGAGCCACTCCGAGCACGCCCGCATTTGCCGTTTTCTTAATATATGAGCGTGATTTCCATACTACAGTTCCCGTAAATTTTGAGAACACAAGCGGTATAGCCGATTTTCCCGAAAGCCACGAAGAAATATCGCGCTTGCCGGCTTCAAGCGTAAGCACGCAGGAATTGAGGTAATTTCCGTCGCAAAGCAAGGTATAAATTTTGTCCTTATATTCCCAAGCGTTTTCTATTACAAGAACAGCTTTACCGTCAACCGCCTGCAAAGCTTCGGCAAGCGTGGGTATTCTGCACTCAGTAGCACTTTGTGACACACCACCCTTACCGTTTTTAAGAAAATATTCACGAACTTCGTAAAGCCCCGTTTCGGAAGCATTCTTATTTACTGCGTTGCCGCCGGCGTCAACGCACATTCTTGAAAGGTTATCGTCCGACATAAGGATAAGCTCACCGTCAGCCGTAGCCTTAACGCTAACCTCAACCATATCTGCACCCTTTTCAATTGCCGAAAGGATGCCCTCAACGGAGTTTTCCGGGAAATGTGCTGTATCCCCGTATTTTGAAACGCAAATAAGCTTAGTAAAATCGTTTCTCAAATTTCCGACGGTTTCCTCTGCGGACACCGCTGAAGCAGAAAATGCAAATGAAGAAACGACGGTTAATATACACAGAATGATTGAAAAAATGCGTTTTCCGACCTTCGTCATCCTTTATCTCCTTAAATCATATAAAAATACTGTAACATTATATCAAATAAAAAATATTTTTACAAGTGCTCAACAGTATATTTTGACGATTAAGAGCTACTGTTATACAACATTTTGTGTAAAAAAAATATTGCACAAAAATAGTAGTAATTTTTCTACTCAGTACTTTGCTTTACTTGTTGATAAAGCAATATTTTTGTGATAAAATAAACACAAAATTTTGCAAACGGGGATTTATTATGCCTTTTAACGAAAAATTCAAAGAACTCCGACAGTCCAAGCTGCCGCCTCTTACTCAGACGGATCTCGCAAATGTGCTTGGAATGACGCAGAGGAAAATTTCGTTCCTTGAAACCGGCGCAACCGAGCCGTCATTGAGGGACTTAAAGGCTATTTGTATGTATTTTCAGGTATCGGCTGATTATCTGCTTGATTTACCGAATACGCTTGAGAGAAAATAATGACCAAAAAGCAATTGGCTCTTAAATCGGTTGAGGCATTAAAAGAAACATATCCCGACGCGATTTGCTCGCTTGAATACTCAGATCCCCTGCAATTACTTATAGCGACAAGGCTTTCCGCTCAATGCACTGACGCAAGAGTGAACCTTGTTACGCCCGAGCTTTTTGAAAAGTACAAGACTCTCGACGACTTTGCCTCTGCCGAGGTTACAGATGTTGAAAAAATTATCCGCTCATGCGGATTTTATCATGATAAGGCACGAGACATAGTCGGAATTGCCAAAAAAATCAAATCGGATTTTAACGGTCAGGTGCCCTCTACCATTGAGGATTTGACCTCCTTGCCCGGAGTCGGAAGAAAAACCGCCAACCTTATTATGGGCGATATTTTCCACGCTCCTTCAAGCGTTGTTACCGACACGCATTTAATCAGAATTGCGAACCGTATCGGTCTTGTCGAAACCAAAGACCCGAAAAAGGTTGAATTTGAGCTTCGCAAGCTCCTGCCGCCCGACGAGAGCAACGATTTCTGTCACAGAACGGTGCTTCACGGCAGAGCGGTATGCACGGCAAGGAAAGCACGCTGTGAGGAATGTACGCTAAAGGAATTTTGCAAGAAAAAG
The DNA here is from genome assembly GCA_963624605.1 of Eshraghiella crossota. Classification (GTDB taxonomy): domain Bacteria; phylum Bacillota; class Clostridia; order Oscillospirales; family Acutalibacteraceae; genus Fimenecus. The sequence continues at coordinate 20,087 of CAVFQD010000006.1, read as the reverse complement.
ATATTATAAGGAAAAACAATATGTTTACTCTCAACCCGTCTTATTACGGTTCGGTGTTTGTCACGCCGAAAATAATTGTTGAAAAGTACATAAAAATGGCAAGCTTCTGCGCCTTGAAATCACTGCTTTGGATATTAAACAACCAAGGCGGTAATTTTTCTGTTGAGGAAATTGCGAAAGCCGTTGGCTCCTCGCAGGCAGACACAAAGGAAGCGGTTGAATATTGGATAAGCGAAGGTATTCTTATAAAAAGCGGCGACAGCACGCCCGTTCCCTCGCCCACCGTCAGCGACTCGCACCTCAAAAATGAAGAGGTTAAGACTGAAAATATATCTGCCGCGGAAGTGAAAGAGAAGCCATCGGCACCCGAAATCAAGCTTGTACGCCCTACATACGAACAGGTTGCGCAGAGAATGATTGAGGATGAGGAAATCAGCGGACTTCTCAATCAGGCTCAGATTATGCTCGGCAAGTCATTGGGCTTTAACAATCAGTCGGCGTTTATTCAGATGTATGACGACTACGGTCTCAGCGTTGAAGTTATACTTACCCTTATACAGTATTGTATAAATATCGGCAAAAAATCAACCGCATATATGCTCTCCATCGCAAAAATCTTTTATGAAAAGGATATTGACACGCTTGAAAAAGCAAACGAATTCATTGACAGAAACAAAAAGGTAATGAAGATTTATGAGGAATTCTGCCAATTCACGGGCATTTCCGCCCCCACCCCCACGCCTAAGCAGACGGATTATTTTTTAAGCTGGGACGATATGGGCCTTTCGGTTGAAATGATGGTTCTCGCATACAATGAGACGATTGACCGCAAGGGAAAAATCAATTTCAATTACACAAATAAAATTCTCGAAAACTGGCACGAAAGCGGCTACAAGACCCCCGAGGATGTCAAAAACGCACGGGAGGCGTATAAGAAGCAGAAGCAAGGCACTTCGGAGCGCTCTTACGACATTAACAAGGCGGTCGAACAGGCAACAAGCGGCGAGCTTGTCTATAAAAAGAAAAAGAGGGATGACAAATGAAATATTCCAACAAAGCCATATCCGATGCTTTGAGCGTTATCAACACACGCAGACGAAACGCCGAAAACAAAGCCGAGGAAAGAGCGATAAATTTCAAAACCGAGCATCCCGAGCTTGCCGAAATAGAGCGTGAGATGGCTGACACAACCCTCGGTCTTTTTAAGGCTATCAGCAACTGCCCCGACCCGAAAAAGGTTGTAAACGAGCTCAAAGAAAAGAACCTCGGCTTTCAAAAGGCAAGGAAGGCTTTGTTTGAGGCATGCGGAGTAGATGAAAATTATCTGAAGCCGAATTACACCTGCCAAAAGTGCAACGATACCGGTTATCACGACGGACAAATGTGCGAATGTCTTGAAAAGCTGCTCAAAAAAAGTGCCTTTGACGAGCTTGCACAGGCTTGTCCGCTTAAAATTTCCAAATTTGAGGACTTTGACCCTTCAATTCAGAAAAATCCGACCGCAAAAAAGAAAGCTGCGGAAATTTTGAATTTCTGTCGGGAATATGCCAACGATTTCGGCACCGACTCCCCCAGCCTCTTCCTTTACGGAGAAACGGGCTTGGGGAAAACACATCTTTCGCTTGCCATAGCGGGCACGGTAATTGAAAACGGTTACGGAGTTGTTTACGGCTCTGCGCAGAACCTGTTCTCAATGCTTGAAAGAGAGCGTTTCGGCAGAAGCGACGAACCCGACGGCACAACCGAGGAAAAGCTTCTGTGTTGCGACCTGTTAATTCTTGACGACCTCGGCGCAGAGTTCTCAACGCAGTTTACCGTTGCGGAGTTATACAACATAATCAACACAAGAATGGCAAAGGAGCTGCCGACAATAATAAATTCAAATGTACCTATCGAGGAATTGGAAAAACGCTACACATCAAGGGTAACTTCAAGAATTATCGGAACATATCAGATGATACAGTTTGTCGGAAACGATGTGCGGCAGTTAAAATAACGAAGAATAAACAAAACGGCGTAGATACTTCCAAAAGAAGCGTCTGCGCCGTTTTTATGTACTTATCTGACCTATTCTTCCTTGCCGTCGTCCGTATCGTCCTCATCCGCCTGGCTTTTAGCGCTGAAGTAGCTTGAAGCGCAGAAAGCAACGCCTATGACAGATACAACAACACCGACAAAAGCAAATATATTGCCTATCGCAGCCACGGCAACGCCGAGAATTGCGATTGCAATGCCTACCTTGCTTAAAAGGTCGTGTAAAATCCATTTATCCATTATAACCGTCTCCTTGTTGTTTTGCAATACTATAATATCACAACAAATCATCGAAACAAACCGTTATAATATACAATAATTTCAAGATTTTATTGTATATTTACTACAATCTTAATTTTTCGAAAAATTTTACTTAAAAACATCTTGACAAAAAAGTGTTTATAAACTATTATGTAACTGTACTAATTGTGATAGCACAGTTGATACAGTATAAAACGGAGGTGAATGCTGTTGCGTGTTTTCATTGATTACCGGTCAAGAACGCCTATTTATGAGCAGATTAAAGAACAGATAATCAAGCTCATAAACTGCGGCGAACTGAAAAGCGGTGATCAGCTTCAATCATTAAGGCAGCTTTCTTCGGAGCTGTCAATCAACATCAACACGGTAAAAAGAGCGCTGTCCGAGCTTGAGGAACAGGGAATTGTCTATTCCGTTGCGGGAAAGGGCGTTTTCATAGCCGACAAGCCCAATTCGGACGCTTACCTCGCCTCTTCGCTCGATGCAGTCAGAACGGCTGTGTCAAACGCAAAGGTCTTGGGCGCTGAAAAATCCGATATAATGGAATTGATTGAAAAAATTTATACAGGAGATGATTAAACAATGATAGAAATAAAAAGCGTTACAAAAAGATTTGACCGTTTTGTTGCTATCGAGGACATAAGCTTTAATGTCGATAAAACATCAATATACGGTCTTATAGGCTACAACGGCGCAGGTAAAACAACCTTGCTCAAAACCGTTGCCGGCATATACCGTCCAGACGGCGGCGAAATTTTGCTTGACGGTCAGCCCTCTTTTGACAACGACGACAACAGAAAGGACCTTTTCTACATTCCCGACGACCTCTACTTCCCTCTTAACGCTACACCGCTTTCAATGGCAAAGTTTTATGCGGATTACTATCCGAACTTCCATATGAAAACATTTGAAAATCTTATCGAGGTTTTCGGCCTTGAAAAGAAAAAGAGGATAAGAGGCTTTTCAAAGGGTATGCAAAGGCAGACGGAGATAATTTTAGGACTTGCGTCCAATCCGAAATACCTGTTGCTTGACGAAACCTTTGACGGACTCGACCCGCAGAAAAAGGAAATTTCCAAAAAGCTCTTCCTTGAATATATTGCGCAGAGCGACGCTTCGATTATAATTTCCTCGCACAACTTAACGGAGCTTTCAAACCTTTGCGACCATGTCGGACTTATCAACGGCAAGCACCTCACTATGGACTGCTGCGTAGACGACATTTCACAGAACTACTGCAAGTTCAGACTTATTTTTGACAGAAACATTACAGAAGCTGATTTTGCGGGCTTTAACTATAAGTCGCTTGACATTGACTCAAAAATTGCGACAATCATCTTTGAGGGCAATGCAAAGGAATATGCAGAAAGGCTCAATGCTCTTCGACCGATTGCCATTGACGAGTATAAGCTCACAATGGAAGAAGTATTCTTAAATGAAATGGAGGATAAGAAATATGATATCACAAAGATATTCGAATGACAGAGTTGACGCAAACGATTTGAAAAGAAGCTTTATGAGCATTCTTCCCTTTACATTTATCGCTTTTTTCGCTCTTGCGGCATTCCACATCGCACCCGTTATAGCATATGTACAGAAAAGCGAATTCCGTATTGAAAGAATTCAGAAAGCGGTTCTCTCATACTTCTTAAACTCGGACAGCATTTTTGTGTCCTTCATTCAGATTGGTATGGTTCTTTGCGGCATACTTATGGCGTTTACGCTGTTTCAATTCTTAACGAAAAAGAAAAGCGTTAATGTTTATTTAAGCTTCGGTATGACGCGCTCAAGGCTCTATTTCAACAGACTTTTTGCGGCTGTACTCTCTCTTTTCGTTTGCACATTCGTTCCGACATTTATAACCTTTGTTCTTAATCTTATATATTTCGGAGCAAGCTCGCATCTTATAAGCCTGTTTTGCTATATGTTCTTAATGGAATTTGTCAGCGGCCTTGCAGGCTTTGCTCTTTCGGCAGCGGTTATGACAATTTCAGGCTGTATGATTGAGGCTGCAATCACTGTAACCGGAGTGTCTGTATGGGCATTGCTCATTAACTATATTACAAGCTCTTTAAGTCAAATAGTAAGAGGCTACAATTACAACGCAGGCAGCGATATTGCAAGGAACACCAAATTTACACTTTTCAACATTTGGTCATTCGCCAACGACCTTGAACCGATTAACGGTAAATCGACCGAATACAACTACGAAAAGACCTTTATTACCTTGGGTCAGCTCACAAAAAAGGCATCCTTTAAGGCTGACCAGTGCATAGACCTCGGCGTACTGCTTCCGATTATCATTTGGCTCGTTATCAGCATCACTCTTGTCGGTATAGCGTGGTTACTTATAAACAAGAGAAAGAGCGAAAACTCAAACTCGTTCGGCAAGTTCTATTTCACAAGTGCGCTCAACGGCGTTACGGTATTTCTCATAGCTCTTACATTTATAACAACAAACACTCTGACATATCAGTATTCAAATGTCGAAGGCTCTCCGATGTTCCAAAGCCTCGGTATGTGCCTGCTTGCAGCGCTCGGTGTAACGCTCGTAGCGTTCTTTGTGGCAGAGTTAATTATAAGAAGAAATTTCAAAGGCGCTTTAAGGACTCTCCCCGTCTACGCCGCCGCTTTTGCAATAACAATATTGGTATTTGTTTATTACGGCACAAGCTGCTTCGGCACATATAACAAGCTCCCCGATGTTTCGCAAATCAAATCCGTATCCATGGATGTAAATGACAACAGAATATCTATTCTTGACAATGCGGCATTATCTTCAAATTATCTTTCGGAAAATGCCGAGGATATTAAAACTGCAGTTTCTCTTTTTGAAGCAGTCAAAGATGACACTTACTATAAGGGCGCAGAGGTTGAGGGCTTGATCGGCTTCAAGTTTGTACTCAAAGACGGCACGGAAATAATGAGAAGCTTTATGGTATTCACGCCGGATGTATACAACAAATACAACAGAACGGTTTATGAAACACAGTTCTACAAGAATTTCCTGAAGTATGTGCTTGTCGACAACCACGGCAATATATCCGACAAAATCTCCAACTACTCAAATGATATTTCTGCCGTATATTATGCCGATTCCTACGCCAATACGCCGAGTTCAGCAGATACGACATGGTATTATGTTGGTTCGTCATTCCTTGTTGACAATTATTCGACTAAGAACGGCGCCGATAAGCTCGAAGCACTTGAAGAGACCGACGGTCTTATGGAAGCTGTATACAAGGACTTCATTGCAATGTCTTACGACGACGCACACACAAACAGCCGCACGCCTGTCGGAGCGGTAACAGCCTCCATTGAAGCCGCTACAACGGCAGACACAAAGCTTGTTGTAAAATACGGCTCCTATTTTGTAGAAGATACGTATAATATGTATTACGGCACATCCTACGACAATGAAACGCCAGAAAAAATTGTAAAAGGTATGGCAAACTATTCGCTGTACATCTACCCCAATATGACAAATACCGTCAAGTATCTCAATGATAACGGTATCACTCCCCTTGCGTATACGGGAAAGGTCAAGGAAGTATATTATGCCGATACGAATTACTCTGTAAGCTCAATTCTCAGCAACTATGCCGACGGCTCAAAGCTCAGCAACAGCTATAAATGCTTTGATATTTCCAATGCCTTGAGTATATATAATTACGGTTCGGCTAAAGACGACTCTCCGGCTGTAAGTTATATGGACTTTATTAAAAACGCATATGCCGGTGCGGGAATTGAACTCAAAACCGTATCGGGTGCAAAGGCTGAAGAAATCGTTTCAAAGTCCGTCCCCTATTATGAGCCTGACAGAGGTACCGAATTTAACGGCAAGGCAATCATAGTTGTTTACGACGACAACTCGATTACGGGTCTTTATGTTCCCGAGGGCAATATAGGCGTGTTCGGATAAAAACCGCAATATGACAAAAGGCACTCTTTTTCCAAAAAAGAGTGCCTTAATTTTCATTTGCTTGAAAAGGGCAAAAAAAATAGCCCCCCTATTGGAGAACTACTTTTGTTGATGTCGGCGCCGACCTATTTTCCCGGGCCGCTTCCAGCCAAGTATTTTCGGCACGAATGAGCTTAACTACCGTGTTCGGGATGGGAACGGGTGGACCCTCATCGTAATAAACACCGACTTGTGAGAAACTCTGTTTTGCAACTCATCTCTCAAGTGCAAGACAGAGTATACCACAACCTTTTTCAAAAATCAAGTGTTTTTTTAATATTTTTTTATTTTATTATGAATTATTCGTTAATGTACACTTTTTCGATTTTTCCGATAAAAATTTTGTGAAAATCGCCGTTGGCATAATTTTGCATGATGCTTTCGTCAAGGAAGCCGTCGGGGTTTATATCCGAAACCGCAATTTTTTTGAGAACAATCACTACTTTTGACTGCTCAAAGGTAACCGTTCCGTCCGCTTCAATAGGTACAAAACCCGTTTCCTTTGCCTTGTCCGTGTCTCTGCCGGATTTTGAGCCGCAAATGCCGAGCTCCTTTTTATAACCTCCGTCAAAGAAAGAAAGAGTAAACATATCGTTCTTTTCCATATAGCCGTAAGTGTACCTCTGAGGGCGTACAAAGCACGCTGCGACATCCTTGCCCCAAAGCTCGCCTATCATTCCCCAGCTGACGGTCATGGTGTTCCAGTCGCTTATATTGCCCGATGTGAGCAACGCCCAATCGTCGGCTATCATTTCAACGGGAGATTTTTTCAAATCTCTGATATTTATTTCTTTAAGCATAAGTTTTCCTCCTTAGTGTTTACTTAATTATTATATACCTTTTTGAATTTTATGACAACAAAAAGCAGAGAAAATTGATTGCTCGCATTTCTCCGCTTAACTTATTTATTCCGTTATCCGTTTTGACTGCTCTGTCCTTGGCTGTAGAAGTATCCGAAAGGATTGTAAGACTGAGTGGTTGTTTCCTCGGCAACGGAGGTCGTATTTCCTTTATCCTCAACAAGCGCTACGGTAACATCAAATTCGGTTATCTGATAATTAGCGTCTACATGACAAATTGTAAGAGTAAGTTGATCGCCGACCTTTGATTTTTCAATCAAATCCGGAAGCTTATCGGTTGTATCAAGCTCCTCGCCGTTCACCTTTGTAATGAGATCTCCTGGAGAGACCTGAGTGTTTACAAGCGGGCTGTCGGTCGTAATACTCTTGATAACAAGCGAGCCTGCGGGAAGACCTTTGACGCCGACCAACATACTGTAGGTCTGACTTGCCTGTGCGGGAGTGTAGGTAATACCAAGCTTCGCTCTGTCTGTTACATAGCCGTTTTCAACAATATCATTGTAGATTTTAACGAATGTTTCACTCGGTACGGCAAAGCCCATGCCCTCGTAATCGGTACTTGAAATCTTTGACGAGTTGATACCTACAAGCTGACCCTTTGAGTTTACAAGAGCACCGCCCGAGTTGCCGGGGTTAATAGCCGCCGTATGCTGAATACATACCATTTCATATCCTATCTGGCTGTTAATGGGTCTTGCGATGGCGGATACCATACCGTTTGTGAAAGAGCCGGCGAAGTCAACGCCGCCCGGGTTACCGATTGCATAAACCGTCTCGCCTACGCTCAAAGCGCTTGAATCGCCTATTTCAATTGCGGTAAGACCTGTTTTTGCAATTCTCATAACGGCAATGTCGGTCTTTGCGTCATATCCTATGAGAGTTGCATCGTATTGCGACTCATCGTAAAGCTGAACCTTTATCGTACCGCCGTCGGAAACAACATGTGCGCAGGTAATAATGTATGTGTACTTACCGTCGCTGTCCTCTCCGACAATAACACCTGAGCCCTCGCCGCTCAACGAAGAGCTTGTTCCGTATCCCGAATAAACAAGAACGCCGACCGAAGCCTCTTTAACCTTGTTATAAACACCTACTGCGGTAAGTTCTCCTGAATCATCGGTGTCCGAAGCAGAATCCGAGGAAGAAGCAGAAATAGTCGGACCGTTCACCTTAACCTTGGAATCGTCGGTCTTGCCGAAAATTGAAAGCATTGTAAAGAAAACCGCAAGAGCCGCGATAACGGCAACAACGATAAAGAATATCTTTACGCCCTTTTTCTTGCCGTTTTCGTTGTGAGCAGGTACAAACTCGCCGTTTGCCGTGTAGGCATTAGGCTGAGAGTTGTATGACGTGCTCGCACGGAACGGACGGTTCTGTCCTGCGTTATATCCGTGATAAACATAATTTGGATTCCTGCCGTAGCCGTTGTTAGGATTATTTTGTCCGTAATAACCGTTTCCGTTGTATTGAGTGCCGTTATAGGGAGAATATCCGCCGTTCGGATTGTACTGACTCTGACCCTGCGAGCCGTAAGAGCCCGACGGTTGAGAATCTGTGTCAGTGTTAAAATTCTCTTTTTTCTCGGTGCTTTCCGAAGTTTCGTTGTTCGTAGTTTTGTTTTCATCAAATTCACTCATGGTATAAGCCTCCTATTATGCCTTATCCCGATAATTCGGAATAGTAAATTCAAATTGAGTATATTCGTTTTCGACGCTTTCGGCGCTTACTGTGCCCCCGTGAAGTTCTACTATCGTCTTTACGATATAAAGTCCGAGTCCGGCGCTCTTAGTGTCGTAGCTTCTTGATTTATCTACCTTATAAAACCTCTCAAACACCTTTGACAGCTCTTCGTTTGAAATGCCTGCTCCGGTATTTCTGATTTTAACGCTTACGGAGCTGTCGTCATTTGTTTCAACAAAGACATAAATCTGTCCGTTTTCGGTAAATTTAACAGCATTGTCGACAAGGTTGTAAATGACCTGATGTATTAAATCCTCATCGGCACATACATTTGTCGGTACAAGTGCGTCAAGTCCGCATATCTCAATGTTTTTTTGCTCAATCTGCTGTTCAAACGAAACAAGAACATTGAAAATATCGTTGCAGATATTGAAGTCGACGGGATTCAAGTTCAGCTCCCCTGCCTCGATTTTTGAAATGTTAAGCATTGCCACAACAAGCCTTGAAAGTCTCTTTGTTTCATTTGATACGATTTCAAGGTAATGCTTTTCCTTTTCGGGAGGAATTGTTCCGTCAAGTATACCGTCTATAAATCCGCTTATAGTGGTCATAGGCGTTTTAAGCTCGTGAGAAACATTTGCCACAAAGCTGCGTCTTGAGCTCTCATACAAAGCAAGACTCGAAGCCATTGAGTTGAATGCCCGTAAAAGATGTGCAAGCTCAGTCTCATCATTTTTGCGTACCTTTACGCGGTAACTGAAATCTCCCTTTGCGTAACACTTGGTTGCTCTTGACATATCTTTAAGCGGACTTAAAAGGTCGTTTGTAAAGAAATATGTCGCAATCGCGCCTATTACAAGCGCAAACAGCGTGCCGACCCAAAATATCTTCATTGAATTCGAAAGATAGTCAAGTGCTCCCGAAGAAGCCGGTTTAACCGCAAACACAACGGCAACGGTGCTTCCGTCAACAATAACGGGGCGTGCCGAATACATCTGAGCCTTTGTATAAACGCCGTCAAGAGTTGACGCAGAATTAGAGCTTCCGTTTTCGTCGATATTATTTATTATCGACTTCGGTATAGAATAAAAGCTGTGTACTATGCACTCGCCGTTACTGCTTATCTCGTAATTGTCGGAAACCAAATCCTTACAAAGTATAACCTTGCCGTCGGTATTGCAAACAAAAACATCTGCGTCAATTGCCTGTGAAATCATTGAAATATTGTTGCAGAGCATAAAGGTTGCATTCTGCATATTATCCTGCATACGGTTTGTAAGTATTTCCTCCGTCAAATCCGCAACCTGCTTTGTGTTCTCTGAGAGCTGCTTCATGGTCTCCTTGGTCCAGTTATTTGTTCCGAAGAAGCTTACCGCAACGCCGAGAATTACAAAACAAAGGATTTCAAGAACAAAAAATGCAGAGAAATATTTAATGAATATCGAACGGCTTTTGAATGCCCGCCTGAGCCTTTTCAAAACAGATCCGCTTTTGATTTTTGACATATTTAATTAGTCCTTCGTCTCAAATTTATAGCCGACGCCCCAAACGGTTTTAAGCTCCCATTTGTCGGAAACGCCCTCTAATTTTTCACGAAGTCTTTTAACATGAACATCAACGGTTCTTGAGTCTCCGTAGTAATCAAAGCCCCATACTTCGTCAAGAAGCTGATCTCTTGAAAACACTCTGTTAGGATTGGACGCGAGGTGGAAAATAAGCTCCAGCTCTTTAGGCGGAGTATCAACCTGAACGCCGTTTACCTTCATTTCATAATTTTCAAGGTTTATCGTAAGCTTATCGAAATTGACCTCCTTGGCATTTGCCGGACCTGCCGCACCTGCACTTCTTCTGAGTACAGCCTTTATTCTCGCAACAATTTCTTTTGTATCAAAAGGCTTTGTAACATAATCGTCTGCACCAAGCTCAAGCCCAAGCACCTTATCAAATGTCTCGCCCTTTGCGGTAAGCATTATTATCGGTTTGTCGGAAAATTTTCTTATCTCCCTGCACACCTGCCAGCCGTCAAGTCCCGGAAGCATAATGTCAAGTAAAACAAGATCCGGTGATTCCGCCTTAAATGCGTCAACGGCGCTCATACCGTCGTTCACTATTTTTGTAGCATAGCCTTCCTTTTCAAGATAAAGCCTGAGAAGCTCACAAATGTTGACGTCATCATCGACTATCATAATTTTTTCGTTAGCCATTTTTATTTCCTCCTGCCCTTTGTTTTCTATATGATAATGTAAAAATAATAATTAAATATGAACAAATATCAAACAAATGTTTAATTGTGAACAAGCCGCGTTTTATTTTGAAAACTTATATACCGTCTTTGACACAAACGGCTTTTCGGGAGTGAAGATATTGCTTATAAACTCCTCATGGTTTGCTGCGTCGGGAAAATACTGTGTTTCAAGGCAAAAACCGCTTCTGTATTCAAGAGGCTTTCCTGCCTTACCTATTTGCGTACCGTTCATAAAGTTGCCGATATAGAACTGAACACCCGGTAAATCCGTAAATGCCTCCATTGTAATACCGCTTTGCTCTGACCTTACAACGGCAATTTTTTTGCATTCTTCTCCGTCATATCCCGAAATTGCAAAGTTGTGATCATATCCCCTGCCGATAATCAGCTGCTCGTCCTTTCCATCAACATCTCTGCCGATTTTTTTAGGCTTTCTGAAATCAAACGCTGTGCCCGTAACATCTCTTATCTCTCCCGTTGGGATAGCATCCCCGTCAGTGGGAGTGTAAGCGTCGCAAAAGAGCTGCACCTCGTGGTCTACAATTTGACCGCCGTCAAAGCCGTTAAGATTGAAATAAGCGTGGTTTGTAACATTAAGCGGACATTTTTCCGTAGGCGTACATGAATATTCAATAAAAACGGTATTGTCCTCTGTAAAGCTGAATTCAACCTCATTGTCAACTTCTCCGGGGAAGCCCTCTGCGCCGTCGGGGCTGTGATAAGTAAACACGACCTTACTATCGCCGATAATTTCGCTGTTCCAAACAACCGTTTCATACTCATGATTGCTGTGAAGAGTGAATTTGCCGTCAACATTCTTGGTTATCTGATAATTTTTGCCGTCAATCGTAATTCCCTTGCCCGCAATTCTGTTTGCAACCCTGCCGACAGTCCTGCCCTGGGAGTCTGTACAGAGCTCCTGACCCTCGACGGTGTCAAAGCCGACAAGCACATCAAGCATTTTGCCGTTTTTGTCGGGAACAACGATTTTATTGAGCGTTGCGCCGTAATCAATAAGCTCTATATACGCACCGCTGCCATTTGTAATCGTAAAAGAATGAACATCCGTTCCGTTTTTAAGCCTTCCGTAAAAATTTTTCTCGATTTTCATAATTTTCCCTCCGCACCAAAATATAACATAAGTATATAATTATTGGAATTTTGTGTCAAGAATAAGGTGTTTGTTTTATTGACTTTTAACGCATTTAATTGTATTCTTATAATATCTTTTACAAGGAGAAAAAGGATGGAAGCTTTTCTTGATCAATTCGACTATTTTGTACGCTACATTTTTGCCGCAATAGCAGTCTTGATACTTCTCAGATGCGTGTTTTCGCTCTTCCGTCTGAGGCCGAGACGGGAAACCATGGCAACGCTTATAAACCTTGCCGATGACACGGAAATCGACATTGAAAACTGGGAGACCTCAATAGGCAGAAGCCGCTCGTGCGACATCTCACTGAAAAAATACGGCACTGTCTCAAGATTTCATGCTGTTCTGGCGCTTCGCAAGGACGGTTGGTTTGTGTTTGACACCGACTCAAAAACAGGCGTTTATGTAAACGGTGATAAGATACGCCACGCCGCAAGGCTTTCGGACGGCGACACCGTTTCATTCGGCAATGCGGTAATGAAATTCTCCTCACATGGTTACGGCGAGGAAACCGAGGGCGAAGAGGCACAGACGGTTGACTTCACAAACGCAACAAGACTTATAAACCTTGCCGACAAGAGCGCATATTACCTCAACGGAAGCTGCCTTTTCGGCAGAAGCAGAAGCTGTAACATCTGCCTGCCTATGGACGACATATCCAAGGAGCACGCCGAGGTTTACCTTACAAAGGACGGTTGGATGATAGCCGACCTCAATTCCGAAAACGGCACTTACTTAAACGGAGAGCTTGTGTTTGACGCATATCCCCTTTATGACGGCGATGTCATAACAATCGGCTCTTACAGCTTTATGTTCAGAGAATAAGGGGGGATTACTGTGTCGGATAAAATTAAAAAGAAGAAAAAGAAAAATCCTAAAAGAAAAATGAGATACAGGCGCCCCGTCAACTGGCTTTTCCTGTTACTGCTTATGACTGCGTTCCAAATTTTCTGTGCAATACAGATACTGACAAACGGCGGCGAGGACATTGTAAAAGGAACCATTATAACAGTATTCGGTCTTTATATTGCGGTCGAGTGGGCGTACTTTATCGTATTCGCAGGAGTACTCAGAAGAAAAAGCTTTGAGGTTGAGCTCATAGCCTTTTTTCTGTCGGGTATCGGTCTTGCGCTGACTACGAGCGTTTACCCCAACAAGGCTTTCACTCAGCTTATTGCGATTTTCCTCGGTATCGGAGTGTTTATAGTCCTGCTTTGGATTTTGAGCGATATTGACAGAGTTGTTAAGCTGCGTATGCCCGTTGCAATACTTTCGATTGCAGCTTTGGTATTCACGCTGATTTTTGCCAAAAACATTAACGGTGCAAGGAACTGGATTATTATAGGTAACGGACTTTTGTCTATCCAAACCTCGGAAATTGTCAAGGTTGCATTCATATTCGTCGGTGCGGCTACACTTGAAACCTTGCAGTCAACAAAGCTTCTTACAAAATATATTATATTTGCGATTACCTGCGTAGGCTTGCTGTTTGTTATGAAGGACTTCGGTACTGCACTGATATTCTTCTTCACATTCGTAATAATAGCGTTCCTGCGTTCGGGAGACATCAAAACAATCTTCCTTATCTGTGCGGGCGCTCTTATCGGAGGCATCGGCGTGCTCACCTTCAAGCCGTATGTCGCAAACCGTTTCAGCTCATACCGACATATTTGGGAGTTAGCTGACACAAAGGGCTATCAACAGGTCAGACTGCTGATTTACTCCGTCAGCGGCGGGCTGTTCGGACTCGGACTCGGCAACGGAAAGCTCAGAGACATCTACGCATCGACAGAGGACCTTGCTTTCGGTATGGTGTGCGAGGAATTCGGTATTATAATCGCCTTTACGGTTTTGCTTACCTTTGTGGCTTTGGTGGCTTACAGTATCAGGTATTCCGTAGCCTCCCGTTCATCGTTTTATTCGATAGCCGCCTGTGCTGCTTCGGCTCTTTTACTTTTCCAGACAGCACTACATGTTTTCGGCGCTACGGACCTGCTTCCGTGGACGGGCGTTACGCTCCCGTTTATCAGCCGAGGCGGTTCGAGTATGATGTGCTGTTGGGGGCTTGTGGCTCTGATTAAGGCGATAGATGTCAAGACCTACAAGCGTTACGATAAAATTATAAAGGGGTGATAAAGAATGAAAACACTTTCAAGAAGAGCCTGGGTTCTTTATTTGTTGGCAATAGCCTTTATTGTCGGTGCATGCATTCTTTTCTACACCTTTTACACCAATGCCGACTCGTGGGCTATGAAAAAAGCAAACAGACATATCTATTCCTCAGGCACGCTTACCACGGCAGGTGCGGTTTATGACGAAACGGGGGCTGTGCTTGCACAAACCGTTGACGGCAAACGCACTTATAATAAGGATAAGGATATAAGAATTTCCACCCTGCATATTCTCGGCGACTCACAGGGATATATCTCAACCGGCGTTCAAACCTCGTACAAGGCTGTACTGACGGGATATAACTTCGTTGACGGAATATATGACCTCAAAAAATACGGAAAGGGTTCCGACATCACGCTCACGATAAACGCCGAGCTCAACAAAGCCGCATATGAGGCTTTAGGCAACAATAAAGGCACAGTCGGCGTATACAACTATAAAACGGGCGAACTGCTCTGCGTTGTGTCAAAGCCGTCCTACGACATTATGGATAAGCCCACAGAAAGCATAAACAACGACAAAACAGGCGCATACGACGGTGTATATCTCAACAGGTTTTTCTCCGGCGTGTACACTCCCGGTTCAACCTTCAAGGTTATTACCTCGGCTTGCGCTATCGATAATATTTCGGATATTGACTCGCAGACCTTCAAATGTACGGGCGAATACAAAGTTGACGGAAGCTCGGTTAAATGCCTTTCGAAGCACGGCACAATCAGTTTTGAAAAGGCTCTTAACCAATCGTGCAACAGTGCATTTGCGCAGATAGCAATTCAACTCGGTGCTGAAAACCTTACGAACACGGTTAATTCGCTCGGCTTCGGTCAGACATACAAAATCGGAAATATCCGTCTTGCAAAAAGCTCGTTTGACCTCACAAACGCCTCCGAACTCGACATAGGCTGGGCGGGTATCGGTCAGTACACAACAAGGGTAAATCCTTGCCACATGCTTATGATAGTAGGTGCTATTGCGAACGGCGGCACCTCCCCAATGCCCTATTTTATAAAATCTATTACCTCTCCGACAGGCTCTGTAAAAACAACGCAGACTTCATATTTACAGCCCTATTTTTCGGAGAGCACGGCGGCAAAGCTTAACGATATGCTTCGTTCCGATGTTGTAAACTATTACGGTGACGGAAAATTCAGCGGACTTAAAATGTGCGGTAAAACAGGTACCGCCGAGGTCAGCACCGACGAAAACGGTCTTGACCCGCACGCGTGGTTTATCGGATATTCACAGAGAGAGGATTTACCTCTTGCAATCGTAGTTGTCGTTGAAAACGGCGGCGGAGGAAGCTCGGTTGCTATCCCGGTAGCCAGCAAAACAATGAAAAAAGCCGCATCGATTTATGCGGGAAAATAATACAACGGAGAAATTATGAAATACTATTATCCTGAAAATTACGGTGCGCTTGCAGACGGCGTTACCAATGACGCAAAAGCAATACAGTCTGCTATCAATGATGCTGAAAAAAACGGCGGCGGAACAGTTGTTCTTGAGAGCGGCAAAACCTATTATTCAAGCTCTGTCGTTATGAAGAAGAATGTTGAGCTTCATCTGCAAAAGGGCTCAAGGCTTAAAGCGACGGACAATATAGACGAATATTTCCGTCCCTGCAATTTCATAAACGACAAGACCAACACGCTCATAGGCAACCCGGTTACTGGCAAGCCGTCGTTCTGCTTTATTTACGGTTTTGAGGCTGACGGCTGTTCAATCACGGGCGATGGCATAATAGACGCCAACGGTCATGCCTTTGTCGAAAGAAAGGACAGATACTATGTAACGGGCAACTTCTATCCCCGTCCGACCGTTATATACATTGAAAAGAGCAATCACATTACATTTGAAAAAATCACGATTGTCGACGCTCCGTTTTGGACGCTCCATCCGGCAGGCTGTGACGATGTGCTCATTTCAAAAATAAGAATACTCAACGACCTCGATGTTGCAAACTCGGACGGCATCGACCCCGACCACAGCAGTAATGTAAGAATACTCGGCTGCCATATCGAATGTGCCGACGACTGCATATGCCTTAAGACCTCAAAGGGCAATTCCGAATACGGTCCGTGCGAGAACATTATAATTTCCGACTGCACGCTTATTTCCACTTCAGCCGCAATCAAAATCGGCACGGAGGGCGTTGGAGATTTCAGAAATGTTCTTGTGCAGAACTGCATAATTTCAAGAAGCAACCGCGGACTTTCAATCCAGATAAGAGACGGCGGCAATGTCGAAAATGTAAGCTATTCAAATATAATTATCGAAACAAGACGCTTTTGCCCCGACTGGTGGGGAACTGCCGAGCCGATTGTTATCACAACCTTTGACAGAGACGAAAATACCAAATCGGGTCACATCAAAAATATCAGATTTTCAAACATTACATGTAAGGGCGAAAACGGCGTGTTAATCCACGGAAAAAAGGAAAACACCGTTGAAGATGTTACCTTTGAAAATGTCCGTGTTGAGCTTACAAAGACCTCAAAATGGGAAACGGGTCTTTACGATATGCGCCCCGGTCTCGGAAAAGAAATCGAAAAGCATAAAAATTCCGGCTTCTTTATAAGGAACGCCAAGAATATCACAATAGCAAAATCGAGCGTGAATTGGGGCAATATCTGCGACGATTACGCACACGCAATAGACAGCGAAAGCTGTGAAAACCTTGTAACCGACAGATTTACGGGAGCTGCGGCACACGAAAACTGCGAAAGCGTGGTCACAAGGTGAAAACTCTCTACATAACCGACCTTGACGGCACCTTTCTCAACGACAACGCCGAGGTTTCCGAAGAGAGCAAGGAAATTATAAACTCTCTCTCAAAAGACGGCTTGTTGTTTTCTGTTGCGACGGCAAGAAGCCTTTTGTCGGCAAAGGAGCTGTTAAACGGCATTGAGTTCAATGCGCCTGTCGTTCTTTCAAGCGGCGTATTTGTGTACGATATGAAAGAGCAAAAAACCGTAAATTGCTTTTACATCGGAGACGGTGCATTCAAAGAAATACTCAAGGTGTTTGAAAACGCCGATAAATCGCCTTTTGTGTTCTTTTTCAACAAGGATACGGAAGAATACGATTTGCAGTTTACAAGCCTTAAATTGCCAATTCACAGGGAATATTACGAGACACGCCGCAAGAGTATGGGAAGCGTTATACATAAGGTTGACAAAATATGCTCGAAGGACGGTTTTGCGCCCGTATTTATTTCCCTTTGCGACGAATACAATGACCTGTTGCCGATAACAAAGCAGTTCGACAGGCTCGACGGCGTGGGTTATTCGTTTTACAGCGACACCTACACCCCCTATTGGTTTTTGGAGGTGTTCAACAAAGAGGCGACAAAGCTCAGAGGGCTTGAAATTGTCAAGGAATATGTAAAAGCCGAAAAGGTCATATCCTTCGGCGACAACAGAAACGACATCCCCCTTTTTATGGGTGCAGATGAAAAATATGCCGTGAGCAACGCAGTTGACGAGCTGAAAGCCCTTGCAACGGATGTTATCGGTTCAAACAACGAGAACAGTGTTTCAAGGTTTATAAAAAAAGATTTTAATGCTTGACATAAAAAAGAGTAGGCTGTTCGCCTACTCTTTTTTGGTGCAGAAGATGGGACTTGAACCCACACGAATTCACATTCACAGGCTTCTGAGACCTGAGCGTCTGCCTATTCCGCCACTTCTGCAAATATATCCGAGCGTTTTATAACGCCCGAATATAATATCATTTTTATGCTTCAATGTCAATAAAATCAGCCAAAAAAGCGATATTACCGAGAGTTTCGATTTTTATGAAAATTTCCCATTTGATAAAATCCGTAGTGACAGCCCTTGCGGCTGTCCGTCAATATGATTTATATGTAATCTTTTGCGGACAGGGGGCGAGCCCTGTCCCTACGGCATGATATAAAATATAATTTGATTGTATCGCTTAATTTGCAGTATTCCTTTCTGCGGGAGCAAATTCTCCCGAATTCGGGCACCCTTTTGTCTGCTTACGCAGACATTTCCCCTGTCAGAGGAATCACCCCCGCCCTACCCCGTTTACTCGGACAGCCGCAAGGGCTGTCCCTACGGTTGATATAAAATTTCACGCCCCGAACGGGAAATTACCGTTCGGGGCGTGGGTTTGCATAACTTATAATTTGTTATAAGCGTTCTTATCAATTACCGAGAATTTCTTTTTTCTTTATATCAAATTCTTCCTGTGTGATTGTGCCGCTATCAAGTAATTCTTTATACATCATAATTTTGTCAGCGTCGCCTATTGTAATGGAACTGGATAGCGTTGCTTGTGGGGTAACGTCTTCTTTAGCTGTATAAAAATCCACCTTAAGCCACATTCCGACTAAAAAAAGTGCAATTGATCCTACTGCAAGTTGTAAAATTTCCACCCAATACGCACTATAAAAAAAATGAATTATAGTTGCTAAAAGAAACAATACACCGGGAATATACCACAATTTTTTTATTGTTTGGGCCTTTTTAAACGGTACAACGCTAATGATAATTAGTGATATGTAAGCAAACAATTTAAACAAAGAAAATAAAACATATAGCAAAGTCCACAAACCAAATGATGTAATACGGGGATAGCCAAAGAATATGTTATAAATTCCGAGAGCAAAGCCGATGATACAAAACAATGCATTTGCTCCTGCCGCAAAAGCAACAGCTTTTTTGTTTTTTATAAACAATGTTGTTGCCATACCGATAAGCAGTACGGGTTCAATTGATTGATAAAGTTGGTTATAATCACCGAAGATATACCGAATTATAAAATTAAATATTGCAAGTATAATATATATAACTCCGGCGATTATAGCATATGTTTCTTGCTTCTGTTTTGATTTTGTCATTTTGTTGAGCCTCCCTCATATCAATTTAAGAAGCTGATCTTTTTTTGTTTGAAATTCAGCTTCGGTAATTACACCTTGGTCAAACAGTTCTTTGTATTTTTTAAGTTCCTCTATTGCGCTTTGTTCAATGCTTGACGGCGGATAATTTGAAATGTTGTTTGAGCGAATATACGGTTGCTGTGCGTTTTTGTCAGGAATCAAATTCACATGAATGATAGCGACAATAAAAAGCATCCATCCGTAAAACCACCACAAAGCAAAGCTATAGCCTTTCTTTTTGGCGATGTTACCCGGAATCAGTCCCAATAACGCCGCAACAACAAGAATTAAAAATAAATACATAATCTCCATTTTATAATCACCTCATATAATAATTTGTTGGTTGGTTTGGTTCTCTTGACAAGCACTTATATTGTTTTATTTGTGTCTTGAACTTGCTTTTCGTTTTCTTTACACTCAGAGCATAGCTTTTCTTTTATTCCCATTTTTAATTGCCCTGCATAAGCGCTCTTTTGCAATTTCGCATAAGCCCAATTTTTAATACCGGCGTAGTTATCAAATAAATTCGGTTGAATTTCACCGTATTCCGGGGCAAGACGAACAGATATTTCATCATAAATATCATCAAGCTTTAATCCCACGGCATATGCTTTTTTTGAATCTAATATTTCCTTGTTAGTAATTTCGATTTGAAGTCTTGTCTCTTTTTCATAAAACCAAATCAAGCTTTTAGTGAATCTTGCATATTCTTTTTTCAAGCTATCCGCAGTATCTTTCGGAAGATTGTTTTTTACCTGACCGTTATATTTAACTCTAAACATATCGTTCTTTTGTGAGTCTTGACCTATGTATAAAAT
>CAVFQD010000005.1:8672-57653 GCA_963624605.1 Eshraghiella crossota | reverse complement strand
CGTAGATAGTAACAGTTACCGTATCTCCCGGAGCATATGAATCTTTATCTACACCAAGTGTAAGATCAATTGCCGTATCAGGAGTAATTGCAGAAGAGAACACAGCGAAAACGTTTACAAGTATAGCAAGTGCCATCAGCACACTTAATACTTTTTTAGATGTTTTCATCTAAATATCCTCCTAAATAATTTTATTATTGATAAAAATTATTATACTTAGCCTGAGCTTCTGCAAGTTTTACAGGATTAAGTTTTGCCAAATCAGTTGTTGCATTAGCATTCTTCGTAACATAATTCTTCAATGCAGTTGTGTCATTTGTCTGAATGTTATGAAGAACTGTAGCATTTGCAACATAAGCAGTATTAGCCGCCATTCTTAAAACTGTATTGTTAGCAGGAGCAGTAGCGGGTTTTGTTGCCCAGCCTTTAATAATAGTTGTATCAGCAGCGGTGATCATTCCGTCCTGGTTAACATCACCGAAAATTACAACAACATAAACTTTACCGGTATCAGAACCGTCTGAATTTTTAACAGTAACTGTTGTTCCTGTACCAAAACCACCGGAAGTTTTTCCGTTAGGTCTAGCAAATTCAAGAGTTCCGCCGTTCGATGCCTCAAGATTGTTCTGGAGGTATTTGTTTGTAATAAATGTATTTGCGGCTGCCTGTACAAAGCCAAATACAACACCTGCGTACTGACCACCGAATGTTTTGTTCGTATCAATAATAATTCCTGTCTGTGCACTTGCTGTAAGTTGAAGATCTGCTTCAAGAACACCAGCATACGCAACAGTTGTGCCTACTCTGTTAAGAGTCTGGCCGATTTCCGTAAGCTCGCTTGTCAACGGGTTGGAGCCGTCGAACGAACCACAGTAGAATTTACCGCTGACATTTGACGCAGTTTTCTGGTCATCAGCGATTGCAATTGTGCTTGAACCCGTTGTGCCGATTGCTTTCAGCTTAAAGGTAAGCACTGCAAGATTTGCTCCGTTAAGGTTGGGAGCAGTAACCGTTCCGCTTGTCGTGGGAGTGAGAGCAACCGTAAGCTTACCCGAGTCTGATTTGACTACGGACTTTGTTACGCCCGCACCGTAAATGTCCGAAACTGTTGCTGAATTTGCAACATATTCAAACAATGATGCATCGTACTCAATCGGGAGCGACATGGGTCCGGCATAGAAGTCTTCCGTAGCGTTTGCCGTAACGGTAATTGTGATTTCATCGCCGTTTGCAACCTCGGTAGCCGAGGATGTAACAGTGAATGTAGCCGTAGGAGTAGTAACAGCGGCGAAAACGCCGATTGTCAACATGCTCAAAGCCATAACAACTGCCAAAGCAAGGCTAAGGATTTTCTTTGACTTAACCATTTTTAGCCTCCTTATTCTATTTTCCCAATAAATATACACTCAATCCGCAAAAATGTCAATAGTAATTTTTGTTATCTGCACATTTTCCCGCGGATAATTTCAAACAGCTATCACTCTGCAGAAAAAACCGACCGACAGTGGTGTTGCCGTTCGGCAACCGTTGGAAATTATATGCGTCAAGGATTTAATGTATGTTTTTGTCATTTTCCGAGGATGCCGAGCCTTGCGACCCGACACCCCCGATTTTTAAATAATCGAACGAGTCAATTATTTAGTCTGAGAAATTGCGTCTGTGTAGCCTACCGCAGCGTTCATGATGGGAGTCAAGTCAGCAACTGTGATGTCGCCGCTGTCATCCGCGTCAGCCGCCTTAGCATATACGCCGCTGAGTGCAGCAAGGTTGTTAACGCTCTTGTCAACTGCAAATGCGTCGAATGCGTCAACTGCGCCGTCGCCGTTTACATCGCCGTAGATAACTACATAGTAGGTTGTGAGAACGCCGATACCGTCGATTGAAACATCAACCTTAGCACCTGTGCCGTAGCCGTTTGACTTAGAAGCCGTAACAGCAAGCTTAGCCGCTGTGTTCGAAGCCTTAACGTTAGCAAGGATAGCGTCAGCTGTTGTAACAGTACCCGGTGTGATACCCTGAATGTATCTTACATTTTGCTCAACCTGGTTAACAACGCCTGAGTCGTTCTTATCAAGCGTTACGCTCGATACGAAGTTGTTGAGTGCTGCCTGGAGCTTGTCGCAAGCTGCGTCAACCTTTGTCTTTTCCTTGTTTGTGTTAAGTCTGTCAGCCGCCGTGAAGGTGAGTGCCGAGTTGCTGTAAAGGATGCCGCTGTAATCAACGCCGTCAACTGTTACATTGTACTCAACACCGAGTGCCTTAACAAGCTGCTTCCAAGCCTCTGTAGCGTCAACGCCGTCCTTAACAGTGAAGTAAGCGTCGAAGTACTTAACGATTGTGTTAGCCTGTTCGATAAGGCCTGTGAGCTCTGAATCGAGGTAACCGTTATCCTTCATTGAAGCATAAGCCGGAATAAGCTCGTTCTGAGCCTTCATAAGCTCATACTTAGCGTCGAATACTTCTGACTGGAGAGCACTGCCGTCAGCAAGAACTGTCTGTGCCGAAGCAAGAGCGTCCGCATAAGCTGCCCAAGATTCTGTGCTGTAATCGCTCTGTACATAGTTCTGAGCCTGTGCAGCCGAAATTTCGGAAGCGAGGAACTGCTTATTAACAGAGCTTCTCGGGTTAGCGTTCATGAATGCGTAGTAGTAATTAAGTCTTGAAATAGCGTCCGCCATCTGAAGGTTTGAATATGTCGGATCTGTCCAGTTCGCAATAGCGTCGTTCCAGGTCTTCATAGCCTCCTCGGACGGAGTTGAAACCGTAGCGCCGATACCTGTTGCTACATTGCCGCTGTTTGCAGCTTCGATAGCTTCGATAACTGCCTGTGAAAGGTTTTCACCGCTGATGTAGTTTTCAGGCTGTGCGGGCTTCTGATAAGCCTTGATGATCTTGCGAGCATCTGTTCTTGCGTTCTCGTACTGGAAGTACTCGTAAAGCTCGTGATCCTCAAAGTCGATGTCCTTGGTCTTGTCTGTCTCAAGTGCGTCAAGAGCAGAGATAATGGAGTCAACCGAAATTGTCTCTGTTACTCTGTCATACTGTGAAAGAGCTTCATAAGCTGCATCAAGAGTTGTGAGAGCGCCTTCCATAGCTGAAGCAACTTCGTCAATATAGCTTGTTGTCTTGGGTGCATATACAAGATATACTGCGTCTCTCAAAGCTGTGTCGTATGCTTCATATGCCGCCTGAGCGTCCGAACCGAAGTCGGAAGCCAACAAGCTCATGTTTACATACTTCTTAACTGCGTCTGTAAGGCCGTAGTCTGAGTAGTAAATAAAGTCAACATCCCAAGAGTTATCATGCGATGCATTGTTCCACCAAGCTATTTGTTTATATCTAGTATTTGTCTTAACATAAACGGAACCGCCGTCATAGTAGCCGTAAGGCATCTCGGTATTCTCGTCAACTCCGTCAGCCGCCTTCCAGAAAGTTGCCGTCATACCGGCACCTTTTTCGGAGACTGTTTGCGGGTTCCAAGCTTCAGCAGCCGAATTAAGCGAGAAATAAGTTGAGAAGTTGTCGCTGGGATTGTTCTGATATTTAAACTCAGTAATGCTCAAAGTGTGTGTATATTTACATTCTGAAACTATACTTTGCTTATAAGCAAGAACCGTTTTATACAAATTCTGAGTGAATACATATTTGTTGTAAGCCGCACGCTTCCAGTCCGTAGCATCAGCTTCAGACCACTGCTCACCTTCAACATCGGGAGTCGTAGCAACACGGGCATAAATAACCTTGGTCTGCTCGCCGCCGAGTGCCTGACCGTCCTTACCCATGTAAGTATATGTAACCGTTACCTTAGTTACAACATCGTCTGAAGGAACAGTAGCAGTAAAGCTTGCCGTGCCGCCGGGCAAAATGGTAGCCGTTGAGCCGCTGAAGGTTACGCCGTTATCAGCCGTAATGTTTGTAATGTTGATTGTGTAAGGCTGATCCTGTGTGCTTGAATTTCTGTGCTTCTGAAGCATACCGGAAGAGTTGTTTGTAAAGTTAATGGTGTTGGTTGACTGCGAATAGAGGTAGTTGTCGCCCGAGCTTGATGTGAAGTAAATTGACGGGTCGGCATATTCCTGAATACCTGTCTTCCAGCCGACAAACATACCTACTATCGGCAATACCGGAACAAGAAGTCCGTTGTTGCCCATGTCGTCAAGTCTGTCAACAAGGTTAACGAGAAGGCTCTTGATGTTGTTCTGGTTAAGAATTGTATCAAGAGTTGTGTATGTGCTGTCGGAAAGTAATGTGTAGTTGCCCAATACCTTATAGGTTACATCGTTGAGGAGACCTCTTACAACCGTAACAACCTGAGTAAGGACATTTGCATTTCTGAGAATTCCGCTCGGAATGTCGAATGCGCTTGCAACCAACGGAAGGTCAAGAGTATTGATACCCTCTACAAGCTTGCCTCTGAGTACGTTCTCAAGCCATGTGCCGCTTGTTGATGTAGCGCCGCTGTCGCTGAGAACCTCATCAAGAGGAAGAAGGCCAAGGAAGATCTTGTTGAGCTTAGCCCACGGATCCTGATATGACGCAAGGTCAACGGTTGAGCCGCAGTCGATAAGCTTTTCAAAGCCCCAAGCCCACTCTTCCGAGGAAGTAAGAGCCCAGTCGATGATCCAGTCAATCTTGTACTGCCATGTCGGAACGCCGCTGATATAAGTTGAATCTGCGGTGTAGGTGAACGAAGCAGCGTTGTTTGACGGAACTGCACCGAGGTTATACATTACAGCGTAGTAACCTGTGTTCTTGTCCTCACCGAGGTCTGTGATGTTACGAAGATAGTACATACCGAGGTCAATACCCATTGTGATAACGGTATCAAGCCAGTAATCCGAATCATACGCAGTGCCTGTAAGGATTGTCTTTGTGTTGTAGTCTGCATAGATGAGTTTGTCGAAGTTGTATGCGGGCATAAGCTGTGTGCAAAGCTCACGAACTACAACTGCGCCGAGAGCAAGAACGGAAACATCGTCCGTGCTGTCTGTGCCGACTGTCTTGCAAAGCTTAGCCTCTGACGGGAACTGTACCTGAGGCATAACCATCTTGACTGCCGCAGCAACAAGACCCAAAATTGCCTGCTTCTTGGTACCGTTCATCATCATGTTGTAATACGGTGAAAGCTTTGCGTCGTTGTAATACTCGTCGAAGATCTCTTCGGGAGCAATGTTGAAGATGTATCTTGCAGCGGTAAGAACGTTGTCGATTACCTTGTCGAGGCCACCGTTCTGCCAGTTGATGCCTTCCTTAAGGTTGTATGTAACGCCCTTAACCGTGAAGTTGTCAACGAGAGCAGTGTCAATTACCTTGTAAACGAAAGCGTTGAGAGCGTCAAGAACGCTGTCATAGCCTGCTGCAGAATTTTCGATTGTTGTTCCGCTTGTTGCCGGAATAAATTCGTTAATGAAATCGTCGGTGATGTTCCAATCCCAATCGAACATATAATAATATGTGCTGATGTTTGCGGGGATTGTGCCTTTGAAGTATGTATCCTCGAAACGGTAATAAGGAACGCCGTCGATTACTTTATAATCGGAATATTCCCAAAGATAGAATTCCTGGTCCTTTGTGAAGAAGCTGTCGGGATCGCCGGTTGCGGAAGCTGCAGCCGTAACTTCGTCAGTTGTCATTTCTTCAAATGTAACATCGAACGCACCTGCAAGGAGCTTCTTAACGGAGCCGTTAAGAACTGTGGGTGCCATCTCAGCAAACACATAAGGAATGAACTTGTAGAGAAGTGTAAGAACGCTGTCTTCGCCGTTGAGCGAGAAACTCAAATCGCCGTTGTTGATAGCGTCTCTGACTGTGGGAAGGAAATATCCCTTGTCGCCCGCCGTGTACCATTTGAGCGAAGCGTCGCCGGTGTAATCGGAAGGAGCCTTGAAGATGTAAGTGCTGCCGCCCTCTTCTTCAAGAGTCTTGGTGTAAGTAACAGTCTCTGTCCAAGTGCCTGTAGTTGAGCTCGAGCCCGTAAGGGGAGCAAAGTTGTAATCATACTGAGTAATCTTTGAGCCGTCGGAGCTTACAACAAAGTATCTCGAGGTCTGCTGTGCAGCCGTCGGAAGAGCTGTTGTGTAGCCAAGGTCGTTGCCCGAAGCGTCAACTCTGTATGAGGTCCAGTTCATCGGCTTTGTGAAGATTGTCTGAACAAAGCTGTCAAGAACGGAAAGAATTCCGCCGTCGCCCGATGTGTTTGTGTAGGTTCCAAGCTCGGAAACCGTAGTATCGGGTCTTGCCATAAGCGGGAATACAGCTTTTTTCACAGCCTGAGGAATGTTTGTGAGAAGCGTGTTGATAGAGCTGAGATCAAGGCCGGAAATGAAGTTCGCGATGATACCAAGCTGAATGCCGTTTGTCAAAGCAGAGTTTATGGCGGTCTTGTTCGCTGCAAGAAGCTCAAGAAGCTCGTAAACGATTGTAAGCTGCGCTGTGCCGTCACGGGTCATACCGCTCTGCCAAGAATCAAAGCTTAAATCCTCAACGATACCGAGATCAAGAAGAGCTTTAGCCGTAGAGGCTGTTCCACCGCTCAATGATGACTTTAATGTGTCCACAGATGCGCAAGCATTGTCAATCGATGTAAGGTTGATTGTAATCTTAATACCCATTGTGTTAACAACCGTACCCATGTTGATGTTAGCCTTTGCAAGGATAAGATCAAGCGTGTCAAAAAGAATTGACATTCTCTCCTCGGTTGAAAGCCTTGTTACCTGACCATAGCTGTCGTAAGCGTCAAGCGCTTCCAGCTCGGCAACAGTCTTGTAATTTGCCTTAGCGGCAAATGACGCAACCGAAAGAGATGAGAAAATCATAAGAATTGCCAAGATAACACTCAACAATTTTGTTGACTTTTTCATTTGTTTACCTCCTAATTATTTTGCATTAAAAGATTTAATGTCCGCACCCCGTTTAACGAATGCCGACGGGGGTGCCGCATCGGCTGTTTGCGACTGCAGTTTGTTTCTTGCCTCTGACCGCCCCGTAAGGGAGGTGTCCGCAAACGCTGTCTTGTTTAACTCGGTAGGACTCCCACCATTCCCACTTGTTAAAGTCGGTGGGAGACGATGATACACACCCGAGCATATTACCAAAGGATGTGTATCATAACAGGCTTGTGTGCCCGCCGAAGATAGCAAGGGCATAACGACCGCATCCGAAAATTCGGACACTTCGCCCCATTACACCATTCCTATGGTTACTCAAATTATAAAATTTTATCGTAAAAAAGTCAATAAATTATTCACGATTTATTATCGTTTTTCCGATTTGAACAAATAAATTTGTTATTTTTGGTCAAAATATTCAAATGATTTTGGCGATTTTCCCACAAAATTATGAACGAATTGTGAACATTTGAGTTTTCGCCTTTTTTTGAACGGAGTTTTCGTCAAGTCGCACATTTATTGCACATTTTGGCTCAATTTGTTGATTATTTTTTAACCCACAACATATGGTGTTCAGGCAATTTTAACATCCGAAATATAGATTTCTCTCAAAAAGCAGAAAAGCCGCACCGAATACCAACGCTTCGGAGCGACTCTGTCTGAATTTAAGGTCGGGTTAATCGCTTTCGCTGTCAAAGTAACCCTCATCTATCATTTCCAAAAGAATTTTAACGATTTTCGGGTCAAACTGCCTGCCGCACTCCCGTTCAAATTCTTCTCTTATTTTTTCACGGTTGATGGTTTCACGGTACACCCGTTCGGAAGCCATTGCGTCGTATGCGTCGGCAACGCCGATAATTCTTCCCTCAAGACTTATGTCGTTACCTGAAATTCCCCGCGGATAGCCCGAGCCGTCATATCGCTCATGGTGATCTCTTGCTCCCGCGGCAATATTGTCGACAGTCGTAAGGCTCGACAATATGTCCGCTCCGACAAATGTATGAACCTTTACGGCTTCGTATTCGTCCTCGGTCAGCTTTTCGGGCTTGTTGAGAATTGAGTCGGGAACGGCTATCTTGCCTATATCGTGCAAAAGTCCCGAATAGTAAATGTTGTCAAGTTGCCTTCTCGGCATACCGTAACGCCGTGCTATCTCCCTTGAATATTCGGCAACTGCCTCGGAATGTCCCCGTGTATAAGGGTCCTTGGCGTCGATAACCTTTGCAAAGGTAAGCATTGTCTGGTCGATTATCGCTTTGAGGTGCTTTGCTTTGTTGTTCTCATGCCGCAGCAATATAAAATATACAACGGGTAAAATCAGCACAAGCGCAATAAGCGCAACGGTTAGCTTTACATAATCCGCCTGCGCCGCTGACATTTCCGGCATTTCCAATACCGCCGCATAAACTGCGCCGAAGTATACCATACATCACCAACTCCCTAAAGCAATGTGCCATTCAAGTTAATTTTACACATTTCTCCAAGCGATTTCAACGGTAAAAGCACCAAAATAAACCGTACGCTGTTAGCGAACATCAACAAAAAAACGGCTGCCGCACAGAGCAACAGCCGTAATTTATTAAATCGGGGATATTTTACTGTCCGAGACCGCCTATAATGTCGCCGCCGATGTCGCCGCCGATATCTCCGAGGCTGTCGCCGCTTTCAATCTTGTCTGCGATGTCATAGAAGAAATCCTTAGCAGTGTTGCCGACGCCTTCAATTGTGTCGCCCGCACCTGAGAAGTCCATATCGCCGAGGCTTCCGATGTCGCCGAGTCCGCCGATGAGACCGGTAATTGTATCAAGAATACCGCCGTCTGACGAGCTGTCCGAAGAAGCCTTTGTTGTTGCTTCGGCAGCCTTCGTGGTTGTTTCGGCAGCCTTTGTTGTAGCTTCAGTTGTGGTTTCGGCCTTCTTAGTTGTATCCTCAACCTTAACAACCTGAGTTACCACCTGCGGAGTTTCCTCAACCTGCTTGATCTTATGACCGCCCTTTGAGCCTACCGAATATACAGCCGCAGTGATTGCAAGTGCGCATACAACCGCGCCTACTCTTGCCCAACCCTTACGGGTTTTAAGCTTCTTTTCAGCCAACTCCTCCGGAGTTAACTGCGCCTTATTTTTCTTTGCCATTTAAGCTTCCTCCTTGGAATCAATATACAAAGTTGGAATATTTTGCGTTTGCGTTAAGGTTGCCCGTACCGGTAATCGAAACGATTGCCTTGAGCTGAATTTCAGCGTCAGCCGCATATGAATATTCAAGGCTCTGAAGCTTGCCGTCCGTGATAACAGCCTTAACCTTGATGTTCTTGTAATTTGCGGTAACGGAGTTAACCGTTACAACCGATACATAGTTCTTGATTTCAGCGTCAACCTCACTCTGGATAACGATATCGTTTGTAAATCTCGAAAGTGCGTTGTTGCCGTTTCTGTCGGGATTGGTCGAATCGGGAAGCGTGAACTCATATGTGTCGCCGTTTACCGTAAGGTTCTGAATATCTCCGGCCTGAAGGTTTGTAGCCTTAAGAGTGTAGCTTGAGCCGTGGTAAAGCTTCTCTGTCGTGCCGTCGTCCTTCTGAACGTCGATTGTGTCAAGAGTCTGTCCCTTCGGGCAAGTCTGCTTGTGATCGCCTCTGCCGAGGAAGCCGCCGACAACAGAGTTAAGGTCTGCGCTTGAGTCAACGCCCTGAATGATCTTATTAAGTGTGCTTGTTGCTGAACCTACATCGATATTTTCAACCGTGCAGTGTCTTTCCCAATCGTAGCCTGCTTTTGCGTCAACAGCAGCCTTTGTTGCACTGTTGATGAGCGTCGCTACCGAAGCCGCGTCGGTTGAGCCTGCGGTTGCAGAGCCCGAATCGCTCGAAGCCGCTGCGTCACTGCTTGACGAACTGCTGCTTGACGAACTGCTGCTTGACGAGCCGTCATCCCATGAGCTTGAGCTTGCAGCATTTGCCGCGCCACCGTTTGCGCTGTTTGTTACGGAAACATCCTCGCTTGCGGAAGCGTCAAGACCCTTTGAGCGTGCAATTCCGAACACACCCGCAACAAGTACGAATGAAAGGAATATAGCCCAGAAACGGGTCCAGCCGTTTGATCTGCGAATTTTTCTGTCAGCAATCTCCTCAGGAGTTAACTGAACTTTCTCTTTCTTTGCCATTTTAAGCTACCTCCCAAGAATTAGTATACAAAGTTAGAATATTTAGCGTTTGCGTTAAGGTTACCCGTACCGGTAATCGAAACGATTGCCTTGAGCTGAATTTCAGCGTCAGCCGCATATGAATATTCAAGGCTCTGAAGCTTGCCGTCCGTGATAACAGCCTTAACCTTGATGTTCTTGTAATTTGCGGTAACGGAGTTTACGGTTACAACAGATACATAGCTCTTAATTTCAGCGTCAACCTCGCTCTGGAGTACGATATCGTTTGTAAATCTCGAAAGAGCGTTGTTGCCGTTTCTGTCGGGATTGGTCGAATCCGGAATTGTGAACTCGTATGTATCGCCGTTTACCGTAAGATTCTGAATGTCGCCCGCCTGAAGGTTTGTTGCTTTAAGGGTGTAGCTTGAACCGTGGTAAAGCTTACCTGTTGTGCCGTCATCCTTCTGAACGTCCATTGTGTCAAGAGTCTGTCCCTTGGGGCAGGTCTGCTTCTGATCGCCTCTGCCGAGGAAGCCGCCGACAACAGAGTTAAGGTCAGCGCTTGAGTCAACGCCCTGAATAATCTTATTAAGTGTGCTTGTTGCTGAACCTACATCGATATTTTCAACCGTGCAGTGTCTTTCCCAGTCGTAGCCCGCCTTTGCGTCAACAGCAGCCTTTGTTGCGCTGTTGATAAGCTTTGCTACCTCGCCTGCCTCCGATGAAGAAGCAGCCGACGAATCACCGCTGCTTGCGGTTGAATCAGACGAAGCACTGCTGCCGCTTGAAGAGCTGCTGCTTGAAGAGCTGCTGCCCTGAGACGAGCTGCTGCTGCCCGAGCCGCTTGAACTGCCCTGTGTGACAATCTTCTGCTCAATCGTGGTGCCCTGTCCGAATGCTATGTAAACAATTGAATAAACAAGAACGATAGACATCAATATCGCAAGCGATTTTATGAAAGTCTCGCCGAAGATTTTATTCTTCTCGGCCTTTCTTGCGTTTTTAGCTTCCAACTCCTCGGGAGTCAGAACAGGTTTGTTTTTTGCCATTTGAAAAATATCCCCTTTCAAATTCTTCTTGGCGTATAATTGTGCATTATCAATCAATACATATAAAATTTACAATAAATTTCGCCGCTTGTCAATCAATTCTTTAGTTTTTATGTAAATTTTCAGTTTTTTCCTGCCTTTTTTATTCATTTGGCACTAATTTCAGTGCAATAACCGTAACATCGTCAGCAGGTTTTTTGCCTCTTTCCCGCTTGGCGGCTTCTGCAATTTTTTCCGCAACAGCTTCAACCGAAGCGTCACTTGCTCCCGAAAGTATCATTTTTGCCGTATTAAGCGAATATTCAAACGCTCCGTCGCTCGCCATAACAGCCGTGTCGCCCCTGCGAAGCTTGAATTCGGTCGAAACGAAATCCGCTTCCTCAAGAATGCCCAACGGCATAGACGCACGGTTGACAGCCGTCACGCTCTCCCTTTTCTTTACAAGTGTTGCCGCCGCACCCGCCTTGCAGAGCTTTGCGTTGCCCGTGTAGAGGTCTATTGAGAGAACATCAAGCGTTGCGAGCGACTCCTCGGACGATTTAAGCATAAGAGCCGAATTTACAAGCCGAAACGCTGCGGCGTGCGAAAATCCGGAGCGTATCAGCCTTGCCGTCATTGAGCTCGCAAGCGACGAATCGACTGCCGCCCTCATTCCCGTGCCCATTCCGTCGCTCAAAACGACATTGAAATTGCCCTTACCGTCATAGAAGCTTTCAAAGCTGTCGCCGCAATATCTGTCCTTGTTGGTTACGCTTCTTGAAGCCGCAGCCTCGACTTTGAAAAATGTCTTTTCGCAAAAGCACACGCACGCCTCGTCCCCCGAAGAGGTAACGGACGGCCTGTCCAGCCTAACCGAGCAAGCTCCCTCCAACGCCTTACGAAGCTCGTATTCGTTTATTTTTTCGCTCTTTTTACGGAAGGAAAACTCGATTTTCAGCTTTCCGTTTTCGGAGTTTTGGCACACAAGCGTTTCGGGGAAAATATCGAAGGAGGATATCAGTAGCTCCTCAACCTTTCGGGAAATGTCGTCGGCAAAATCGATTTCCTTTGTAAATTCCTCGGAAATTTCCGTAAGCATATCGCACATACCGCCGAACTGACGGGAGGATATGCTCCTCATCTTTTCGATTTTCTCCTTGGCAGCCCTCGACGATACATAGCCTATATAAATTTTGTTAAAGCTGTCCGTTATTTCATCCGATTTAACGCAGCAGCCCTTCAAAAACGGCGGCAGGTTGTTCGAATTGACAACGCCGTTGTTTTTGAGCGTTTCGCTCATTGTATCAAACGCCTTTTTGCAGTCGGCAAAATTCTTGTTCCAGCAGAACGAATTGAGCCGACAGTCGGTGCACACGCCTGCCCTGACCCTCGAATATACATCAAGCTCTGTTTCGGGCTCGCTGCTTTTTAGGATTTCCGAGGCGGCGTTGACCGCTCCCGAAACCTCTTCGACCGCCGCAGACGCATTTTTAAGCCGTTCAAGCAAAGCAAGGCGCTGCGAATTTACATTCGCGGGCTCACGGCGCTCATAAAAGCCGCCCGTCAGCGAACGCAGAGCCTTTTCGGGTATGCACAGAAACGCAACGCAAGCTACCGCCGCTTCGATAAGAAGATAAATCTTTTCCGCAGAGCCGTTTTCAAACAGGAAAGCCGCAGAAAAAGCAATAAGACCTGCCGCCGCACCGACAACCCTGTTGAAATGCGAAAACATTCCGCACGCAAGTCCCGTTACCGCATAAGCAACGCCGGATGCACCCACGCCGTTATCAAGCGACATTGCAAGCCCCAGCGCTACGCCGAAGCCTGCTCCGCCCGCCTCCTTATAGATATAAGAGGCAAGCACCAGCGCAAACACGCCTATTATTCTTGCAGGCGAGACCGAAAACAGGGTTATCCCCGACAGCGAGAGCAAAACAACGGACAAAAGCGCACCGACGAATATAATATCCCGTGCCGTAAAGCCGCCTTGCCTTTGATATGCCGACACTGCGTCAAACGCCGCGGAAAATACGAACGTCAGTGCAAAGCCGAGCACCGCCTCGCAAAGAAAAATCAAAAACGACCTTACAGAAATCTCCGAGGCAAAAAGAACAGCCATACTTGTCAGAAACAGCGACATAAAAGCGATACAGGACGGCAAAAGTCGAAGCTTTTTAAGCTTTTCAAGCTCGTCGGTAAGCTTTATGAGTATTACCGAGCAGATTATCGCCGCTATATATCGCAATGCCGACAGGTTGTCCTGCGTTAAAATATAGCCTGCCGCCGCACCGAGCCCTGCCGAAACGGTATATTTACCCGAAACCGCAGCTACAAAGCTCACGCCAAACGGAGAAAATGTTTCAAGCTCATTTATCGAGCCACAGAGAAGTCCGAGCAGGAAGCAAAAAAGCTGTTTTATCGCCTGCTTTGATATTTTTTCTATTCTTTCGGCGTTTGCATCGGCATATATACGCCTTACCGTCTGTATGGTTTTCAAAAAAATCACCGTACCTTAAACATAATTTTTCAAAAAAATTATATCCTCGGTACGGCGAAAACCGTGTCGTCTTATGCTGTTGTTTTTACACGCTCACGGGCGTTTTCGGACGAAATTTCCGATTACTGCTCAACATCAAACGGCTCGTCGGGAATTATGAGAGCACAGATGATATAGAACAGAATTCCAGGGAAGCCTGCCGAAAACAGCGAGAGAAGTGCGTAAACAAGTCTTACAACTGTCGAGTCTACGCCTATATACTCCGCAAAGCCGCCGAGTACGCCTGCCAACATTCTGTCACGATTGCTTTTATAAAGTTTTTTCTTCATTTTAAATATCTCCTTTGTTTTTAATAATCGGTATCAAATTCTATTTTTCCGGACTCTACGCTTAAATCGGCTTCAAGCATATTATCCGCCGTTCCCGATGAAATTATTTTGCCCGTACGCCCCAAGGTGTTTGTTATAACCCCGTTTTCATCAAGAAGCGTTGCGTTGAGCAACGCCGTACTGCCGTCAAGCTCGCAGCCTTGCGCACTGTAGGATAAGCTATAGCCGTTCGCAACGGGAAGTTTGCAATCTATTTTGCCGGTTGTGATACGGACGGTCAGCGAGCTGTGCGCCGTAAATCCGTTTTCGATGTCCGCCTTACCCGATTTTATAATAACGCTGCACTTGTCGATATCAGCCCTTTCCAAATCGACATTGCCCGTGCCGATATCCACGGTGAGACTGTCAAGGGTAATTCCGCCGTCAGCCTTAAATTCACCCGCATAAGCATAAAATTCAACATTTCTCACATTTTCGGGAATATAAACAACAGCCTTGGTTTTATATAAATAAGACTGCTCACGCGCCTTAATAAACAGTTTGTAATCCCTGCTGTCATCACTGAAGTCTTCAAGCACAATCGGCTCCGTAACTTCGTCATCTCCGTTCCTTGAGTATGTCATAATCTCGGCGGAGAGCTTACCGTCTGAAGACGGCATCATAATCACCTCAACCGAATCCGAGCCGATAACAATGCTGTCGGAGGTGTATTTCTCCGATTTAACAGTTGTCTTATTGCTCAGATACCAGTCATCATCGTCTATATCGTCAATTTCGTCATAGGAATATTTAGCTTCGATTTCATCGCCTATCATTTCCAATTTATCTTCAAGCCTTTCCAACACGCCGTCAAAGTTTCCGTCTGCCGCATACTGCACGAACTCTGTTCCGAGCGCCGCAAAAAAGCAAAGCGCGGATATTGCCGAAATGACAAGAATAATCGCTGTTACAACTATAAATTTTTTCATGTTACGCCCTCCTTATAATCCCGCCTTGCGAAAACAGAGCTTGAGCAAATATGTCATAATCGCAAACATAAGAAGCCCCATGCATACAAACATTACGCTCAGTGAAGCGATAAAGCCTATCATTGCCCCGGAGGGTACTGCAGCTACCGCAAAAATTGCGACAAGCACTATCATTATCGGCGAAAGTATAAGCATTACGGCTATCGGATATACACCGAGTGCGCACAGTACAAAAAACGCAAACGCCAATGTCCACAGGGTCTTGTTTCTTCTGTCGAAATTCGGCTTCTGATATGTCTGTGACGCTGTGTCCGTCACTGCTTTTTTCGGCACGGACTGCTCCTTTGCGAAAGCAGACGGCGAAGTCTGCTGAGTATTTGCATACTGCATGGCACAACTGTAAGGAGTGCCGAGCTCCTCGCAAATCTGTTCTTCGCTTTTCCCGAGCTCAATTCCGGCTGAAAAATGCTCCTCGAAGTCCTGTATTATCTCATCACGCTCCGCAGGCGAAAAGCCCGAGAGATGATTGTATAATTCCTGTAAAAATTCAATCTTGGTCATTACCGTCGCCTCCTAACAAATTTGAAACGCAAAGCGTAAATTCGTTCCATTCCTTTTCAAGCTCCGCCTGTGTGTCGCACCCCTTTTGGGTAAGCCTGTAATACTTCCTTGCGGGACCTGTGGGCGATTCCTTGAGATACACTTCAAAATATCCTTCGTTGCGAAGCCGCTTGAGCAGAGGATAAATTGTTCCCTCGGAAACATCAATTTGCTTTCCGACGGCGTCCGCAAGCTCATAGCCGTATTTGTCGCCGTGCCGCAGCTGGGACAAAACACAGAGCTCGAGCACGCCTTTTTTGAACTGTGTATTCATTGCGTCTCTCCTTTCAAGATATATATTTATTACGAATACAATATATCACATACTATCTTGCAATGCAATATACTGTGCGATATTTAACACATTATTAACAAATAGAAAAATTTTCATAA
Organism: Eshraghiella crossota; assembly: GCA_963624605.1. Taxonomy (GTDB): domain Bacteria; phylum Bacillota; class Clostridia; order Oscillospirales; family Acutalibacteraceae; genus Fimenecus. The sequence goes on along the minus strand of CAVFQD010000005.1, from coordinate 41,810 downwards.
AAAGGGCGAAACTGTTAAGTTTCGCCCCGCAAAATCAATTATTTCTCTTCAAAGAACGCCTTGAACGCCCTGTAAGCCATATAGACATCAAGCTTTGCAACGACCTCAAACGGTGCGTGCATTGAAAGAACGGGTACGCCGAGGTCAACGACATCGATATCAAGCGCCGCAAGATACATAGCGACAGTTCCTCCGCCGCCTGCGTCAACCTTGCCGAGTTCGCCCGACTGCCATACGATGTTTTCGCCGTCAAGCATACTTCTTATCTTGCCCATATACTCTGCCGAAGCGTCGCTTGTGCCTGCCTTGCCTCTTGAACCGGTGTATTTTGTGATAACAACGCCCTTGTTTACATAGGAAGCGTTTCTCTTTTCCGAAACATCGGCAAAGGTCGGGTCAAACGCCGCATTGACATCGGCGGAAAGGCATTGAGTATTTGAGAGCACCGTATGATAATTTACGCCCTGCATATTTGCGAGGTCAGCAACAAAATATTTGAAGTATGACGAATTGAGTCCCGTGTTGCCGTCCGAGCCTATCTCTTCCTTATCGGTAAGAACCGTAACAGCCGTGTACTCTGGATTTTCGATATTGAAAATCGCCTCTGCCGCAGGGTAAGCGCAAACTCTGTCGTCATGTCCGTAAGAGCCTATCATACTGCGGTCAAAGCCTATATCCGTAGCCTTGAAAGCGGGAACGGCTTCAAGCTCCGCCGAAAGGAAATCGCTCTCTGTAATTCCGTACTTTTCAAACAAAATGTTCATAACATTGAGCTTTACCTTTTCACTTGCCTCGTCGTCCCTGAACGGGCGTGAACCGATTACGATGTTGAGCTCCTCACCCCTTATTCCGTCTGCAAGGGTGCGTTTCATCTGCTCTGCCGCAAGATGGGGAAGAAGGTCGGTTACAACAAATTTCGGGTCTGCGTCATCCTCGCCGACATTGACCTGAGCCTTTGTGCCGTCCTTTTTGACAACTACGCCGTGAAGCGAGAGCGGGATTGCCGTCCACTGATATTTCTTTATTCCGCCGTAATAATGCGTCTTGAAATAAGCTATATCAGAGTCCTCATAGAGCGGATTTTGCTTCATATCAAGCCTCGGCGAGTCAATGTGCGCCGCCGAAAGACGGATACCCTCTTTAAGGCTCTTTTTGCCGATAACGGCAAGAATTATCGATTTACCTCTGTTGTTATAGTAAACCTTGTCGCCCGCCTGATACTTTTTATCTCTGTCAAACTCGACATAGCCGTTTCTTTTCGCCTTGTCGAGGACATATATAACAGCCTCTCTCTCGGTCTTTGCCTTGTTGAGGAAGTTTTTGTATTCTTCGCAGAACTCGTCCGCCTTGTCGGTTTCCGACTGCGAAATGACCTCCGATGCGTGCTTCGGAACATAGAAAAGCTTTTCTTTAAGTTCTTCTGCCTTTGATTTTTCCTTTCTCATTTTCATTGCTCCTCTTTATACAGATTGCCGTAAACATTTACGGCTTTTGTTACCTTGCTTACATAGTGCGCCGTTGCCCTTGACGGGATTTTGTCGAGCGTTACGCCGTCGCTTGAATACTCCGGATCTTTAAGCCAGCCGTCAACCCTGTTTATCCCTGCGTGATACGCCGCTGCGGCGGTTTCGGTATTTCCGAATTTTTCAAGCAGTATCGAATAGAAAAGCGCACAGTATTTTATCGATATTTCCGGGTCGGACAAATCCGCTTCGGTATATTTTTCGCCCGTTTTCGTCTGAAGCCATGCGAGGGTATCGGGCATTATCTGGGTAAGTCCTATTGCGCCCGACTCGGATTTTGCGTTTTCGTCAAAGCCGCTTTCAACCTTTATTGTGGCATAAAGCAAATTCACGGGCACCGAATATTCATCGGCGTACTTCTCTATATATTCTGTGTATTTTTGCGGGTATCTATGCTTATAACCGACCATCAGCAAAATCACGGTCACTGCGGAAATAACAGCGACAAACGCAAGAGCCAGAGCGATTATTTTCAATAGCGCTGTCTTTTTTTGTTTAGTCATCGTTGATAATTTCCTTTATCTGCTCCGAAAGTCCGTAAGGCGCATAGTTCTTTACGACCCTGTCGGCGTTTGCAAGGAAAAAGTCCTCGCCCTTTTGCGCCGATATTCTCTGCTTTGCGCTCTCAAGAGATATTTTATCCCGTTTAATTATTCTGTCAAGGCGTATTTCCTCTGGTGCGACAACGCAGACGTTCGTATCGCAGATTTTTGCAAGTCCGCTCTCAAAAAGCCCTATGGCGTCAACCGTTACTCCGGGGATATTTTCTTTTTTCTTTTGCAAAATTATATCCCTTATGTATTTGACGACCGTCGGATGCGTTATTTCGCTTAATCTTTCGGTATTTTGTTTTGATGAAAACGCCCTTTTTGCAAGCTGCTTTCTGTCAACCGTGCCGTCGGGCAGTACAATATCCGCACCGAACTCCCGTGAAAGAGCGGCAATAACGCCCCTATCGGCGTTTATTACATCCCTTGCGACACGGTCGGCGTCGATATGGTAATATCCCGATTTTTCAAGAGCCCTTGCAACGGTCGATTTCCCTGCGCCCGTCTGCCCCGTAAGTCCGATAATTTTCATATCACAGTTCCTTTATCTTAAAGCCTGCCGAACGGATAAGCCTGTTGTAGACCGCAAGACCCACTCCGCTTATTTCGGGGCATCTCGCGTAAACGGTCTTTGCGCCTTTCTCGTCGAGCTCACGCAACGCGTCAAACAGCCTGTTCGCCTCCGAAAGTCCGTCGTCCGCTTTTCCGTATGCGACGGAGTTTTCAAAATATTTTTCCTCACCCTCAAAGCAGAGTGCAAAGCAGTCCTTATCCTTGATAAAATCAACGAATTTCTCAAGACTGCCCTTAACTATTGTTATGTCGGCTCTCGGTGCATAATGCTTGTACTTCATACCCGGAGACGCCGCCTGTTCGCCGTCGGCAAGCCTGTTGAGAACTGCCGAGGCAATGTCGATTTTTCCTATAAGAGCCTCGATTTGCTCAACGGTAACACCGCCCGGTCTTAAAAGCGTGGGCTTTTCCGTCACAAATGTAATGACGGTCGATTCCACGCCGATTTCACAGCTTCCGCCGTCGATTATAAGCGGCACTCTGCCGTCCATATCGTCAAGAACATATTTTGCGTTAGTCGGGCTCGGGCTTCCCGAAAGATTTGCGCTCGGAGCGGCAAGCGGCAAAGCACAAGCCTTGATTATCTTCCTCGCATACTCCGATTTCGGCATACGCACCGCAACCGTTTCAAGCCCTCCCGAGGTAACGCTCGGAATTAAATCGCTTTTTTTCATAATCATTGTAAGCGGTCCGGGCCAGAATCTTTGAGCCATCATTTTTACCTTTTCGGGTACTTCCTTTACAAGCGGAGCAAGCTCAGAAATGTCGGAAATGTGTACTATAAGAGGGTTGTCCGACGGTCTGCCCTTTGCGACATATATTTTTTTGACCGCTTCGCCGTCGAGCGCATTTGCCGCAAGCCCGTAAACAGTTTCGGTCGGAATACCCACGACCTCTCCCGCTCTGATAAGCCTTGCCGCTTCGCTCAAAGCCTCTTTTTCGTCTGTTCTGATGTCGATTACCCGAGTAGTCATCAAATTATTCCTCTGCCTTTAATTTTTCCGCCGTATCGGCTGTTATAAGAGCGTCGATTATCTCGTCAAGGTCGCCGTTCATTATCTGCTCGATTTTATAAAGAGTAAGCCCAATCCTGTGGTCGGACACCCTGCCCTGTGGGAAATTGTATGTCCTGATTCTCTCACTTCTGTCGCCCGTACCGACCTGCGCCTTTCTTGCGCCCGCAATTTCGGCGTCGTGCTTCGCCTGCTCGATTTCAAGCAGCCTTGAACGCAGTACCTTCAACGCCTTGTCCTTGTTCTTGTACTGACTTCTCTCATCCTGACATTCAACCACCATTCCCGTCGGGATATGCGTAACACGGATTGCGGACGAGGTCTTGTTTACCTTCTGACCGCCCGCTCCCGAGGAACGGAACACATCTATCTGCAAATCAGCGGGGTCAAGCTCAATGTCCACATCCTCCGCCTCTGGCAAAACCGCAACCGTAGCGGTGGAGGTCTGTATCCTGCCCTGACTTTCCGTCTCGGGGACACGCTGAACACGGTGTACGCCGCTCTCAAACTTAAAGCGTGAGTATGCTCCCTCGCCCTCGACGCTGAAAACAATTTCCTTATATCCGCCGAGCTCTGTCGGGTTTTCCGACAAAATTTCGACCTTAAAGCCCTTTGACTGGGCGTACATTGAATACATTCTGAAAAGCTCGCCCGCAAAGAGTGCCGCCTCTTCTCCGCCTGCGCCGCCTCTTATCTCGACAATGACATTTCTGTCGTCGTTGGGGTCCTTGGGCAAAAGCAGAACTTTAAGCTCCTCCGAGCAACGCTCGACATCGGTCTTTGCCTGCTCGTATTCCTCCTGAACAAGCTCCCTGAAATCCTTGTCAAGTCCGCCTGCGTCAAGCAGCTGCTTTGACTCTTCAAGCGTGCTTTCGTGTTTTTTATATTCCCTGAATTTTTCGACAACGGGCGTCAAATTTTTCTGCTCCTTCATAAGCTTTGCATATTCCTGCTGATTGCTTATTATATCGGGTGAGCAGAGGAGCTCGTTTATCTTTTCGTATCTTTCCTCTATACCGTTAAGTTTATCTGTCATCCGTTGCTTCCTCACGAATAATTTTCTTTATATTTTTTTCTATCTTTACACGGGGAACCATTACTTCCCGTCCGCATTTTTTACAGCGCAGTCTGAAGTCCATTCCCGAGCGCAGAACCTCAAACCTGTTCTCGCCGCAGGGATGCGCCTTTTTCATCACAAGCTCGTCGCCTACACGCACGTCCATAATATACCTCCCGTACAGTTTTTATATATTGTATCACACTATCGAAAAAAATTAAACACCGCAATTCTCAATTCATCTCTTCGGGCATATAAATTTATGAGTAAATTGCAAAAATATCAGAAACCTGAAAGGCACGGTAATCATTATGGAAAAATATTTACCCGAAGGAGCTGTTTTCAATTCACGGGAGACGGAAAAAACACTCACAAACACAAATCTGCTCAAAGAGGCATGTGAAAAGCGGCTTTATCTTGAAGCGCGTGCGCTTATGTGCGACAGTGCGCACAATCTGCACTTCAAATTCGGAGAAATAAGCGGCTTTATGCCTCACGACGAATGTGCCGAGGGCATAAAGGACGGCAGCGTAAAGGATATCGCAATAATCTCAAGGGTAAACAAGCCTACGGGCTTTTACATAACCGAAACGGATGAGTCGGGCGAAAAGCCCGTTGTGATTTTAAGCAGAACCGAGGCGCAAAAGGACTGCCGCCTGAATTATGTGTCAAAGCTTGTTCCGGGAGACATAATAGACGCAAAGATTACGCACATAGAGCCGTTCGGAGCCTTCTGCGACATAGGCAGGGGCATAACCGCCCTCCTGCCCATAAACTCCGTCTCGGTTTCAAGAATACCTAATCCGAACGCAAGATTTTTTATCGACCAAAATATCAAGGCTGTAGTTCGCAGTATTGACGAAAACGGCAGAATAACATTATCCCACAGAGAGCTGCTCGGTACATGGGAGGAAAATGTCGCAAGCTTCAATTCGGGCGAAACGGTTACGGGTATTGTCCGTTCGGTAGAGCCGTACGGTATTTTTGTCGAGCTGGCGCCCAATCTTGCCGGACTTGCCGAATATGTCGAGGGCGTTGAGCCGGGACAAAGCGCAAGTGTGTTTATAAAAAGCGTAAATTCCGAAAAAATGAAAATAAAGCTCATAATTGTCAGCACCGACAACGCCCGCTGCGAAAACAGAAAATACAAATATTTTATAAGCTCCGGACATATTGACTACTGGCGGTATTCGCCGTATAAATGTACAAAAACCGTTGAAACCGTCTTTTAATTTTGTGCAAAATATAAAAATATTGCGCTCGGCACAGCAATATGATACAATAGTTTTGTATTTACATACGAGGAGGAAGTATAATGTCAAAAAAAATCTCAAAAAAAGTTTTTAGCGTTATTTTGTCCTTGGTTATTGTCTTTTGTTGCATGTCGCCGTCCCTTGCGGCGGGCAAGTCATGCAGCTGCGGTAAAAGTCCCCTGCTTGTAATTTCGGGATTTTCACAGTATCAGCTCATTGACACTTCAACGGGCAAAGGCGTCTGGGCTCCCGACGCGGACTCGATAGCAAAAGCGGTTGAAAAAGCTCTTCCCAGCCTTACAACCCTTCTTTCTTCGGGCAGGACACAGGCTGACTACGACAAATTCTGCGACGAATTTCTTCCGATAGCAAACGAATTGCTCGGACCTATCGCCTGCTCTCCCGACGGCGAGCCGAAAAATTCCGATGTCGCTGTCATAGACCAGTTTACGGGTCCTGTTTCCGATTATGACTACGCCCATGTCAAAGAGGTTTTCAACAACGATATAGTTGACATTGCCTGTGATGCAGTAGGTAAGGATCATGTATGGGTTTACGGACTTGACTGGCGTGTCGACCCGCTTATTCTTGCAGACGAAATTCACGAATATGTCGAGAACATCAAAAAGACCTCGGGACACGACAAGGTTTCGATTTCGGGTATCAGTATGGGCGGCGTTATTATGGCGTCATATATTGCAAAATACGGCTATGAGGATTTGAGCAATATCACAATGCTTTCCTCCGCATACACAGGCCTTGAAATGGTCGGCAAGCTCTTTACGGGCGAGATTGAGGTCGACCCCGACGGACTTTACAACATAATCACAGAATCAATCGGTGATGATAAAATCAGTACCGTTCTCTCAAAAACGGGAATTATCGAAAAAATCCTTCCTATTCTCAACGATCTCCTCAAATATGACGGCGACAGAGTTTATTCCGAATGTCTTATTCCGCTTTTCGGTTATAATACGGGCTTTTGGGCATTTGTTCCCGATTCGTGCTACACCTCGGCAAAGAGATTTATGTTTGACCGTATGAACGAAGGTACGCCCGAGCAAAGGGAAATCTTCAAAAACAGAATTGACGATTACCATTACAATGTTCAGTCAAAAATCGGCTCAATTCTCAGGCAGGCAAAGGCTGACGGCGTTTGCGTTTCGATAGTTTCGCACTACAATATGCAGACCTCGCCCGTCTCCACAGCCTCATACCTTATGAGCGATCAGGTAATTGAAACAATCCATACAAGCGGCTTTGCAACCGTTGCGGATTACGGAAAAACGCTCAACATAACAAAAAAAGCCCCGTATGTTTCATATGATAAGATAATCGACGCAAGCACCGCTTATCTCCCCGACAACACTTGGTTCATAAAGGATATGAAGCATGTTGAATACAGCAACAACGGCGCAAACGACAACTGCGAATTCTTCAAATGGATACTTACCGCACCTGCGGGCACGGATGTTTATTCAAACGCAAAATTCCCGCAGTTTATGATTTATGACAGAAACACACATGTTCTTTCGCCCCTTTCGGGTGCCGATGGAGATGTAAATGCCGACGGCAGAATTTCACTTTTCGACGCAAAACTTATACTTCGTTATGTGGCGGAGCTTTCAACGCTTGACGATAAGCAGGCGTGGGCGGCGGATATGAACTGCGACGGCAGCGTTTCAATCGTTGACGCAAAGAACATTCTGACATATATCGCGGCTCACTGATATAACAAAGTTTTATAAATAACTTACCCCGGGATTTGAACAAATCCCGGGGATTTTTATGCTGTGTTGACAGTTAATATGTAATGTCCTGCCGCAGAATCCGTAGGGACAGGGCTCGCCCCTGTCTGAAATAAATTACATATAAATCATATTGACGGACAGCCGCAAAAGTTGGTAGCGACAGCGAGCCGTCGTGAGGGCGTTTACAACCGAGCAGGCGAGCCGAGCGAGATTTTTGCGGAAAAGGAGGAGTTGCATAGTGAGTGAGAAATAGCCAAAGGCTGTTGCGAACGATACGGAGCAAACGACGACGCCGTGCGAAGCACCCACACCTCTTCACTCTTCACTTTTCACTATTACCTCGCACGCAAGGGTTGTCCCTACGGTAAATCAATACAAAGCATTATATGTCATTATCTCTTAAACAGTCTGTTGATGTATCTGTAATAATCGGCGTCTATCATACCTACCGTTTCCTCGGTTGTTCTGAACTGCCAGTTACCGAACGCTCTGCCGGGGACATTCATTCTCGCATCTGAGCCGAAGCCGCAGAGGTCCTGAAACGATATTATCGAAATAAGCGACGGGCTTCTCCACACGGTTTCGATAACCGCACGGCAGGACGGGCTGTAATATCCGCCGTCGCCCCAATTATCGCCCTTGAAATTGCAGTAATCAAGCGCAAATTTCCTCTGCTCGGGCGTTGCTTCCCAAAGCCAAGCCAAAAGGGTCGTATTGTCGTGAGTTCCTACATAGGCGACGGAATTTTTCGGGTAATTGTGCGGTAAATGCGTGCTGTCGCAATTCGGGTCAAATCCGAACTGTATTACCCGCATACCGGGGAACTGCGTATCCTCAAGCAGTTTTACAACGTCTTCACCGAAGGTTCCGAGATCCTCGGCTATTATGGGCGGCTCGCCTATCTCCTGCTTTATTTTGTCAAACAGCTTCATACCCGGTCCCTTGAGCCATTCGCCTGTTTTTGCGGTTTCGGCGTCGGCAGGCACCGCCCAATATGAGGCAAACGCCCTGAAATGGTCTATTCTGACGGTATCGAAAAGCTTAAACGAAGCCTTTATCCTGCTAACCCACCATTTATATCCGTCCTTTTCCATTGCACCCCAATCGTAAAGCGGATTGCCCCAAAGCTGACCGTCCGCTGAAAAATAATCGGGCGGAACTCCCGCAACCTTTTTCTTTGAAAAATCGTTTTCGTCTATTTCAAAAAGGTGTCTGTTGCTCCAAACATCGGCACTGTCCATTGAGACATATATGGGCATATCACCGAGGATTTTAACGCCCCTGTCGTTTGCGTAAAGCTTTATTTCACGCCACTGTGAAAAGGCAATATACTGCACAAAAGCATAAAAATCCGCCTCATCTTTAAGCTTATCGGCATTTTTAAAACAGCTTTCGTAATAGGCAAACTCCTTATTCCACTCATACCACGGCTTATTTCCGAACTTCTCCTTTGCCGCCATAAAAAGGGAATAGCTCCTGCACCATTCGTTTTGCGAAACAAATTTTTCGACCTCTGCCTTAACCTCTTTACCTGCGTTTGCGTAAGCCTTCCTCAAAAGTTCAAGCCTTGAAGAATATGCAAATTCATAATCCGCAGTGTACGGCGAGCCGTAATATACCGAGCGTTCCGTATCCTCCGCCGAGACAAGACCCGACCTTACAAGTCCGTCGGGAGATATAAACATATGGGAAATTGCAAAAACAGCGTCGGAGGTATACGGCGAACCGTAAAAATCCGGCGGATTCAGCGGCAGAACCTGCCAATATGAAAAGCCCATATCCTTTATTTTATCTATAAAGCGTTTTGTCTCATCTCCCATAACGCCGATACCGTACCTTGACGGTATGGACGACAGGTGCATAAGCACACCCGAAGCTCTTGTGTTAAGCATATATTCACCTCAAAACAAATCTCTTCAATATGATACATTATATTGCGCCCAAGTGCAAGAAAAAATACGGCTCCCGATCCAAGCGAACGGAAGCCGCAGATAAAAATACCTTACTTATTCTGTTTTACCGCTTTGCTTCTGACATAAACGATACAGCCTGTGAGAGCAGCCATTATAAGAGCCGCCACGAGCATCGCCGCGAAGGTGTAATTTATAAATCCCGACGCAAAGCTGAAAAGCGAAGCGTTTGCAACATTTATCTTGCTGCCTATACGCATAATGAGCGCAACTGCGGGCGCAACGGCAAGCATAAGCGCAGAGCCCGAGCAGGCATAAATGTAATAGCGTGTGAAATTCTTTGTCTTTGCATACGAAAGCCTGATAACCACCGTCGCAAGAATTGCAAACACGGCAAGTCCGATTATCGCACGGTTAAAAACGGGCATATATCTTTTAAGCACATTTGAAGCCGAAGCGAAATATGATGTATTGAACATACCGACATAGGTAACATAGAGCTCGCCCATTTCCTTGCACATAACCTTGAGGTTTTCGGTAAGCGAATCGTCTACAGTAAAGCCCTTTTCACGGGCATAATCCGTAAGCTTTGTAAGTATCTGACTTTCAAGCTCGGAGGTGTCGATCGTACCCTCTGTGTTATGCTTGTAGAAATATTCAAGACTTGTCTGTGTATCCTTTTCGATAAGCTCGGGGGTTATAACATCCTCAAAGACTCCGTCAAAGAAGCTCTCGTCGACATTACAGGCGCTTCCGTAGGATACAAACTGCTCCTTAAGCTCCGTTTGCATAAGAGCGGAATAGCCTGAGGTCTGAACTATCATTTTTGCATATCTTGCATTGAGAACAGTCGCGCGAAGCGTTAAAAGCATGAGCAGGAGCGTAAGCGAAACGCAGAGAATGAATGAAACAAGTCCGCAAAGCACAGAGCGGATTTTTTTAGTCTTAACTGTCATATTCCGCCCTCCTATTCATACATATTAACCTGCGGACCCGAAACAAATTCGCAAAAAACGAAATATCTGTACGGGGTCGAAGCAAGGGTGTCAATCGGATAACAGGTGTAAAGGATAAGAACCTCTTTGTCGCCGTTAAGCTCGTCGGCATACTTTGCGCGTTCGTTTTCTTTTATTACCTCCGAACGGTAAACCTTATATACATACGAGCCGTAATTGGTCTCAATGTGTACCAACGCGCCTTCCTTTGCATCCGGCAGAGTATGAAAATACGTGTTGTTGTGCGCCGCTATCATAACGCCCTTTCCGCATCCGGGAATGTGACTGTAAAGAGACATACACGCACCTTTTTTCAAAAGAGCGGTATCGTCACCGTAAATCAGGTCGCAATTTATTTCTGTTCCCTCAACGGAGATATTTCCGAAAACATCTCCGTAATCCGGAAATTCAAAATCATCATAATTCAAAAGACCGCTGTGAACACCGGTCGAACCATTGAAAATGCTGTTCGTCCCTGTTTCGTCAATGGTTTTGGCGTTAGTGTTCGAGAACGCTAAGCCGTAAGCCGAAAGCAGGGGGTCGATAACCGGGGTAAGACATACGAAGAACAGCATATATCCGCATATTAAAAAAACTATCGGAAGAATTATAAAACACTTCCGATAGCCTTTCTTACTCCGATTTTTCTCGGAATTAGTCTTCATTTTCCTTGCGGAATTTCTTAGCTGCTACGCCTGCTGCTGCAAGAACTGCAAGAGCTGCTGCGCCGCAAACTGCTGCTGAAGAATAATCAGCGCCGGTCTTAACGATTGCCGGATGAAGCTTAGCAACAACGTTGCCCTGAGCGTCAGCAATGATAAGAAGACCGTGGTCAGCATCTGTAAGGCTACCCTGTGTCGAAACACTGTAACCAACTACGCCCAAAGCGCGGTTAGCATAGCCGATAAGAGTTGCTGCTGCACCCTTAGCTGTGATGTCTTCAAGTTTTGTGAGGTTGTTTGCCTTACAGTAAGCAAGAGCTTCGTCAAGGATAGCCTTGATTTCGTTGTACTGGCTCTCTGTAACGTCAACCTTTGTGAATACATTCTCAAGAGCTGTGAAGTATTCTGCGGGAACCGTAATTGTAGTGCCGTCAACTACATATGCTGTTTTAACATATGTGATGATCTTCTGCTCGTAGCTGTTGATTCCGGAAGCCGCAAAGCAAGGAACCATGCTAACAGCGAGAAGGACAGCTACAACCATGAGGCATGCCAATTTTTTCATGTTAGGAACTCTCCTTAGAAAAATATTATTCAACGTTGAGCAGTGATAGCTATGATACTCAACATTAAATTGCATATATTGTAGCACACAGTTTTTTATTTGTAAACCCATAATAATAAAATTTACAAATTAAAAACAATTGCCGCCCGTCGTAAAACAGGCGGCATATTTACTGAAAGTTAAATATTAAAGTTCAGCGAAGTACTTGATTGTTCTTACCATCTGAGATGTGTATGAGTTTTCGTTGTCATACCAAGAAACAACCTGTACCTCATAGAGGTCGTCTGCAATGTGAGAAACCATTGTCTGAGTAGCGTCGAAGAGTGAGCCGTATCTCATACCGATAACATCCGAAGAAACGATGGGCTCTTCGTTGTAACCGAAGGACTGAGAAGCAGCTGCCTTCATTGCTGCGTTGATGCCCTCTTTGGTAACATCTGCGCCCTTAACAACAGCTGTAAGGATTGTTGTTGAGCCTGTCGGAACCGGAACTCTCTGAGCAGAACCGATAAGCTTGCCGTTAAGCTCGGGGATAACAAGGCCGATTGCCTTAGCGGCACCTGTTGAGTTGGGAACGATGTTAGCCGCGCCTGCGCGAGCTCTTCTCATATCGCCCTTTCTGTGAGGACCGTCGAGGATCATCTGATCGCCTGTGTAAGCGTGGATTGTTGACATAATGCCCGACTGAATGGGAGCATAGTCGTTAAGAGCCTTAGCCATGGGAGCAAGGCAGTTTGTTGTGCATGATGCAGCGGAAATGATCTGATCATCAGCAGTAAGAGTCTTTTCGTTTACCGAGTAAACGATTGTTTTAAGATCATTGCCTGCGGGAGCTGAAATAACAACTTTCTTTGCGCCTGCGGTAACGTGAGCCATAGCCTTGTCCTTTGAGCAGTAGAAGCCTGTGCACTCAAGAACAACGTCAACGCCGATTTCGCCCCAGGGAAGTTCTGCGGCGTTAGCAACCGCATAAATTTTAAGGGTCTTTCCGTCAACTGTGATTGTGCCTGCTTCGTCGTCAGCGGAAACTGTATGAAGGTTTTCGCCGATCTTTCCGCAGTAGCCGCCCTGAGCGGTATCATACTTGAGAAGGTTTGCGAGCATTGAGGGTTTTGTAAGGTCGTTGATAGCAACTACTTCGTATCCCTCTGCGCCGAACATCTGTCTGAAAGCAAGACGTCCGATACGGCCAAAGCCGTTGATTGCAACTTTAACTGACATGGATATTACCTCCAAAATAGAATATAAATTTTATTGCGATATTATTTTATACCGAAAAGTGCAAATATGCAAGATATTTTATTATGTGCTGACATATTTTTGTCAAACTGACCAAAATATGCGTTCGCAGAGGCAAAAAGGATATACTATTCACAAAGGAGTTGTTGCTTAAAGTGGATTTTTCCCTTGAAATCGAACAAATAAACAGCCTCATTTCCCCCGACGCCGACTTTCCGCTTATCCGTGAGAAGCTGCAAAGACTGTTTGACGAAATTTTGCTTTCCGAATGTGAAAACAGAGAGGAAAAGCTGTCGGCGGCCTTTACCCTGCTTCGCAAAACGGACAATCTCGACTTCCCGAAAACGCCCTGCAAATACAGAATAAACTTATCGGCTCTCACGGCAAACCTTGTTTTCTGCTGCGATATCGTACTGTGCGAAAGCAAAAAAAGACTTATCTTTTTGTCGGACGAAAACGAAATATATATAAGTGCCGACCCAAAGATTGTTACCCGTGCGATACTCAACGCAATTTCCAACGCCGTCGGGTATTCGCACGGCGGCTTTATCTCCGTAAGTCTTTACAGCGTCGGTGAAAATGCGGCGCTGTCCTTTGAAAATTCGGGAGACTTTAACATTTCCGAATATTTACGCTCGCTTGACGGCACGGGCGGACTGAGCTTTATTTCAAAAGCCGCAAGGATTTACAACGGATGTATGCTCATGTGCTCGGACAACGGCAAAACATCTTTACTTTTTTCATTTCCCGTAAGCGACGCTCCGAACACGCCGGAATACAGAACGCCCGAAACAGACGAGCTGCTTTTTGACAGACTCGGTGCTGTTTACGAGGCACTGTACAGGTTGACAATTCCCGATATTTGATTCATAATGAATAAAAAGGTTTTCAGGAGGTAAACTATGGCTTCCCCTTTGGATTTCTATCTGATAACAGACCTGCATCACTACGGCGAGGCGCTCGGCGTAAGCGGAAAAGCATATGAAAAAATCAACGCCCGTGAGCAGAAGTGTCTTGCGGAAACGGGTGCGATTATCGACGCATACTTTGACAAGCTGATTGCGGACGCGGACACAAAAATAATTCTGATTGACGGCGACCTCACAAACGACGGCGCAATGGAAAGCCATCTCGACCTGCTCCCGAGGCTTAAACGCCTTAAAGACGCAGGCAAGGATATTTACCTTATAACCGCAACCCACGACTACTATGTCGAGGGCAACAACACGGGTATGGCAAAAAAATGCGTCGGCGACACGGTCGTGCCCGCTACATACACCTCTCGCGAGGAGCTCTTTGATATGTATTTCGAGTACGGTACCGACAAGGCTTTGAGCATTGACAGGAAAAGCCACTCCTACTGCGTAAAATTGCAGGACGGATACAGGCTGCTTTGCTTAAACGATGACGGCGACCGTGTTTTCTGCGGATACAGCGAGGACCAATTAAAATGGATAAAACAGCAGATTGACGAGGCAAAGTCGGCAGGCGACTACATTTTCGCAATGACGCATCACCCCACCCTACCCCCGTCTGCGGTATATCCGATGATTTCCTCCCGCGATATGCTCGGCGATTGGGACAAAACAACCACCTTCCTTGCCGACGAGGGTATCGAAATTATGTTTACGGGTCACACGCATATGCAGAACATTGCCAAAAAGGTTACGCAAAAGGACAATGTGTATTATGATGTAAACACCTCGTCGATGGTAGGCTATCCGTCGTGCATAAGAAAGGTGCGTATCGACGACAAAACAATAGATATAAAAACGCAGACGATAGACGACTTCGACTGGGACAGAAACGGAATGTCCGTTGACGAATATCTTCAGCATCATTTCCTGTTTTTCTTGAACGACATACTCGATTCCGCGGCGGACGACATAGACCACCTTGCCGAGCTCGGCTCAGGCTTCAGTATGACAAAGGAGCAGGTGTACAAATTAAAGGTTCCGCTTCGCATAGTCGGAAAAGGGCTGAAAAAATGGACCTTCGGCAGCCTCGGCAGATTTTTCTGTGTATCCAAAAAGATAGCCGCAAGCGTCAAAAATGTGAAAATCCGTGATTTTCTGCTTGAGGTTCTGCAAAATATTTACCGAGGAAACGAGCCGTATTCTCCCGACACACCCGAGTATCGGGCGTTTTCCGCAATAATCGACAGCGTTGTCGGCAAGCTTTCGCATTTCAAAAAGTTCAAAAATCTTCACGAGAGCACCGATTTGATAAAGCAGGCGCTTTACAATCAAGGTCCCGACGACTATGAGCTGACAATAGAGAGAAAACGGTAAACCGTATTAAACCTTCTTTGCTTTCATATTATGTCCTATACGGGCATATATATGGACAAAGGAGGTTTTTTTATGGCAGAAAACAGCGGAATTACAAATCAGAGAGTTCCCCACAATATCATTATGGAGGACAGGCGTCATCTTACGGTGTCGGGGGTTTCGGATATAGACAGCTTCGACGAGCAATCGGTTGTGGTATACACGGAAATGGGCGAGCTTACGGTCAAGGGGTCGGATCTGCATATAAACAGGTTGAGCCTTGAAATGGGCGAGCTGCTCGTAGAGGGCGAAATTTATGCTCTCATTTACGCCGATAAAGAGGAAAAGCCGTCCGGCGGCGGATTTTTCTCAAAGGTATTCAGATAATGGAATATATAGTCAGTCTGTCCTCGCAGACAAAAAATTTTCTTTTTTCGCTCGGCTTCGGAGCCCTGACAGGAGTGCTCTATGATATTCTGCGTGTTATCAGGATGAGCATTTCCTCTTCAAAAAGTGCGCTTTATATAACGGATTTTATCTTCGTGTTCGTATCCTCGGTGGCGACTTTTCTTTTTTGTCTTACCGTAACGGACGGGCAGCTGCGGTTTTATGTGCTCTTCGGCGAGGCGCTCGGATTTTTGATATACTATTTTTCATTCGGAGTAATTGCGGTTAAGTTTTCGGCAAAAACAGTCGAAAAAATCAAGTCGTTTTTTAAAAAATTTTTCCGCTTCGTTTCGGCTCCGTTTCGTAAAATTTTCATCATCTTCTCAAAATTTGTTAAAAAATCGACTTCGAAAGGCCAAAAATCACTGAAAAAAGCGGCAAAAAAAGCAAAAACCCTCTTGCAAATCGGCAAGCCTTTGTTATATAATCTAGATGTTAATATGCATAATTTATACCGAAAATCGCAGCGGACGGAAGTGAAGAAAAACTATGAAAGCGAAAAAAACGAAAAAAGCTCCTAAAAAGCAAAAATTCAGTTTTATCCTTGCCGTATGTTTACTTCTCGTAGCAGGCTATTTTGTCATAAGCCTTATCAACACCCATATGGAGATAAAAGAACGCAAAGACAAGGTTGACGAACTCAATGCTCAGTACGAGCAGCAGGTTGCGGAAAACGAGAATTTGCAGGACATTATCGACAACAGTGACAAGGACAGCTATATCGAGCGCGTTGCCCGTGAAAAGCTGGGCTATGTCAAGCCGGGCGAAAAGGTATATTATAATATAACGCCTAACAACTGAATTTGTTTTGGGGAGGAACAATCTTTTTTATGGTCGAAATCGGCGCAATACTTGAGGGAAAAGTTACGGGGCTCACTAATTTCGGAGCCTTTGTCAGCTTGCCTGACAACAAAACCGGTATGGTACATATTTCCGAGGTGTCGGCTAATTATGTAAACGACATTCATGAGCACCTTAAAGAGGGTCAGCTTGTTAAAGTCAAGGTAATCGACATCACGCCCGAGGGCAAAATCAGCCTTTCCATTAAAAAGGCGGTTGACGCTGTGTCCGACAGCGCAGAGCGGCATGACAGACCGAAGCGAAACGGCAAGCCGAGAGGAAACTCGTCAAATGTTTGGAAAGGAACTCCCGAGCCGAAGAATGACGGTCCTATGTCCTTTGAAGATATGATGGCTAAATTCAAGCAGGTCAGCGACGAGAAAATGACCGATCTTAAAAGGGCGACCGACGGCAAGCGCAGTTCATATTCAAGAAGAAAATAACAGGTGCAGGCATTTTTGCCTGCATATTTTTTAGGTGGAGCAATGAGAGAAATAAATGTGCAGACAGTAAGAGACACCGTAAAGGAGCTTGTTATAAAGGCAAACAAAATTTTGCCCGACGACCTTTGCGAGTGTATAAAGTGCGGCGAAAAAGCCGAAACGGACGAGCTTCCCAAAAAGATTATGGGCGAGCTGCTCAACAATCTTGACGCGGCAAAGGAGCTTGATATACCCGTCTGCCAAGACACGGGTATGGCGGTAATTTTCATCGAAATCGGTCAGGATGTGCACTTTGTCGGCGGCGACCTTTACGAGAGCATAAACTCGGGCGTTGCGGACGGCTACACCGACGGACTTTTGAGGAAATCCGTCGTGCGTGATCCGCTTGACCGTGTGAACACGCAGGACAACACGCCTGCGGTCATACATACAAAGATAGTGCCCGGCGAAAGCGTTAAAATCAAGGCTTGCCCCAAGGGCTTCGGCAGTGAAAATATGAGCAAGCTCAAAATGTTCACGCCGTCCGCAACAAAGGAAGATTTAATGGATTTCGTGCTTGACACGGTTAAAACGGCAGGCGGTAACCCCTGCCCGCCGATGGTTGTCGGCGTAGGCTACGGCGGAGATTTCGAGCAGTGCGCCTATCTTGCAAAGGAGGCTCTCTGCCGTGAGGTCAGCGTCAGGAATTCAAACCCGACATACCGTGAAATGGAAGAGGAGCTTCTCAAGCGGATAAACGAAACGGATATAGGTCCGCAGGGCTTCGGCGGCAAAACCACCGCACTTGCGGTAAACATTGAGGTTGCGCCGACGCACATAGCGGGTCTGCCCGCGGCGGTAAACATCGGCTGTCATGTTACAAGGCACGCCGAAAAAACAATCTGACGGTAAAGCTTATGAAAATCAGTCTTATACAAATGAATATGCTGTACGAAAAGCCCGACGAAAATTTCAATCGGGCTGATTTTCTTATCCGCAAAGCGGCAAAGGCCGGCTGCGACACAGCGGTCCTGCCCGAGATGTGGAACACGGGATTTTTGCCGAAATCCGACTTTGAAGCCCTTTGCGACAGGGATTGCGAACGAGTAAAGTCGCAAATCGGCTCTCTCGCAAAAGAGCTTAACATAAACATAGTTGCGGGCAGTGCGGCGAACATCAGGAACGGTAAGTGCTACAACACCGCCTGCGTTTTCGACCGAAACGGAAAATCCGTCTGTGAATACGACAAGACAAATCTTTTTTATCCGATGGATGAGGACAAATATTTCACTCCAGGCAACAGACCGTGCACCTTTACGCTTGACGGAATAAAGTGCTCTGTTATAATCTGCTTTGACATTCGCTTTAACAATCCCGTAAAAGCCGCTTCGGAAAGCTCGGATATAGTTTTCACGGTATCGCAATGGCCCGCCGTCCGCACAGATCAGCTCGAAAAGCTTGCAAGGTCTCACGCAAAGAAATACGGGGTTTATTATGCCGTCTGCAATTCCTGCGGAACAGCAAACGAAACCGTGTACGGCGGAAAGTCGCTTTTCTGCGGCAAAGACGGCGAAGTGATTTTGCAAGCCGACAAATCCGAAGATATTATTTCGGCAAACATTTTATTTGATTGAAGTAAGCATAAATATATGTTACAATATGCTTCGGATTCTTTATTATTATGAAAAGGGGTATGAAAACCGCTTTATAAAACGGCGGCTTTCACAAAATCGCTATGACGCAAATCATTGAAGCGGTGTATGGCTTCCTTTGGGGAGATCTGTTTACAATCCGCCTCGCAAACACAACAATCGGCATACCTTTACTTGTTCTCCTGCTCATTCCGGCAGGCGTATTTTTTACTGTCAGGACAAGGTTTATGCAAATCAGGAAATTTCCGCAGATGATAAGGGCTCTCGGCGACAAGAAAGAGGACAAAAGCAGTCTTTCGACCTTTCAGACGCTCATTGTTTCGACCGCAACCCGTGTCGGTATGGGAAATCTTGTCGGCGTAGTTGCGGCAATTTCGGTCGGCGGCGCAGGTGCGGTTTTCTGGATGTGGGTATCGGCGTTTCTCGGCTCTTCGACAGCTTATATTGAAGGTGCGCTCGCCCAGCTTCACAAAAAGAAAGACCCGCTTTACGGCGGTTACCACGGCGGGCCGGCTTACTACATACACGACTTTGTCGAGGAAAAGAGGAAGAAGAAAATCAAGCGTTCCGTGCTTGCGGTTCTGTTTGCGATTTTCGGACTTATATGCTGGTGCGGAATAAGCCAGGTTGTCAGCAACTCTGTTTCCTCATCGTTTGAAAATGCGTTTTCAATCCCTCCGCTTTATACAACGATTGCCATTGTTGCCATTGCGGCTGTAATCGTTTTGCGTAAGAACGCAACCGTAAAATTCCTTGACGCTATCGTTCCGATAATGGCTGTGCTCTATTTTGTAATCACGCTGTTCATTATCGGCAAAAACATAACGCTTATGCCGTCGGTATTTTCAAGAATATTCCAAGAGGCGTTCGGCATAAGACAGGTTGCCGGCGGCGGCTTCGGCGCAGTGCTTATGAACGGAATTAAGAGAGGTCTGTTCTCGAACGAGGCAGGCTCGGGCTCGGCTCCGTGTGCGGCTGCGGCGGCAGAGGGTAAGAAGCCCGAAACCGTAGGTATGGTACAGTCCCTCGGCGTTATGATAGACACGATGGTAATATGCACCTGCACGGCAATGATAATGCTGCTCGTTCCGCAGGAAATCACGGACGGCTTGCAGGGTATGCAGCTGCTCCAGACCGCAATGCAGTATCATTTGGGCTCTTTCGGCACAATATTTATTGCGGTAATACTCTTCCTGTTCAGCTTTTCGACCTTTATCGGCGTGCTGTTCTACGCCCGTTCAAATGTCGCATATATTTTCGGAAACAACTGGCTGAGCCAGACTGTTTATAAAATTATCGCTCTCGCAATGCTCTTTATCGGCGGCTTGCAGGAATACACCGTCGTGTGGGACCTCGGCGATGTGGGAATAGGACTTATGACGATTATAAACCTCATAATCCTCGTCCCGATGTCAAAGGAAGCCATCGCTATCCTTGATAAAAAGAAAGAAAAATAGTTCTCACGAAAAGTAAAATATAAAAGTGCAAAACGCAAAAGCAAATGTTATAAAATAACACGGCAGTAAATGTTACCTATCAACGCAACGCCAAATGTTACCTAACCACCTAATAGTAAGCAAAAAGCAACCCTTACACAAGGGTTGCTTTTTTTGTGTAACAGATGTGTGGAGTGAATTGTTGGGCAAAGCAGCGGTCGATTTTGTGCGGCACTCCAAGCCGCATTTGCAATCATAGGCTCCCTCTGACGAGGGAGCTGTCATTTTTCAATTTTGAAAAATGACTGAGGGAGAGATAACGATAATTTGATGTTTATTGCCTCTCTCCTTCCGACACGCCTACGGCGTGCCACCTTCCTCGTCAGAGGAAGGCTTAATTTTACTAATGTTCTTAATTTGATAAATCCCGTTGGGACAGCCCTTGCGGCTGTCCGTAAATGGGATTTGCAACAAATTAGGACAGGGGCGAGCCCTATCCCTACGGAATTGATATAGAAATTTCCCTTTCAAGTTCATTTTTATTCAAATCATACGGATAATAAGTAGAATATATATATTCAAAAATCAAGTTGACAATACAAAAATGTTCCTGTATTGTTTACTTGAATATGATTTAGGAGGTGCACCGTGCCATATACCGAGGCTCCGAAAAGTCAAAAGACAGACAAAGAGCTGTTTGTCGAGCTTTATGAAAAATACAATATGCTTGTCTATTCCGTTGCATATGAGAAATTACACAACAACTCTCTTTGTGAGGAATGTGTGCAGGACACATATTTAACGGTTATGTCAAAAATCAGGCACTTTAAGAATTTAAGCGAAAATCATCGCAAAAACCTTATTTGCACTATTGCAAGAGGCAAGGCGATAGACTGTATTCGTAAAGAAAACCCTTTTCACAGTACCGAAAATATTGAAGATATAGATATTTCTTATTTTGACAGTTTTGATTCGGTTGTTCTCACTCAGATCATTGAAAAACTTCCCGAGCTTTGGCAAACCTTTATTTTTCTTAAATACATATACGGCTTTTCAAATGTTGAGATCTCAAAAATGTACAATATATCCGCTTCGTATGTCGGAAGAATAATAAAATCCGCTCTAAGCAATCTAAAAAACGAATTGGAGGAAAATTGCAATGAGCAACTTTGAAAAAGCGTGCTTTACAGCTTGTGAAAAGCAGGTAAACAGCATCAAATTGACAGAAGCTCCCGTTTATTCAAAAAAGCATAAAGAAAAAATCGAGCTTATAGCAAACGGCAAAAACACTTTCGGAACCAAAGCCAACCATATAAAGTTTTCCCTGCTTGCAGCATGTATTTTAACTCTTGTTACAAGCATTGCGGTATTTTCAGGTCAAGAACAGAATATGAAATCAAAAGAGCTCAACTGCTTTGACAGTTCGATAATTTTCGGAGATACCTCATCGATATATTCAAATGCTCTCGAGAAAAGCGGAATAACCTCGGATGGATTTTTTATCCCTCGTCAAGCCAATTTCAACATCCGTGACGGAGAGTACAGCTATGTAGACAGCTTCTCTCACGAATATATTACCAATGGTTATACTCCGCAAAGAGAAGAGTTTATAAAAATCGGAAACGATCCATGTTATCTTTGTTATGCCGTATTTGGTAACGAGAACGGTGAAACAATCTACATTTCAAAAAATTCCGAGCGTACAACTATTCCTGTCGAAATCAACAATATCGACACCGATATAGAACGCTTTGCCGATAACGGTATTAACTATGTGTTTTCCGATAAGGTTGGCATTGAATATAGAGAACCCACACAAGCGCTGATTTGGGATAAAAAAGATTTTATATATGAAATTCAGGCTCCATTGTCGGTACCGAGAGAGGAATTGATGAAAATTGCAGAAAAAATGGAATAATATGCGCAACTTAAACACCGTGTTTGCGGCGGTCGGGCTTGTGTTTGCCGTTATCAGCGTCGCATGCGACTATAGTGTTTTCCTTATGGCGACAGGGCTTATCTTTACAGTTTCGGCATTTATAAGACTCAAATCCAAACGCAAAAAAATAGCACAAACTGTCATTACAGTTATATTTGCACTTATATTGGGAACAGCCTCAATGACAGAGTTGCTTTCTAAAGCAGTCGAATTCCTGTCCGCCTATTACGGCAACGAAGCCGCATATAACATACCGTTTGCAGTCACAGGAATACTTGCGGATATAACATGTATTATTCTGATTATCCATTCGATTATAAAATCCGACTTCAATGCTTTTACGGCATTAAATAGGTTTATTTATTCCGCAACACACTGCCTTTTGGGCATCTTTCTTTACGGATATTTCAATTACTTGATATATTCTGCCATTTATGACAACAATGCCTCGGCAACGCATGAAATGTTTGTATGGCACGACTTTTTTACGGTTCTCGGATTGTTTACCGTTTCTTTAGGCGCGGTATCGCTGTTACTACAAGTAAAAAAATTGTTGATTCGGCAGACAAATAACTCCCCTTTCTTTTATTCCCCGTTTAATTTCAGAATTAAACGGGGAATTTTTGTTTATTCTTCTGCGCATTTTTGTGATTGAAAAAGTTGAAATGAGCAAAATCGTGCATTTTAAGTTTGATATTATTGCATATTTAACAACGAAAAGGGCAAGCTATAGGTATAAACGCCGATTTTATTTGCGTACTATTGACGGTATTTGAGCATTTTTGTATAATTAAGGCACAACAAGAGATTCGGAGGTGTGAATATGCTTACAACCGACAGAAGAGCGCAAATTCTTGAAATTTTGCGTCAGAACGGCTCGGTTACCGTTTCAAAGCTTGCCGAAAAATTCGAAACGAGCGAATCTACGGTAAGACGAGACCTTTTGGCTCTTTCCCAGCTTGGAAAAATAAACAAGGTTCACGGCGGTGCGACCGTTCTCGATCAGGAATTCCTCCATAACGAAGAGGATTTCAGCGAAAAGTCGCTGATGAATATCAACGAAAAGGAAGCGATCGCAAAATATGCCGCTTCGCAGATAAACGACGACGATTTTGTATTTATCGACGCAGGCACGACCACCTTTCTTATGACAAAATATATAACCGCTCTCAAGGCAACATTCGTAACCAACGGAATTGCCCACGCAAAGGAGCTGACGGCAAAAGGCTGTAAAGTTTTTGTTATCGGCGGCGAATTAAAAAGCACAACCGAGGCAATCATAGGTTTAGTGGCTGCTTCAAATCTTCAGAAATATAATTTTTCAAAAGCGTTCATCGGGACAAACGGCGTCAGCGAAAAGCAGGGCTTCACAACCCCCGACACCGAGGAGGCAATGCTCAAGGCGGTTGCAATCGAACGAAGCTTCGTAACCTACGTGCTTTGCGACCACACAAAATTCGGCAAGGTCTCGGCGGTTACATTCTCTCCGGTTGCGGCGGCGTGCATAGTCTGCGACAAATGCGACGACGAACAGCTTAAATCAAAAACGGTAGTGAAAGAGGTGACTGTATAATGGTTTACACCGTTACTCTCAATCCGGCTCTCGACTATGTGGTGAAGCTCGGCAATCTCCGAACCGACGACATAAACCGTACGGACGGCGAGGAAATTTATTACGGCGGAAAAGGCATAAATGTATCCGTCATTCTCACACAGCTCGGAATTCCGAACACGGCGCTCGGTTTCCTCGGCGGATTTACGGGAAAAAAACTCGAAGAAATGCTCAAAGCGGACGGTATCAACTGCGATTTCAACTACCTCAAAAACGGCGACACAAGGATAAATGTCAAAATCAAAGCCGACAAAGAAATCGACCTCAACGCCTGCGGACCCGAAATCGCAAAAGAGGATATGCAGAGCTTTCTCAAAAAGCTTGACGGCATAAAGGACGGCGATTATCTTATCCTCGCAGGCTCCATACCGAAAACTCTCCCCGACGACATTTACGAGCAAATGCTTGAACGGGTCAGCGACAGAAATGTGAACTGCGTGGTTGACGCCACGGGAGACCTGCTCAAAAATGTGCTCAAATACAAGCCGTTTCTGATAAAGCCAAATCATCACGAGCTCGGCGACCTGTTCTCGGTCGAAATAAAAAGCGATGAGGATATAGTTAAATACTCAAACAAGCTCCGTGAAATGGGCGCAAGGAACGTTCTTGTTTCAATGGCAAAGGACGGCGCAATGCTCACGGACGAAAACGGGAATGTCCATAAGATAGGCAACGCAAAGGGCAAGCTCGTAAACTCCGTAGGCTGCGGAGACAGTATGGTGGCAGGCTTTACCGCAGGATATATAAAATCAGCCGACTACTCCTACGCTTTAAGGCTCGGCTCGGCTTGCGGAAACGCAACGGCATTTTCCGAAAAGCTTGCAACCCGTAAAGAAATAGAATGCGTCTTTAACGCAGAATATAAATAAGGAGGAATATTTATGAAAATTATCGACTTGTTAAAAAAAGAAGCCATTGCTCTTAATGTTTCTCTCGTAAGTAAGGAAGAAGCAATTGACAGGTTGATTTCTCTGCACGAAAATGCAGGAAACCTTGCAAACCCCGCGGCATATAAGGAGGCTATCCTTGCAAGAGAGGCTCAGGGCTCAACGGCAATAGGCGAGGGAATTGCCGTTCCGCACGCAAAATCGGACAGCGTAAAGGTTCCCGGTCTTTCGGCGATAACTGTTCCGAACGGCGTTGATTACGGCGCACCCGACTCCAAGCCCTCGGACATTCTGTTTATGATTGCCGCTCCCGTTGACGGCGACCTGCATCTTGAAATTCTCTCCCGTCTTATGGTAATGCTTATGGAGCCCGAATTCTGCACGGCTCTGCGCAACGCAAAATCGGCAGATGAATTTTTGGATATAATCGACAAAAAGGAAGCCGAAAAATATCCCGAAGAAGCGGCAGCACCCGAAGCAAAACCCGAGGGTTACAGAATACTTGCCGTTACGGCTTGTCCTACCGGTATAGCGCACACCTATATGGCGGCGGAAGCGCTTGAAAAAGCGGGCGAAAAGCTTGGCTATCCGCTTAAAGCCGAAACAAACGGTTCCGGCGGAGCCAAAAATATACTCACAAAAAAAGAAATCGCAGAATGTGACGGAATTATCGTTGCCGCAGACAAAAATGTCGAAATGGCTCGCTTTGACGGCAAGCCCGTTGTAAAGACATCGGTTTCAAACGGAATAAACAAGCCCGAAGAGCTCATCAAAAAAATCGTTTACGGAAAAGCTGCTGTGTATCACGCAGACGAAAGCGAAAAGCAGGCTGTTGACGACGACGAAAAAGAAAGCGGCTGGCACAGGGTATACAAGCATCTGATGAACGGCGTATCGCATATGCTTCCGTTCGTTGTCGGCGGCGGCGTACTTATTGCCCTCGGCTTCCTGTTCGACACCGTTGCGGGCAATGCGGATGTCGGCGGAACCTTCGGCTTCACAAACCCCGTTGCGGCAATCGTGTTCTGGATAGGTAAAGCGGCGTTTGCGCTTATGCTTCCCATCCTTTCGGCTTACATCGCATCGTCCATTGCGGACAGACCCGGTCTTTTGCCCGGTATGGTCGGCGGCGTGTTTGCGGCAAACGGCTACACCTTCAGTTCGCTGATTGAAAACCAAAGCCTTGCCGGAGACGACAAAGCGGTGTCGGGCTTCCTCGGCGCACTGCTCGCAGGTTTCCTTGCAGGTGTTATCGTAAACCTCCTCAAAAAGGCATTTTCTTGGCTTCCGAAATCTATGGACGGAATTAAGCCCGTATTTATTTACCCGCTTTTCGGCACGCTCATTATGGGCTTGCTTATGTGTCTTGTAAACCCCGTAATCGGCGTTATCAACACAGGTCTTTCCTCTTTCCTCTCCTCGCTCGGCGATACAAGCAGAATACTTCTTTCAATCGTGCTTGCGGCAATGATGGCAGTGGATATGGGCGGACCGTTCAACAAGGCGGCTTATGTTTTCGGCACGGCGGCGATAGCGGACGGCAACACCTGGATTATGGCGGCTGTTATGATAGGCGGTATGGTTCCCCCGATTGCAATCGCACTTTCAACAACCTTTAACAAGAAGAAATGGACATCGGAAGAAATCAAATCAGGTCCCGTCAACTATCTTATGGGCCTCTGCTTCATCACCGAGGGCGCTATCCCCTACGCAGCTTCCGACCCGTTGAGAGTTATCCCCTCTTGTATGGTAGGTTCGGCTGTTGCGGGCGCTCTTACCTCACTGTTCAATGTGGCATGTCCCGCACCTCACGGCGGAATATTTACCTTTATAGTCTGTGACCATCCGCTTCTCTATATCGTAGCCCTTATCGCAGGCTCGATAGTCGGAGCGCTGATGCTCGGACTTCTTAAAAAGAACAGACCGCAAGCGGCATAACAATAAAACAACACCGAGGGGTGCACAGCCCCTCGGCACACTCATAAAACAAAAGGAGAATAACTATGGTACAGAAAACCTTTACAATTACTAACAAAATGGGACTTCATATGCGTCCGGCAAATATCTTTGTAACGGAAATGTCAAAATTTTCATCTGACATTGAAATCATTTTCGGCGGCAAAAAAATCAACGGCAAAAGCATTATGAACATAATGGCAGGCTGTATCAAATGCGGAAGCGAAATTACCGTCGAGTGCAGCGGCGCGGACGAAAACGAGATGCTCCAAAAGGTCGAAGAGCTTATCGCATCGGGCTTCGGCGAAGAATAATATCGCCTGCAGCTTAAAGAAAGGATGAGTTTAATGCTTAAAGGAATCGGCGCATCACAGGGCTTCGGAATCGGAAAAGCTGTCATTATAAAAGACATAAGCCTTGACTATTCGTCCGTAAAATATACCGATTCGGAAGATCAGAAAAAGCGTCTGCGTTCGGCGGTTGCCGACTTTTCCGACGAAACAAAAGCTCTTGTTGCGGAGCTTAAAAAGAATGCAGGCGAAAAAGAAGCGGAAATACTCGAGGGTCATCTGGTTATGCTCGAGGACCCGTTTATGCTCTCCCAAATGGAGGAAGCTGTTGACAACGGCTCTGTTGCAGAAGCGGCGGCGGACAGCGTATGCACAATGTTTATTGATATGTTTTCCGGCGTTGACGACGAGCTTACCCGTCAGCGCGCCTCAGATGTCAAGGACATAAGAGACAGCCTTTTGCGCCTGCTTTTGGGTGTTAAAAGTGTAGACATTTCAGCCGTGCCCAAGGGCTCGGTTCTCATTGCCAAGGACTTTACTCCGTCCATGACCTCGCAGATAAACAAGGACAATGTCTCGGCAATCATAACGGAAGTCGGCGGCGTTACGAGCCACAGCGCAATTCTCGCCCGTGCAATGGGTATCCCCGCCGTTTTATCGGTTGTCAACGCTGTTGAAAAAATTTCGGACGGCGATATGCTTATTGCCGACGGCTTCAAGGGCAAGGTGTTTACCGACCCCACAGAAGCTGAGCTTAAAGAGTACAGAGACAAGCAAGCCGCATATCTCAAGGAAAAAGAAAGTCTGAGCGAATATTTTTCAAAGGAAACCGTTACAAAATCGGGCGTCAAAAAGCGTGTGTACGGCAACATCGGCAAGGCGGAGGACGCACAAAATGTAATACAAAACGGCGGCGAGGGCATCGGACTTTTCAGAACCGAATTCCTGTTTATGGACAGAACCTCTCTCCCGACCGAGCAGGAGCAGTACGAAGCCTATTCGACCGTCGCAAAGACAATGGACGGCAAAGAGGTTATAATCCGCACGCTTGACATCGGCGGAGACAAGGCGATAGATTATCTTAAAATCGAAAAAGAGGACAACCCGTTCCTCGGACACCGTGCGGTAAGATACTGTCTTGACAACCCCAAAATTTTCAAGACCCAGCTTCGTGCAATTCTCCGTGCGGCGGTTTTCGGCGACATAAAGGTTATGCTTCCGCTTGTAACAACGCTTGACGAGGTTCGCAGGACAAAGACGCTTATCGAGGAGTGCAAAAACGAACTTAAAGACGATGGTCTCAGGTTTGCCGACATCCCCGTAGGCGTTATGATTGAAACGCCGTCTGCGGCGATAATTTCCGATTTGCTCGCAAAGGAGGTTGCGTTCTTTTCCATAGGAACAAACGACCTTACCGGCTACACCATGGCGGTAGACAGAGGAAACGCCTCTGTTTCCGAGCTGTACGACCCGACTCAGCCTGCGGTTCTGCGGCTTATCGAAGCGACTGTCAAAAA
The DNA here is from genome assembly GCA_963624605.1 of Eshraghiella crossota. Classification (GTDB taxonomy): domain Bacteria; phylum Bacillota; class Clostridia; order Oscillospirales; family Acutalibacteraceae; genus Fimenecus. The sequence continues at coordinate 13,453 of CAVFQD010000005.1, read as the reverse complement.
CGCAAAAAAGGCAGGAATACCCGTCGGTATGTGCGGAGAGGCGGCAGCCGATACACGCCTCATCCCCAAGCTTTGCGAATGGGGTCTTGATGAATTTTCGGTAACCCCGTCCTCAATTTTGCAAACAAGAAAAAATATATGCGAATGTGAATAACGGAATTTTCGCAAATTTGCCCTCATTGAATATATGTGTCCCGCATAAAATCAACCAAAAGTTGACTTTATGCGGATTTTTTTTGCGTTTTTACTTTATAGTTGATGTTTCCTGTGGTAATATAAAAAGGTAAGGGGTTGATTTTACGGAAAGGTTTTGCTCACAGACAATAAAGGAACTAAGGTTAAAAACAGGAATGTCTCAAAAGGAGCTGAGTAAAAGGCTCGGTATAAGCAATCGCGCGGTTTCAAAATGGGAAAACGGTCTTTCCCAGCCGTCCGCCTTGCATGTTTTCAAGTTATCGGAGATTTTCAATGTTCCGATGAACTCTTTTTATGAGCGAGCTCACGCCGTATCCGTAAAGCCTATCGCTTCGGGTATGCTTTCGGTTACCGATATATATAAAATCGGCAGAGGTCCGTCAAGCTCTCACACAATCGGCCCCGAAAGGGCTTGTGAAATTTTTAAAGCGAGAAACAGACAAGCCGATTATTTCAAAGCCGTTCTTTACGGCTCGCTTGCCAAGACGGGCAAGGGACACGGAACCGACACCGTAATACGCAAGACCCTATCCCCCGTAAAATGCGATGTGGAATTTGACTTTACCGGTGAGGAGCTTCCGCACCCCAACACAATGCTCTTGTCGGCATACAGGGACGGTCGGGAAATAAGCTCCGTTCGTGTTTTCAGCGTAGGCGGCGGAGATATTATATTTGAGGGCGAAGATGTGCCTGTTGAAGCCGTGATTTACCGCCACACCAAATTCAATGAAATTGCGGAATACTGCCGCGACAGACAAATGAGGCTGTGGGAATATGTCGAAGAAAACGAAGCCGACGGCTTTGAGGATTATATGAAAACGGTATGGGAGGCTATGAAGCGTTCCATACACAACGGATTAAACGACGAGGGCATACTGCCCGGCGGGCTGAACATTCAGAAAAAAGCAAAGGCTCTCTACAACAGTCAGCACATAGACGAAAAAGCCGAAACGAAGGAAAACAGAATTGTCTGCTCCTATGCTTTTGCCGTCGGCGAGCAGAACGCCTCGGGCGAAACTATCGTTACCGCTCCGACCTGCGGTGCGGCGGGCGTTGTTCCTGCGGTTTTGTACTATCAGCAAAGGAAAAACGGCTTCGGTGACGCACAGATAATAAAAGCGCTTATGACCGCAGGTCTTATCGGAAATCTTATCAAGACCAACGCCTCGATTTCGGGTGCGGAGTGCGGCTGTCAGGCTGAAATCGGCAGTGCCTGCGCCATGGCTGCGGCGGCTCTGTCGGAGCTGTTTGAGTTGAGCATAGACAAAACCGAATATGCTGCCGAAATCGCAATCGAGCACCATCTCGGCCTTACCTGCGACCCGATTTGCGGCCTTGTTCAAATCCCATGCATTGAACGCAATGCGGTTGCCGCCATGAGGGCGATAAACGCCGTAAACCTTGCAAACTTCCTTTGGAACACAAGAAGAATCTCTCTCGACAATGTAATTCAGGCAATGAAAGAAACGGGACTTGACCTGTCGTCGGAATACAAGGAAACCTCAGAGGCAGGACTCGCAAAAATCAAGCTAAAATGAGCAATATCGATATTTTTGTCGATTTTTGCAGCTTTTTCTGAAATTTTTTCTATTATTTTACGGTTGTTCATTACAAGTTCATTTTTCTGCCGTATAATTATTTTCATATTAAGATAAAAATCCGAATAAAGAGGTGACCCAATGGCAGATCGCCGCCTTAAACACAAATATGCCCTTATTTCAGAAAAGCTTTCCGAATCGGCAAAAAGCGTATTACCCATCGTAGCCGTTGTCATTGCCCTTTCGCTTACAATAGCGCCCATACCGACAGACCTGATGCTGAGTTTTCTTCTCGGCACACTATTTCTGGTCATCGGCATGGGTCTTTTTTCGCTCGGAGCGGAAATGTCAATGACCCCGATAGGAAGCAAAATCGGAACCTCGCTTACAGCCACTAAAAATCTGCCGCTTATTTTGCTTGTCAGCTTCGCCCTCGGCTTTGCGGTAACCGTTGCCGAGCCCGATTTACAGGTGCTTGCCCAAACCGTTCCGCATATTCCGAACAAGGTTTTGATTGTAACCGTCGGTGCGGGCGTCGGCTTCTTCCTCGCGCTTTGTATGCTCAGAATTCTTACGGGCGCAAAGCTGAGATGGTTTTTAATCGCCTGCTATGCCGTCGTATTTGCCCTTGCGGCTTTTACCGACAGCGATTTCCTCGGTATCGCCTTTGACTCGGGCGGCGTTACAACAGGCCCCATGACCGTTCCGTTTATCCTTGCTTTCGGCGTAGGCGTCGCACATTCCCGAAGCGATAAAGACGCGGAGGCGGACAGCTTCGGCCTTGTTGCGCTTTGCTCGATAGGCCCTATCCTTTCTGTCCTTTTGCTCGGTCTGTTCAGCTCAGGAGGCGATGCAACGGCGGAAATTTCAACAGCGGTATATGACAGCACAGTTCAAATAGGCAAAACCTACCTGTCGGCTGTTCCGCACTACTTCTCGGAGGTCGCACTCGCTTTATTGCCGATTTTCTTCATATTTTTACTGTTTCAGTTTTTCTCCCTCCGACTTTCAAAGCGAAAATTTACCAAAATAACAATCGGTATACTCTACACATATATCGGGCTTGTTCTGTTCCTTACGGGTGTAAACGTCGGCTTTTCCTCACTCGGAGCAGTTCTCGGAGTTACGCTCGGTGAGGGCAGATACAAATATCTTGTTATCCCCATTGCCGCATTGCTCGGCTGGTTTGTAATTTCCGCAGAGCCTGCCGTAGCCGTACTCGAAAAGCAGATAGAAGAGGTCAGCGCAGGCGCAATATCCGGCAAGAGCATAAAGCTCGGACTTTCCGTGGCGATTTCGGCGGCAATGGCAATTTCGGCACTTCGGGTAATAACGGGAATTTCACTTATGTGGTTTCTCGTTCCGGGATATGTGATTTCCCTTGTACTCTCGTTCTTTGTTCCCGACATTTACACGGCTATCGCCTTTGACTCGGGCGGCGTAGCCTCGGGTCCTATGACGGCGACATTTATGCTCCAGTTTATAATCGGAATATGCCATGCTTTCGGCGGTAACATTCTGCGTGACGCTTTCGGTCTTGTGGCACTTGTCGCAATGATGCCGCTGCTTACGATACAGGCTATCGGATTTGTTTCTGAGCGTAAAAGAAAAGACGAAGCGACACCCGAGCAGGAAACATATAACGATCTTGACATTATTGAATTCTGGGAGGAGGCTTAAAGGGTGGAATATATAATAACCGTAGTTTCTCCGGACGATATAAAAGAGCTTGTCCGAATTCACAACGAGCAGGATGTTCCGATTTTTCTGACCGTATACGGGCACGGAACGGCTGTTCAAAGTATGCTTGACCTGTTGGGCATTGATTCGAACGAACGGCGTATCGTAATAGCCGTCGCAAACTCGGAAAAAGCCGAGAAGCTGATAAAAGAAATCAAACGGCGCCTTTATATAGGCGTACCCGGACACGGAATTACAATTTCCGTGCCGATAAAAAGTATAGGCGGTGGAAAAAGCGTGAGTATTTTAGCACAGGGCGAAATGCCGAAAAAAGAGCTCCCGAAAACAAGCGCAAGCTATGAGCTGCTTGTTGCGATTGCAAACGAGGGCAGGACAGACAAGGTTATGAACGCCGCAAGGGCGGCAGGCGCGACAGGCGGAACGGTTATACACGGAAAAGGCACAGCCTCGGAGGAGGCGGCACACTTCCTCAACATCTCGTTAGCAAGCGAAAAAGAAATGATTTTCATTGTCGCAAGAAAAGAGCAAAAATCCGAAATAATGCGTTCCGTTTTGGAAAAGGCAGGCCCGAGCTCCGATGCGGGAACAGTACTTTTTTCCCTGCCCGTAACCTCGGTCGAGGGCTTCGGAATGTTTGAAGATTAAGCAAAAACGGCTGTAAGCATAAAACTTACAGCCGAGTTTTTTAGCGGAATTTAATCCTCAATATCGTCTATTTGTGTCTCAAGCGACTCTATCTTTTCACGAAGTTTGTCGCATTTTTCTTCCCACGCTTCGTACTCTTCCGAAGCTTCATCATCAGGATACTTATCTTCAAGCTCGTCGAGTTCCTCTTCTATCCTCTCAAGCTCATCCTCCAAGCGGTCACGAAGAATATTTTCCTCTTTATCAATGCTGGTTTTGTGCTCAAATTTTCCGTTTTTTCTTTCAAACGAAACCTCGATATTTTTCTTGGCATCTAAAAAAGCCTTTCGCAACTCAACTGTTATTTTCATAATTTAACACTCCTTTTTATATTCGTAACTTAATTATACGCCACCCAAAGTATCATTAAGAGGACTTTTACGGCGCATTATAAAAATATTGCTTTGCGTTGTTACGCAACACAAAGCACTCGCTTATCGCTTGCATGAAGCAAAGCGCACTTTTATTTTTGAACACAAATACATTTTTCATGGTGCTTAAAAGCACCGCTTCACTTTTCATGCACCGTTAGGTGCGCTTCATTAAAAAAGCCAAGTCTTTCGACTTGGCTTTTTTGGCACCCCCTGCGAGAATCGAACTCACAACTAACCCTTAGGAGTTCAAAAAATCTCGTTTTTAACCGTATACCTGTGTGTCCTGTAC